>NZ_JBSGVG010000012.1:0-204076 GCF_053608345.1 Nocardia sp. NPDC055050
ACGCCCGCCGAGGCATTCTCGTGCGTCGACTCAGCGCTGGACGAGCTCGGTGGTCAGGGTGTCGAGGCGGATCGCGTTGTCCGGGTCGAAGTCCTTGCGTGTGAGGGGGAGCCGGGTCCGGCGCCGGAAGGCGGTCACCTGATCGGCGGGTGGCTCGTCGAGGAGCTGGGCGATCGGCGGGACCGCTTGATCGACCGATCGGCCGACAACGAATCCGGCGGCCTTGGCCAGTATCCGGTGGGGTGCGGGCAGCGGGTCGGCCATCGCGGTCCGCACCATCATCGGGTTGTAGAGCACGTAGCGGGTGCGGGTGTTCGGGTGGCGGTGCGGGAAGGCGACGCCGAGCAGGTCATTGGCGCGTGAGGCCTGCATGGCGGCGCGCATGCCGGTGTAGCCCTCGCGCAGGGTCAGGTCGTCCCAGTGGATGCGGCCGGGAAAGCCGCCGGGGCCACAGATGTTCATGATGACCGGGGTATCCGCGCGTTCCAGCGCATCGACGAGACCGTGTCCGAGAACGAATCGGCTCAGGTAGTGCAGCGCGAAGGTGAACTCGGTGCCGTCCTCGGTGACCTCGCGCCGTGGCCGGAAGCGCTGGGCGCCGAAGACGAGGCCGTCGACGGTACCGGCCAGCGCGGTGACCCGGGCAAGAGTGTCCCGCATTCCCGTCAGGGTGCTCAGATCTGCTCGCAGGAACACCGCGCGCTCGCCTGCGCCGATCGCGGCGGCCGCCCGGCCGAACGCCTCGCCTTTCGTCGCGCCGCTGGCGATCGCGATCACCCGGTCGCCGCGTCGCAGAAAATGTAGGCCGAGCCCTTTGCCCATGCCGTCGGTGCCGCCGGTGATGACATATGTGCGCATCGAATCCCGTTCTCCTCGAATCACTCTGGACTGTGTCATCGGCCGATATGTCGAGGCTAGAAACGAACGCGCCACCAAGTCAACATCTGATGACTTAGCATGACTTCATGGAACCGAAAGCCGAACCCCGTCGCCGCGACCGCGCGGCCACCCGCGCCGCGCTGCTCGACGCCGCACGAATCCGCTTCGCGGCGCAGGGTTTCGACGGCACCGGACTGCGCGAGATCGCCGCTGAGGTCGGGGTCGATCCCGCCTTGGTGTCGCGCTACTTCGGTTCCAAGAAGGGGCTCTACGCCGAGGCGATGCACCTGGAGATCCCCACCGGAGTGGCCGCCGATCCGCACCGCCCGGTCGTCAGCATCGCCGACGCCCTGCTCCACGATGTCGTGTACCAGGACTGGTCGCGCTACGGCGGCGAACACCCGCTCCTGGCCATGCTCCGATCGGCCGGTCACGACGATGTGCGCGATCAATTGCGCGCCCAACTCTGCGACGGCTACCTGCGTGAATTCGCCGACCGGCTCGACGGACCCGACGCGGAACTACGCGCGGAGCTGATCGGCGCCCTGCTGATCGGCCTCGGCGCGCTGCGCTCGGTGATCGGCACGCCCGCCGTGAGCGCGGCGCCGTTCGACCGAACCCGGGTGCTCGCCGCGCGCATGGTGAACGCCCTGACCTGAACCCGGGCGCGGGCGTTTCAGAGGAGGCCCTGCTCGTGTGCGTAGATGGCGGCCTGGGTGCGGTCACGCACGCCGAGACGGTTCAGGATGCTCGAGATGTGGTTCTTGACGGTGCCCTCGCTGAGGTAGAGGGACCGGGCGATCTCGCGGTTGGCGGCGCCGGTGGCGAGCAGACGAAGGACCTCGGTTTCGCGACCGGTGAGCTCGACGGTGGGGCGTGGTGTGCGGGATCGGACCATGGCGGCCAGGCGCGCGGTGACGGCGGCGGAGTACTGGTCGACGCCCGCGTGCGCGAGGCGGATCGCCTGGGCGAGTTCGGCGGCGGGGAGGTCTTTGAGCAGGTATCCGGAGGCGCCCGCGCGCAGGGCCGCGACGATATAGCCGTCGTCGTCGAAGGTGGTGAGCATCAGCACCGTCGCCCGGCCGCGCACGAGAGCGGCTGCCTCGACGCCGTCCATTCCGGGCATCCGCACGTCCATCAGGACCACATCAGGTGTCAGCGCGCCAGTCGATTCGACTGCCTCGGCGCCACTTTCGGCCGTGCCGACTACGTCGATACCGGACTGCAAGGCGAGCAGCGCGGCGATCCCTTCGCGGACGAGACGCTCATCGTCGGCGATCAGCACGCGGACCTTCGGCGCAGGAATACCGGCATCGTGTCCGATCATCGCGCCACCACCGGGATCCTGACGAGCAGACGAGTTCCTGTGGTGCTGGAGGTGATTCGCACCTCGCCGTCGACCAGATCGAGCCGTTCACGCATTCCGGTGAGCCCCTGCCCCTCGACCGTGCCCGGCGCGAAACCTGTTCCGTTGTCGGCGATGTCGAGGACGCCGGTGGCCGGTGTCAGGTCGACCCGGACCGCCACCGCGGTGGCGCCGGAATGGCGGCGCGCGTTGGTGAGTGCTTCCTGCGCGGCGAGATACAGGGCGAGGCGGACAGGCTCGCCGACGGCGTCCTCGGTGCCGGTGAGGTCGAGGGACACGGCGAAGCCGGTGTCGTCGAGCCGGATCGCGAGCGCTCGCAACGCGGTGGCGAGGGTGAACTGTGTGTCGTCGGCGCGCAGGGTGCCGACCGCGCGCCGTACCTCGTCGAGCGCCAGGCGCGTGGAATGACGCCCCTCGGCGAGCGCCCGGTCGGCGATATCGGCGTCCAACGACCGGTAGGCGGCCGATTTCTCCAGTTGGATCGCGGTAACCACGAGATGGTGGCCGACGCTGTCATGGATATCGCGGGCCACCCGGGTTCGTTCGGCGACGGTCGCGAGGGAGACTGCCTGGTCGGCGTATTCCCGGAGCCGGGCGTGCGCGTCGGACAGTTCGGTGAGCAGTGTTTCCGCGCGCCGCCGCCCGGTTTCCTCGCGTTCGGCGATCACCGCGATCGCGAGGGCGAAAACGACGCCGATCGTGAACATCAGCAGATCCGAGAGCGCTTCGGGATTCGTTCGCAGCGCCGGTCGCCCGAGGACGATGATCCCGGCGAGGAGTAGACCGCCACCGGCGAGTGTGTAGGCGACACGGTGTCCGACGGTGAAATAGGCAGTGAGCGGCAGCAAGACGAACAGGACCTTCGCATTGCCGCTGCTGTCGAGCACGGTGATCACCGTGTACAGGACGGCGCGGACGACCAGCCCGGCGATCGCGAGGGTCCTGGACCCAGTGAACCTCCCTGCGGCGATCTCGAGCCCTCCCGCGAGCAGGAGGGTCCCGGCGAACGCGCTGGACCGGGCAGGGTCGACAGGTCCGGTCGAGGCGACGGCGAGCCCGGCGACCAGCACGGAGACGTAGAGGAAGCACGCCACCCAGGTCAGTGCGCGCGGTCGATGCATTCGCTGAGCGTATGGCCGGATTCGTCGCACGGCCACGGTCGCGGGGCAATTTTGGCCGAAGGTCATGGGTCGCCCGGCACTTACCGCCGTGACCACCGGATTCCTACCGTCGAACTCGACATCGAGAAGGGATTTCGACATGGACACACGAGCACTACTGCGACTGGGCGGCATCTCCGGCTTCGTCTGCGGCGGAGCGATCGCGGCGGCGGGCGCGATCGAACTGATCGCCGCGGGCAAGATACCGCTCACCCAGGTTCTCAACGGGGCGGCCGTCCCCTTCGGGATCGGACTGCTGGTGGCGTTGTACGCGCTGCTGCACCAGCGTCTCGGCCGCTTCGGCGCACTCGCCTTCGTCGTGCAATTCCTCGGCTTCGGCTATTTCGCGGGTATCGCCTTCGCCATGAACTTCGTGCTGGTGTATCTGGACAAGCCGGTGGTCGACGAATTGCTCACCAGCCCGGCCGAATTCGCTTTCCTCGCCACCGCGGTCATCGCGCTGAGTGGAACGTTGCTGTTCGGCACAGCGCTGCTGCGTAGCGCGGCGGTCCCGCGCGGCGCGGCCATCCTCTACACCGCGGGCCTGTCCGTGCTCTGCCTCACCTTCCTGCTCCCGGCGACGCTGGTGCGCGTCGGACACATCGCGGCCGGATTCGGCATGGTGTGGCTGGCCTGGGCGGTGTGGTCGAGCGTGACGGTCGCCCCGGCGGCTACCGCTCGCGCGTGGCAGCCGTCGACACCCGATCCGGTGCGATAGCGCTACCAGGGGCCGCGGCCTACGGCTGGCCCGCCGCGCCCTCGGTATCGGCGGTGAGGGCGTCGGCGAAGTTCTCGGCGTAGCCGAGGATGAGCTGGCGCTGGGTGGGCAGGAGAACGGCCAGCTCGTGCCAGGCGATGGCGGTGGGGGAGCCGTAGAGGTGGGTCAGGTCGGTGACCAGGGCAGCGGCTTGCTCGGGGGTGGGGGCGGTGGGGCGGGCGAAGGCGAGCAGGGAAGCGCCGATGGCGATGTGGCGGTAGCCGTGGGTGGCCATGCGGCGGATGACAGTGTGGTTGTCGTAGGTGCTCCAGTCGTCGGCGAAGTACCCGTTGGGGATACCGGCGATGGCGAGGTCGTCACGGTCCACCGGGACCCGCTGGATCAGCACGACGTCGTCGACCACACGGTCGGGGGAACGGTTGGCGGCGACGAGCGCGGCGAGTTCGTCCTCGGACGCGTTGCGGGTGTCGCGCAGCGCGTCCCACGGAACGCGGGCGGACGGGTTGTCCAGCAGCGCGGCGATGCGCGAGACCGTGGCGTTCTCGGCGTGGTGGGTGGCGGCGGGGTCGTCCGGGTCGTCGTGGACGACCCCGCCCTCGCCTTCGACGAGTCCGAGCGTGGCGTGCATGCTCGTGTAGGCGCACTGGCCGAGATCGTCGAGCGTGCAGAGGATCCTGGCATCGGGATGATCCATGCGGACCAGCTCTAACGCGTCGAGCAGCTGGGCGAAGGTGGTGACGTCGTCGAGGCGGGCAACGGTGTTGGAGTCCAGCCGGTTACGTCGAACGGGTGGTTCGCCCGGCTCGAAAGTCGTCATCTGCACTCCGACATCCTGGCACGGCCTTCGGCGCGTCGGAGTGATCCCGGCGCAGGTGGGCGATGTGGGCTCGGTATCGGTTGGCCCAGGAATTGCTGCCAACTGGGCATACCGTACAGTCGGTCCGTGACCGCGCTCGACTTCTCCTTGCTGGTCGTCGCGGGATTCTTCACCGGCTTGATCGGTTTCGTCACCGGGATGGCCTCGATCGTCTCCTATCCGGCGCTGCTGGCCGCCGGTCTGCCGCCCGTCGCGGCCAATGTCACCAACACGGTCGCCATGGTCGCCGTCGGTGTCGGGGCGACCGCGAATTCCGGGCGTGAACTCGTCGGCCGAGGGCCCACGCTGGTGCGCTGGGCGGTGCTGGCGGCCGTGGGCGGGCTGCTCGGCGCGCTCGCGCTGCTGGTCGCTCCGGACGGCGCGTTCGAGGTGGTCGTGCCGTTCCTGGTGGCGATGGCGTCGATCGCGCTGTTGGTGCAACCACTGGTGCGCCACCATATCGGCGAGCTCAGCGCGCCCTGGATTGTGCCGGTCGGCATCCTGCTCACCTCCGTGTACGGCGGATACTTCGGCGCGGGCGCGGGCGTGATCTACCTGTCGATGATGATGCTGTGCACCGCCGAATCCATCTGGAGCGCGTCGATTCTCAAGAGCTTCCTGCTCGGCATCGCGAACCTCGTCGCCGCGGTCGGCTTCGCGGCCTTCGGACCGGTGCACTGGGGCGCGGCGCTGGCCCTCGGCGCGGGTGCGCTGGCAGGTGGCTGGTGTGGTCCGCCGGTGGTGAAAGTGATTCCGCCGAGTGTGTTGCGGGTGACCGTCGGTATCGGCGGACTCGGGCTCGCCGTGTATCTGGCCCGATAGGCGTACCTCCGCGTTGGCTCGGGCCGTGCGCGCTGCGTGTCCGGGCCGATCAGACCGCTGTTCGCCTGCCGGGCGGCGACACGGTCCGTAGCCTGGAGACGGTGCACCACTCAGATAGTGAAATCGCAATCCACGCAACAGAAGTCGCTTCGGCGGTGATCCGGTCGGCCTTCCACGGCCCGCTCACTCGCTACGCCAAACAGGGCGACGATTTCGCCACGCAGGCCGATATCGCGGCCGAGAAAGCCATCCTCGACGTCCTCGCGACCGAATGTCCGGGCGACCGGTTCGTCGCCGAGGAATCGGGCGTCACCGGCTCTGCCCGCAGCGATCGGACGTGGTTTGTCGATCCACTCTGTGGCACCAGGAATTTCGCCGTCGACACCGCGTTCGTGGCGGTCAACGTCGCGCTGCGCGACGGCGACGCCGTGACAGTGGCGGCGACCGCCGACCCGTTCGCCGACGAAGTGTTCTGGACGGCGGGGCAGGGCGCGTTCCTGCGCACCGAGGGCCGCGACGAGCCGTTGCGCCCGCACTCGGGAAGCCATCTCGTCGATGTCGACCTCGACCACCCGTTCCCCTGGTCGACCCCGGCGCGGCTCTTCGACGCCGAAGGCTTTGCGGGAGAGTTCCATCCGCGGGTCCTATCGACCTCGTTAGCCCTTGTCTGGGTGGCGGCCGGGCGTCGCGCCGCCTACATCACCGGCGGCGATCTCCGCGACAGCGTGCATTTCAGCAGCGCGATCGCGGTGTGTCAGGCGGCTGGCTGCGTGGTTACCGGTCTCGCCGGGCAACCGCTGCACACCGCGCCACACGGGCTCATCGCGGCAGCGGACGCGCCGACCCATGCGCGGCTGGTCGAGGCGGTGGTGGGTCTGCGCGCCGGGTGACGCTGGGGTGCATCACAATCGGGCGCATCTCACAGCCCCCGGTTGTCTGTGTCTCAGAGTTTCCTCAACATCACTGGGTAGCGTCCTCGCCGTGGCATCGAGGCCTGCGCTGTGTGGCGCCGGTCCTCCGCCGTCGCCCAGAGGGCGAGATTCCGACCCGACGTAAGGACGAGTGGATGAAGTTTCGTAGGACCGGACGAGTCGCGATCGCAGGATTGGCTGTGGTCGCCGCGCTCGGCCTGAGTGCGTGCAGTGACGACAAGGGCGACAAGCCCGCGCCCAAGACCACCACCAGTGCCAAGGCTCAGGGTTCGGCAACCGCGGACCTGCCGGCGGTGCCGACGGTCGAACAGCTCAACGCGCAGCTCACCACCGCACTGGATCCGGCGGTCCCCAACGACCAGAAGCTGGACTTCGTGCAGGGCATCGAGGCAGACCCCGAGCTGCCGAACCGCCTGGCACAGGCCGTCCAGGACAACAACGTCCAGGTCCAGGTGACCGAGGTGACTTCCTTCGGTGACAGCGTCAACGCCAAGGCCAACTTCACCGTCAACGGCCAGACCAATGTCGTCGACGTGCCGTTCGTGGCCGAAGCGGGCAAGTGGAAGGTCCAGAAGTCGTGGGCCTGCGGCATGCTGACCAACCTGGGTCAGACCTCGGTCGCCTGCGCCTGATCGTCGTCGCTCGAGCCCCGTTCGTCTGTCGGACGGGGCTTTCGCGTATCCGGGCTGTTTCGGCTCCCGTGCTGTCAGCGGCGAAGTGCCGCCCGATCGGGGTGATCCCAGCGAACGGTCCAGGTCGCTTCCTCGGGATTGTCGGCAGTGTGATCGCGCACAGCGGGCAGCGTCCATCGCTGCTCGGCGGGGGTGCGCCGCAGCGCCGCCTGCTCACTCAGTTCCAGGCGGATCGCGAGATCGAAATCCAGACCGCGACCGAGCAGCATCGGCCCCGCGAGCACCAGCACCAGATCGGCCTGCGCGGGCCGAATCGCCGCCCGCGCAGACCTGTCCCGCTCCTCGTCCCACAGCGCGGGCAACCAGCGCCCTTCGGTGCGGAGCACGTCGAGGATCTCGCGGCGCATGGCCTCGTAGTCGAACCATGCTGTGCGATAAGACCATTCGTCATCGCGCCCGTATTCCATGCGGAGCGACGCGGGTCGCACGAAGTCGTGCACCGACACCACCGCCGCCGATCGCCCCCGGTCGGTGAGCGTGTCCACGATCCGGCGGCCCAGTTCCACCGGGGCGGCCGCGTCGGCGCCGTCGACCGCGAGCACCCGTCGCCCCGGCAGCTCGACGAGCCGGTCGGCGACGAGCCGGGCGAGGGCGGCGGGAGAGGTGGGAGTGAACGTCGGCACCGGACCATCTCAGCAAATTCCGGGCCGCTGTGCAGAGCCGGACATACCGCCCGGTCGGCAAGGCGATAATCTCGAGCGCATGGCGACAATCGAAGAGGCGCTCGCGATCGAGCGACTGGAGCGCGACATCTTCCGCGGTGCTTCCACGGAGTCTCAGCTACCGCGCACCTTCGGCGGTCAGGTGGCCGGGCAGGCGCTGGTCTCGGCGGTCCGCACCGTCGATCGCAGCTTCCAGGTGCATTCTCTGCACGGCTACTTCCTGCGACCGGGCAATCCGGAGGAACCCACCGTCTACCTGGTGGAACGCATCCGCGACGGCCGGTCGTTCTGTACGCGGCGGGTCACCGGCGTGCAGGACGGACAGGCGATATTCACGATGTCGGCCTCGTTCCATCACGGTGACGAAGGGCCCGAACACCAGGACGTGATGCCCTCGGTCGACGGTCCCGACGACCTGCCCGATGCCAGCGTGACCATGACCCCCGAGCGGCTGTGGGCCATGCGTGAATGGGAGCACTGGGACATCCGCACGGTCCCACAGGATCAGGTCGTCGCGCGCGACGGCGCGGTCTCACCCCAGCAGGTGTGGTTCCGGTACCGGCACCCGCTGCCCGACGACCCGATGTTCCACGTCTGCACGCTGGCCTACATGAGCGATATGACGCTGCTCGGCTCGTCGAAGGTGATCCACCCCGACGAACCGACCCAGAACGCGTCGCTCGACCACGCCATGTGGTTCCTGCGCCCGTTCCGTGCCGACGAATGGCTGCTCTACGACCAGTCCTCACCCTCGGCCGGTTTCGGTCGCGCGCTGACCGGCGGCAAGATCTGGGACCGCGAGGGCAACCTGGTCGCCGCTGTCGTCCAGGAAGGTCTGATCCGCACGCCGCGCCAGAAGTGAGCGTGAGCGGGCCCACATCGGGCGCGCTCGTAAGCTCAACGGCTGTGAACGCAACCTCGACCCCCACCCGGCCGACCATCGGTGTCCTCGCGCTACAGGGTGACGTGCGTGAACACGTTGCCGCGCTGGAGCACTGCGGGGCCGATCCGGTGCTGGTGCGGCGCGAGGCGGAGCTGGCCGCGGTCGACGGGCTGGTGCTGCCCGGTGGCGAGTCGACCGCGATCTCCAAGCTGTTGCAGGCATTCGACCTGCTGGAACCGTTGCGGGCGCGGCTGCGCGACGGGCTGCCCGCGTTCGGGTCGTGCGCGGGCATGATCCTGCTCGCCTCGGAGGTCCTCGACACCAGGGCCGACGCCCAGCACCTGTCCGGCATCGATATGACGGTGCGGCGCAACGCGTTCGGTCGGCAGGTCGATTCCTTCGAGACCGACCTGGACTTCACCGGTCTCGACACGCCCGTGCGCGCGGTGTTCATTCGCGCGCCGTGGGTGGAGCGGGTGGGCGACGGCGTCGAGGTGCTGGCGCGGGTGCCGCACGGCCCCGCCGAGGGCCGCATCGTCGCTGCCAGGCAGGGCAACGTGGTGGCGACCTCCTTCCATCCCGAGGTGACCGGCGATCTTCGGGTGCACGAACTGTTCGTCGACCTGGTTCGGGCTGCGCGATAAAGCCCGCGTCGGCGGGCGTGGTGGACGGTGAGTAGGCTGGATCGAGCTTGTCCGCCCGGGCAGACGCGCAACCGACTTGAAGGAAGTAGGGCATGAGCGGCCACTCCAAATGGGCCACCACCAAGCACAAGAAGGCGGGAATCGACGCCAAGCGCGGCAAACTCTTCGCCAAGCTGATCAAGAACATCGAGGTGGCGGCCCGCACTGGTGGTAGTGACCCTGCGGGCAATCCGACGCTGTTCGACGCCATCCAGAAGGCGAAGAAGACATCGGTCCCCAACGACAACATCGAGCGCGCCCGCAAGCGCGGTGGTGGTGAAGAGGCCGGCGGCGCCGACTGGCAGACGATCATGTACGAGGGCTACGGGCCCAACGGTGTGGCCGTGCTGATCGAGTGCCTCACCGACAACCGCAACCGCGCCGCGGGCGAGGTCCGGCTGGCGATGACCCGCAACGGCGGCAACATGGCCGACCCGGGTTCGGTGTCGTACCTGTTCGCCCGCAAGGGCGTGGTGACGCTCGAGAAGAACGGCCTGTCCGAGGACGACGTCCTCGAGACGGTGCTCGACGCGGGCGCCGAAGACGTCAACGACCACGGCGACGTCTTCGAGATCATCTCCGAGCCCGGCGATCTGATCGCGGTGCGCTCGGCCCTGCAGGCCGCGAACATCGACTACGACTCCGCCGAGTCCGGTTTCCAGGCGTCGGTGTCGGTCGCGGTCGACGCCGACGGTGCGCGCAAGGTGTTCAAGCTGGTCGACGCGCTCGAAGACAGCGACGATGTGCAGAACGTGTACACCAACGTCGACATCTCCGACGAGGTCGCCGCGGAACTCGACGACGAGTAGATCGTTGTCCGTCGAACCCGCCCCGGTCGTGAATTCGGCCGGGGCGGTTCACGTTTCGGCTAGGACGCGCGCTGCTGGTAGTAGCCCGACATCGACGGGTAGTAGTCGGCGAAATCCGGTCGTTCGGTGTGCGTGCAGGCCGCGACGAACATGTCCGCGTAGTACTCCCACCCCGGACCGATCTGCGGGATCTCCGCCAGCTGATATTCCGACGTCAGATGGTGGACCAGGCGCAGTTCGGTGGCCGCGCCGGTGTCGAGCAACGTCACCTCGAGCCGCCACAGGCCGATCTGGTCGGTCGAGGAGACGCCGAGGTGGATCGGTGGGGTGCAGTCGTCGATGCGCATCGCCGACCACGGTTCACCCTCCTCGAAGCGCATCTGCACCCGGATGGTGTTGCCGGTCCCCGACTCGCCCTCCCAGGTGCCGTACCACCCCGAGGTCAGATGCGGATCGGTCAACCGTGCCCACACCTCCTCGATCGGCAACCCCAGCGACCTGGTGATCACCAGGTCCCGCCCGTCGGGCGTCGTGACGATGTCACCGGTGGGTATGGCCATGCGTGGTTCTCCTCGCCTCGGACGGACCGACCATGCCTGCTCACTCGACCGTACCCGTGGACTACGTCGACGCCCCGGCACAATGAGGATCATGACGCGAATCGAGACGGTCCGGGGCGACATCACCGAGCAGCAGGTGGACGCGGTGGTCAACGCCGCGAACTCCTCGCTGCTCGGCGGCGGTGGCGTCGACGGGGCGATCCACCGCAAGGGCGGTCCGCAGATCCTGTCGGAATGTCGCGACCTGCGCGCCTCGCACTACGGCAAAGGCCTGCGTACCGGCCAGGCGGTGGCGACCACCGGGGGCCTGCTCCCCGCCCGCTGGGTGATCCACACGGTCGGCCCCGTGTGGTCGGCCACCGAGGACCGCTCCGAGCTGCTCGCCTCCTGCTATCGCGAATCCCTGCGCGTGGCAGACGAACTGGGAGCGGCGACCGTCGCGTTCCCGGCGATCTCCACCGGTATCTTCGGCTGGCCGATGGATGACGGCGCGCGGATCGCGGTCGAGACGGTTCGCGCGGCCGAGACGCAGGTGACGCAGGTGCGGTTCGTTCTGTTCGACGATCGTGCCCTGGAGGTCTTCACCACCGCTGTGGGGTAAGCGACGGCGTGGGAAGGTTCTGCTCCCCGGATCGTGTGGGTCGCTAGCGGGTGCTGATCTCGCGGACCTCGCGCAGGTGTTGTTCCATGGCGGCAGCGGCGGCGGGGCCGTCTCGGTGGTCCACGGCGCGCAGGATCTGGGTGTGACCCTGGAGGGAGACGCGGCGGCCGAGCGGAGTGCGGTGGGAGAGGACTCGGGTGTGGCGGGTCCATTCCGTGGTCATCGTGCAGAGGGTGACCAGGAGCGGGTTCTGGGCCGAATGTGCCAGGAGCGTGTGGAATTCGATGTCGAGGGCCATCGATTCCGCCGGGCCGAGGGCTTCGTCGGAGCGGTCGATGATCTCGTGCAGCGACAGCAGATTCGATTCGACGGCGCGCAGGGCGGCGAGCTGGGCGATGCGGGGTTCGACCAGGTCGCGCAGTTCGGTCGCGTAGGCGAGTTCGGTGTCGAGGTCGGCGAGGCTGCCGTGCAGTTCGGCGGCGCCGCGGGGGAGATCGGTGACGGTGCTGCCACGGCCCTGCCTGCGGTCGACCAGCTTCTTGGATTCCAGCTCGAACATGGCTTCGCGAAGCGAGGACCGCGACACGTTCAGCTGCGTCGCGAGCTCGCGTTCGGGCGGCAGGCGATCGCCCGCGCGCAGCGCGCCGTCGATGATCAGCCGCTCCAGGTGAGCGGCGACTTCGGCGCTGACGCTGCCGGTGCGGCGGCGCAGCGGGGGGATCGGCGGGACGGCCATCGAACTCCTCTCGACACCCACGGATTGGTCCGGCCAATCATATAAGACTGGTGCCCGGCGGCCCGATATTGCCAGGGTGTAAAGCCTCGGTTACGCACGTTTCTCCCGGTAGCAGGGCTGTTGATAGTGGAATACCGTTATCGCATCAGATGGTCGGACCAATGTTCGACCGAGTGTCGCGGAGACCGGAGGACCCACTGTGACGTCATTGGCCGGGGACCAGATCGCCGCCGCTTTCCCGGTGCTGCAGCAGGGCATCGGCATCACACCGGAGACCACCTATATCCCCGCCGATCCGGATCGGGTGCTGTGGGGCAGGCTGCCGCGACGCGGCGATACGCCGGTCACCACCGTCGCGCCGGGGACGCGGGTGGTCATCGACACCATCAGTCATGAGGGCATCCTCGACGATCAGGGCTCGGACCCGGTCGCCTACTTCCGCGGGCACGGCGTGGCCCGCGATCAGATACTCGACGACACCGTCGAGGTGGTCGCCCGGCGCGTCCGCGAGGACGGAGCAGGCCCGCATATCGTGACCGGTCCGATCGCCGTCGACGGCGCCGAGCCCGGCGATCTCCTCGCCGTGCGGATCGAGCACCTCGCCATGCGCGCGCCCTACGGCGTCATCTCGACCCGGCACGGCCGCGGCATGCTGGCCGGGACACCACACGACGGTTCGTACGGTCAGTTCTGCACGGTGACCGGGCGCGACGACGAGTGGTTCGGCACCATGCCGATCCGGCCGGGCAGCCCGCACCGGGCGCGCTTCCCGCTCGCCCCGTTCCTCGGCATCATGGGCGTGGCCACCGACACCGAGGACCGGGCGCACTCCGTGCCACCGGGCGCGCACGGCGGCAATATCGACGTCACACTGCTCACTCCCGGCGCTACCTTGTTCCTGCCGGTGCAGGTGCCCGACGCGCTGTTCTATGTCGGCGATCCGCATTTCGCGCAGGGCGACGGAGAGGTGGCGCTCACCGCCCTGGAGGCGCCGCTGCGGGCGACCGTGACCCTCGACGTCGTTGCGGCCGAACAGGTCACCGACATCGGGTCGGGTACAGGTCCGTTCGCCGCAGGCCACGGACTCGTCATCCCGACCGGGCTCGATCCCGATCTGGACACCGCGCTGTCGCTATGTGTGGGCAACGCCGTCGACCTGCTCGGCGCGCTGTTCGACACCGATCCGCGCAGCGCCTACCTCTACCTCAGTGCCGCAGCCGACTTCACCATCTCGCAAGCCGTCGATCTGACCCGCGGGGTACACGGCAAGATCCGTGTCGCCGACTTCGCGCATACCACCGGTACCGATCTGGCCCGCTTCATCCTGGAGCGGGCGCGGTGACCGCGACGGCGCGGGAGACGGCGACGCGGTTCGGCGCGGGAGCGCGTTGCGGCGTGGACACCACGGTGTGGCGCGAGCTCGGTTCGCCGTTGGTGGGGGCGACCTCGACCGGCCCGCTCACCGGGCACACGGTGGCCGTGAAAGACCTGTTCGCTGTCGCCGGCCACCCGCTCGGCGCAGGTGTGGAGGACTTTCTCGCCGAGCGCACTCCCGAGTCCCGCCACGCCGCGGTCGTCGCCGACCTGCTCGCGGCGGGCGCCACCGTCATCGGCATCGCCAGGACCGACGAGTTCGCCTATAGCATCACCGGCGCCAACGGGCGCACCGGCATGCCGGTCAATCCGGTTGCACCACAGCGAGTTCCGGGTGGTTCATCGAGCGGACCCGCCGTCGCGGTCGCCCGCGGCGAGGTATCCATCGGCCTCGGCACCGACACCGCGGGCTCGATCCGGGTTCCCGGCTCGTACCAAGGACTCTGGGGCATCAGGACTACGCACGCCGGTCTCGACACCACCGGCCTCCTCCCGCTGGCCCCGTCGTTCGACACCATCGGATGGCTCACCCGCGACGCCGCGACCCTGCTCGCGGTGGCCGACAGCGTGTTCGCCCATCCTGCTGTACCCCGGCCAGACGGGTCCGGGTTCTCGAACACGGACCTGGTCGTCGATCCCACGTTGTGTGCGGCGGCAGAGCCCGAGATCGCCGAGCAGTGTGCGCGGGCCTCCGAAGAACTCGGCGCTCGACGGATCACCCTGCGGGCCGACCTCGATCGCTGGTTCTCCGCGTTTCGCGCGGTGCAGGCGTTCGAAGCATGGGCAGGGCACGGCGACTGGCTGACCGCGCATCCCGACGCGCTCGAACCCGACGTGCGCGAGCGATTCGCCTGGGCCGCAACGGTGACCGCCGAGGAGGCCGCGGCCGCGCGGACAGTCGTCGCCGAGGCCGCTGCGCGGATCCGCGACATCCTCGGCGACCGGGCGCTGGTGCTGCCGACCACGGCGGGACCGCCGCCGCCGCGAGCGGCTGACCGGCGTACGCGCGACGCCGTCCGCCACGCGACTCTGCGGCTGACCTGCCTGGCGTCGATCGCCGGGCTGCCCGCCGTCACGCTGCCGTTGCCGAACCGCCGCAGCCTGCCCGCCGGGCTGTGCCTGATCGGCGCCGCGAACTCCGACCGCGCCCTCATCGTCCTCGCTACCCAGTGCGCCGCCCGACTGGCGAACCTATGAGAAATGGACCCGCAATGCCTGCCTCCGACATGCCGTGGACCGCCACCGCTGCACCGATGAATCGCCCACTGCGCCGGGTTCTCTCGGCCGTGATCGCGGCCTTGCTCATCGTCACGGGCCTGACCGCCTGCGTATCGACACCGGGCGGCGGCAGCGACCCGGCATCGGTGCGAATCGGCACCCTGCGGGGGCAGCCGCATCTCTACGCGCCCTACTTCATGCAGCGTTTCGCCCCCGCGGGCACGACCTACGAGATCGTGCTGTTCGAGAATTCACCCGATATCAAGAACGCGATCGCCTCGGGTGCTATCGATTTCGGAGTGCTCGGCGCGCCGTCGATTCTGGCGGGCAGTGCCGCGGGTCAGGATGTGAAGATCGTCGCCTCGGCCGCTGACGGCGGGTCGGCGTTCGTCGGCAAGCCGGAGATCACCACGGTGAACGGGCTGCGCGGCAAGAAGATCGGATTCCCGCAGGGCTCGTCGCAGGAGATCCTGCTGCGGCTCACCTTGACCGCGCACGGCCTCGACCCGGCCACCGACGTGCAGTTGGTCAACCTTTCCTACTCGGACATGGCCAACGCCTACAAGTCCGGCCAGATCGACGCGTTCCTGAGCGCCGAGACCGCACCGTCGATCGTCATGGGGGTCGGCGCGCATCCGATCGTCTCGCCGTACGACACCGCGATCGGCGCGGTGAACATCGTCTTCGGTACCAGGGGCGCGCTGATCGACCAGGATCGCGACCGGGTACAGCAAACCGTGCGCAGCTTCGTCCAGGCGATCGAGTACATGAAGGGCGATCACAGCGCCTGGGTCGACGGGCTCGTCGACACCTTCGGCCTCGACCGCACGATCGTCGACACCGCGACGAAGAACGTCTGGTTGCGGTGGGAACTCGGTGACGAGTATTGCGGCCGGGTGGTCGCCCTCGCCGAGCAGATGCGGGCCTTCGACCAGCTGTCCAAGGCACCCGATATGGCGAAGGTGTTCGACACCGGGTTCCTGACCCCCGCGGGTATCGGGCGATGACAGCGCTCGACGCACCACCGGTCGTCCGCACCACCGAGGCGCCGCCCACGCGTCGACGGCGGCTTCCCGACCGGGTGCTGACAGTGCTGTGGGCCCTGCCGGTCCCGCTGCTGCTCGGGCTGCTGTGGGATCGTGGTGTCGACGGCGCGTGGACGCTGCCGTTCGGTATCCAGATGCAATTCCTGCCGAAACCGTACGAGGTGGCGCGGCGCCTGGCCGACCTCGCGTTCGGCGGCGTCATCGGCGACACCTACAGCGGCACCCTGTGGTTGCACCTGTACGCGAGCACGCTGCGGGTGGTGCAGGGGTTCTTGTTCGCGGCCGCCGTCGCGATCCCGCTCGGCATCGTGATGGGTCGCTCCCGGCTGGTCTACCGGATGCTCGAACCGACCGTCAACCTGGTCCGCCCGATCCCGGTGACCGCGTGGGCGCCGCTGTCACTGCTGATCATCGGCTTCGGTGACCGCTCCACGATCTTCCTGGTGTTCCTCGCCGCGGTGTTCTCGATCCTGCTGAACACGATCGCCGGGGTGCGGGCGGTACCGGACCGGCTGCTCGAGGCCGCCGCGATGCTGGGCACCCGACCCGCGCACACGCTGTACAAGGTGGTGCTGCCCGCCGCCGTGCCGAGCATCGTCTCCGGTCTGCGGATCGCGCTCGGCCTGTCGTGGGTGATCCTCGTCGTCGGCGAGACGGTCGGTATCCGAATCGGCTTGGGGGCGTTGGTCACCCAGGCCAGAGAACAGTCACGCACCGACCTGATCATCGCGGTGATGATCGTGATCGGATTGGCCGGATTCGTCGCCGACCGGTTGCTGATGCTGCTGGTGAGGCTGTTGGCGGGCCGTAGGCCGCTCCTACCGTGATCGAGCAGACAGGACCCTCATGAAGATCTACTCCACCCGCCGCCGCCCGCAGCGCCCCGCGCGCATCGTCGTCGACGGGCTCGGTAAGCGATATGCCGGTGCAGCCGGATTCGCCGTCGACGGCGTCGAACTGGACATCGCGGCAGGTGAATTCGTCTGCGTGGTCGGCGCCAGCGGCTGCGGAAAGTCCACGCTGCTGCGGATTCTCGCCGGTTTGGAGACAGGTTCCAAGGGCACGGTCACCGTCGCCGACGAACCGGTGAGCGGGGCGGGTCCCGAGCGCGGTGTGGTGTTCCAGGACTACGGGCTGTTCCCCTGGCTCACGGTCGCCGAGAACATCGCCTACGGACCGAAACAGGCCAGAATGGCCCGGCCCGACATCCGTGAGATCACCGACCGATGGCTCGATACCGTCGGCCTGTCCCGGGTGCGCGAGTCGTTCCCGCACCAGCTCTCCGGTGGCATGCAGCAGCGCGTGGCGATCGCCAGAGTGCTGGCGAACAGTCCCGCGGTGCTGCTGATGGACGAGCCGTTCGGCGCACTCGACGCCCTCACCCGCACGGACATGCAGGCCGAGCTGAAACGCATCCACCACGAGACCGCGGTGACCGTCGTGTTCGTCACCCACAGCATCGACGAGGCGGTCTACCTGGCCGACCGTGTCGTGGTGATGGCCGGTGGTGCGGCCCACGGCAACGCGGGCCATGTGCGCGAGATCGTCGAGATCGACCTGCCCGGCGAACGCGACTCCACCACACCGGAATTCAATGCCTTCAAACGGCGCATCGACGCCCTCGTCCACCGCGGCAACCACAGCGCGGCCTGAGCCGACGCAGCGGATGCCCCACGGGCGAAGTCGGTCCGTCGAGCGCCGGATCAGCGTGCGTGGGCAGCGGGGGCGAGGATTTCGGTGACGCGTGTGGTGCGGGCGATGATTCGGCCTGCCTTGATGACGTAGCAGCGGTCGGGGCGATCGAGCAGGGCGTCGGCGAGGCGATGTGTGCCGAGGACGACCAGATCGGCTCGGGCGCCGACGCGCAGGCCGTGGTGCTCGGCGATGCCGAGCACCCTGGCCGCGTCGGTAATGGCCATGTCGAGGACGCGGCGCAGGTCGGTGTCGCCGGACAGATGCCCGGTCTGGGCGAGGAACAGGCCGATGTCGAGGAGATCGGCGTTGCCGTAGGGGGTGAACGCATTGCGAATGTTGTTGGAGGAGTACGCGGTTGTCACACCGGCGGCCCACAGTTCACGGACCGGTGCGACGCCACGGCGCACCGCGGCCTGATCGCCTCGCCCGCCGAGGTGCATGTCGGTGGCGGGCAGCGGAACCACGGCGACGCCTGCCTGGGCGAGGTGGGCCATGGTCGCCTGTCGTTCGCGCGGGGGACGGGCAGCCAAGGAGGTGACGTGGCCGAGGGCGACCCGGCCGCGCAGACCGGAGCGCTGGGTGGCCTCGGCGATGTAGTCGGCCATCGCGAAGCGGGGGTCGGTGGCGTCGTCGGCGAAGTCGGCGTGGATGTCGACGGAGACGCCGAATTCGGCGGCCAGTTCGAAGACCAGGTCCACGTGGCGGCGGCAGTCGGCGACGTCGGCTTCATTGTAGGAGCATCCGCCGATGACATCGGCGCCCAGACGCAGCGCTGCGCGGAGCAGTTCCAGCGTGCCGGGTGCGCGCAGGATTCCCTCCTGTGGAAAGGCGACGATCTGGAGGTCGATCAGGTCGCGATACTCCTCGCGCAGCCCCAACAGCACCTCGACGCCGAGTAGCCCGACGATCGGATCGACATCCGGGTGTGCGCGAAGTGCGGTGGTGCCGTGGGTGATCGCCTGATCGAGAATCCGGCGCGCGCGGTCGCGAACCCCGTCGGCGGTGAACCCCCGTTTGAGTTCGCCGGTCACCTCGATCGCGCTCGCGAGGGTGCCGTCGGGCGCGCTGCGCCGGCGATCGAGCAGAGCCTTGTCCAGGTGCACATGGGATTCGACGAGCCCGGGAATGACGACCCTTGTCGCGCAATCGATCTCGGTCGCCGCGCTATCAGGCAAGGCGGGTCCGATCGCGGTGATCAAGCCTTCGGTGACGGCGATATCGACCGGGTCGGCGTCATCGGCGATACACGCGCGACGCAGCAGCAGATCGACCATGAAAACCTCCAGTCGCAGAACGGGACAACGTTTGTATACGACGCTGAGGTTTCGGGTGATGGCGGCGATTGCTGCGCCTGTGTTACGCCATCGGCGCGCAGGCGCGGTACTCAGGGCGTAGGTACCGGCGGGGGAACGGGCTCGGGCGCAGTCTCGGCGCCGGCACGTGGTCGCAGGCGATAAGCCGAGGTGGCGTGGGCAATGTGCTCGGCGACCACCGCGCTCGCCCGGTCGGGATCCTGTGCCTCCAGCGCCGCGCAGATCTCCTCGTGCTCGCGCCAGGAATCCTCGGCGCGCCGCGGGAGTTCGACCGCGTACACCCAGGCGATCTTCCAGCTCAGCTGGGTGATGAGCTGGCTGAGTAGCGCGCTGCCCGACGCCTCGGCGAGCACCTCGTGGAAGCGGCTGTTGAGCCGGGCGAGTTCGCCGAGTCTGCCGTCGCGCACCGCTTCCTGGCCGAGCGAGGTGAGTTCCTTGAGTCGTCCCAGCTGTTCGGGCGAACGGCGCACGGCGGCCCTACCGGCGCACATCGGTTCCAGCAGTGCCCTGATCTCGAGCAGATCGGCCGCCTCGGCCTCGGTGAGCTCGGCGACGAAGGTCCCCGCGTAGGGGCGCGACCAGGCGAATCCCTCGGCTTCGAGCGTCCGCAGTGCTTCCCGGACCGGCACGCGGGAGACACCGTATCGCTCGGCCAGAGTGTCCTCGGTGAGGCGCTGCCCGGGGCGGAAATCGCCACGGATGATGTCGTCGCGGATCGCGCGGCACACCTGCTGCGGTGTCATGCGTCGGACGGTGCTGCTCACGTCGCCCCCAACGGTCGAATGGCGGAGCCGCGCGCCGGTCGGCTACGAACCGGCGCCCGGTCTTCGAAGGATTGCTCCGAATCTACGGCATTCGGGCGGGTGTTCTGCCGGTGACATCGCTCGGCGCGACCCCTCGACCGCTGTCGTATACGATCGCACGACGCTCTGTCGGAAGGATTTCATGGACCCCGTGCATCTAGCGCTGCTGCTGGCCGCAGGACTCGGCGCAGGCTTCTGCAACGCCATCGCGGGCGGCGGCAGCCTGCTGTCGTTCCCCGCGCTACTCGCACTCGGCCTGCCCCCGGTGACCGCCACGGTCACCAACTCGGTCGCGGTCTGGCCGGGCTACCTGGGCGGCGCGGCGGCCCTGCGCAAGCGTGCCGAAGACTACCGCGCACTGCTGCCGCGGCTCGTCGTGATCAGCGTCGCCGGTGCCGGTCTCGGTGTGCTCGCACTGCTCGCCGCACCCCCCGAGGTGTTCGCCGCGCTGGTGCCGTTCCTGGTCCTCGGGGCGACCGCGGTGTTCGCCGCGCAACCCTGGCTCTCGCGCACTCTCGGTGCCCGCCGGCCCGATTCGCGCATCACCCTCTATCTCGGGGTCTTCGTCGGCAGCGTCTACGGCGCCTACTTCAACGGCGGCATGGGCATCGTGCTGCTGACCGCTCTCGCGCTCGGCCTCGATGCCTCCGCGCAACTGCTCAACGGCCTGAAAAGCATCCTCACGCTGAGTGTTTCGACCACCGCGATGGTGGCGGTGGCACTGTTCGGGCCGGTGGACTGGCTCGTCGTCGCGATCCTCGCGCCGGCCTGTCTGTTCGGCGGTGTCCTCGGCGCGAAGTTCGCCGATCGTCTGCGCCCGGCCGTGTTCCGGACCGTGGTGATCGTCTTCGGGGTCGGCGCCGGGTCCGCCATGTTGGTCACCGGCTGACAGTGCGCCGGGACCTACGACGACCGCTCATCGCACGACTCCCTACCCCGCGACCGAAAGGACTTCTGATGACCGACCTGCTCCTGCGCGGTGGCCGACCGTGGACACCCGGTACCACACCGGAACTCGCTGACCTCCACCTCGCCGACGGCCGGATCGCCGCGATCGGCACCGGCCTCACCGCTCCCGGCGCCGAGATCATCGAGCTGAACGGCGCGCTGGTACTGCCCGGCCTCGTGGACACCCACTGTCATCTGGACAAAACCCTGTACAGCGCGCCATGGGTGGCCAACTCGGGAGGTCGGACGCTGGCCGGGCGCATCGCCAACGGGGAACGCCGCCGCGCCGAACTCGGCATTCCGAATGCCGAATACGCCGCGAATCTGTTGGGTGCCATGGTCGGATACGGCACCTCCTTCGTGCGCAGCCACGTCGACATCGATCCCGGTATCGGGTTGCGGGGCGTCGAGCAGGTGCGGGCCGCCGCCGAACGGCACGCGGGGCGGGTCGAGGTGGAACTGGTCGCCTTCCCGCAGGGTGGGCTGATCACGCGTCCCGGCACCGCCGCGTTGATGGCCGCGGCGCTGGCCGATGGTGTCGAGGTCGTCGGCGGCCTCGATCCGGCGGGCTACGACAACGACCCGGTCGGGCAACTCGATGTGATCTTCGATCTCGCCGACAAATTCGGCGCCAAGGTCGATATCCACCTGCACGACGGCGGTGCCATGGGTGTGTGGGAGTTCGAGCTGATCATCGAACGCACCAGGGCGACCGGCCTTTCCGGCCGGGTCACCATCAGCCACGCCTACGCGATGGGCGGGCGATCCGACGACGAACAGCGCCGCATCGCCGACGCGCTCGCCGAGGCGGGTGTCGCCATGGTGACCTGCGCGGTCGGTGAGGCGGCGGTCGTTCCCGTCCGCGTGATGCACGAGGCGGGCGCCACTTTGGCTCTGGGCAACGACGGCATTCGCGACCTGTGGACGCCGTACGGCGACGGCGACATGCTGCGCCGCGTGAACACCGTCGCCTACCGTGACCGCCTTGTCGCCGATGCCGAGATCGAACTCGCGCTGGCCGCGGGAACCTATGGCGGCGCGAGGGTTCTCGGCCTCGACGACTACGGGCTCGCGGTCGGCGCACCCGCCGATCTGTTCGTGGTGGAGGCCGAAACGCCCGCCGCCGCGGTGGTCCAGCTGCCCACCCGGCAGCTGGTGGTGAAGCGCGGCCAGATCGTGTCCCGGGCGGATACCCGCACTGCGAACTGATCGTATACGAAACAGGGACGTAATCGCGCTGACCGCTGGCGGCAATGGTATGCCACTAGAAATAGTGCATGAGCGCCACGGTTTCCACCGCCCCCGCAGTATCGGGCCGGGACTCGTATACGACTGCTGAACGCGACGAGCCCGCCCCCGCCCTGTCCTTCGACAATGTGACGTTGACCTTCGACAACGGCACCACCGCCGTCGCCGACATCGACATCGCTGTTCGCAGTGGCGAATTCGTCTCGCTGGTCGGGCCCTCCGGCTGCGGCAAATCGACCCTGCTCCGCCTGGCCGCCGGATTCGAGAAGCCCACCACGGGCACGGTCGGTGTCGGCACCCGCCGCCTCGGCTACGTCTTCCAGGAATCCACCCTGCTGCCATGGCGATCGGTGCGGCAGAACGTGGAACTGCCCGGCGAGCTGGAAGGCGTCGACAAGACCACCCGCCGGGCCGCCGCCGCGGACGCCATCGAACGCGTCGGACTGGCCGGGTTCGAGATGCACAAACCCGCCCAGCTGTCCGGCGGCATGCGGATGCGCGCCTCCATCGCGCGCGCCCTCACGTCGCAGCCGGAGCTGTTCCTGTTCGACGAGCCGTTCGGCGCGCTGGACGAGATCACCCGGCAGCGCCTGAACGAGGAAGTCGGCACCCTGTTCCGCCGCGACGGTTTCGCGGGAGTGTTCGTCACCCACTCGGTGGGAGAGGCGGTGTTCCTGTCCACTCGGGTCGTCGTGCTCACGGGCCGGCCGGGCCGGGTGACTGCCGACATCCCGGTCCCGTTCGACTTCCCGCGCACCCCGGAGCTGCGCTACACCCCCGAATTCGCCCATCTGTGCGCCGAGGTATCGGCCGCGCTGCGTGGACAGGAGGCTGCCGCATGACCACCGTCGCCATCCCCGGGGGAGTCGTCGCGGAATCGGCGGCGAAACCGAAGTACCGCTGGCCTTTCCGGGTCGCCCCGGTGCGTGTCGTCGCGCCGATCCTGGTGTTCGTCGCAGTCCTCGGGCTCTGGTCGCTGGTCAGCCACCAACTGCTGGCCGAGGAGTCGCGGTTCCTGCTGCCCGCGCCGGAACAGGTGATCGGCAAGGGGCTGCTCGATCCGCTGGCGCGATCGACGATCCTGACCGCGCTGTGGTCGACGGTGCAGGTCGCGCTCGTGGGACTGGTGATCGCGATCGCGCTCGGCGTCGGCTTCGCGGTGGTCATGAGCCAGGCACGCTGGGCCGAATACTCGCTGTATCCGTACGCGGTGGTGCTGCAGACGATCCCGATCCTCGCGGTGGTGCCGCTGTTCGGGTTCTGGTTCGGCTACGAGTTCTCCAGCCGGGTGATCGTGTGCGTGATGGTGGCGCTGTTCCCGGTGATCACCAATACGCTGTTCGGGCTCAAATCGGTGGCTCCCGCCGAGCACGACCTGTTCACCCTGCACGGCGCCTCGCGGTGGCAGCGGTTGCTGAAACTACAACTGCCCACAGCGCTTCCGGCGATGATCTCCGGATTCAAGATCTCCGGCGGCATGGCCATCATCGGCTCCATCGTGGCCGACTTCTTCTTCCGTCAGGGCGAGCCCGGCATCGGCCGGATGATCGATGTCTACCGTCAGCAACTCGCCACCGAGGAACTGCTCACCGCACTGCTGATGTCCTCGCTGGTCGGCCTGATCCTGTTCTGGTTCTTCGACTTCCTGGCCGGGCGCGTCGACCGGGCGCACGGACTGCGTCGCGGCAAGTAGCCCACTTCTCCTGTCCCACCCTCACATTCGCTCGACCCCGAAGGATTCCCGGTGCGCAAACCTCTCCTCGCCACGGCCGTGCTGGCCGGCGCCACAGTGCTGACCGCCTGCAACAGTGCGACCTCGGTGCCCGGCCCCACCGGGCAGGGTGTCCTCGCCGGTGTCTGCCCGTCGACCGTGGTCGTTCAGACGGACTGGTTCGCCACGCCGGAGCGGGCGGCGGCGTATCAGCTGGTCGGGCCGAACGGCACGGTCGATGTGAAGAAGGGCGCGTACTCCGGTCCGCTCGGTGACACCGGGGTGAATGTCGAAGTGCGCCTCGGTGGTCCGTTCCTCGGTGGTCAGCCGGTGCCCGCGCAGATGTATCAGGACCAGAGCATCACCCTCGGTTTCGTCCCGACCGACGACGCGGTGCGGGCGCAGGCGAAATTCCCGGTGACCGGGGTGTTCGCCTCACTCGACGTCAATCCGCAGATCGTCCTGTTCGATCCGGCGACCTACCCGCAGATCACGTCGTGGAAGGACGTTCCCGCGTCCGGCGCACCCGTCGTCTACAGCGAGGGCAAGCTGTTCATGGACTACCTGATCGCCCACGGCGACGTGAAACCCGACCAGGCCGACGCCTCCTTCGACGGCACCCCGAGCCGCTTCGTCGCCGAACACGGCCGAGTGATGCAGCAGGGCTACGTCTCCAACGAGCCCTACCGCTGGGAACACGACGTGAAGGGGTGGCTCAAGCCGGTGAAGTCGTTGCTGGTCCACGAGTCCGGCTATGAGATCTATCCGCACGCCTGGTCGGTACGCGCCGGTGACAGGGAAAAACTCGGCCCCTGCCTGAGCAAGCTGGTGCCGATGCTGCAGCAGGCCCAGATCGACTACATCAGCGATCCGGAACCGGTCAACGCGGCGCTGCTGCGCATCGCCCAGACGATTCCCGACGGTCCGCCGATGACCGCGGGCGGTAACACCGACTCGGTGAAAGTCCAGCTCGCCCAGAAGATCGTCGGCAACGGCCCCGACGGCAGCCTCGGTGATTTCGACACCGCCCGCGTCGACCGGGTGATCAGCGCTGTCACCCCGATCCTGCGCAAGCGCGGAGTCGAGGTTCCCGACGGCCTCGCCGCCGACGCGATCGTCACCAACGAGTTCATCGACCCGTCGATCGGGCTGAAGAGCACGCCGTAGTCGCCGGTCCCTCGGCGACGACCCGCGAAGGTGTCGGACCCCGGTGGCACACTCGCGGGCATGGCGGAAACCACTGTGCCGTTTCGGGTTCGGATCCCGATTCGGGTGTCCGATCTCGACCCGCAACTGCACGTCACCGGCTCGGCGTATCAGCAGTTCGCCGATCACGCGCGGTTCGCGTGCGTGACCGAGGCGGGAGTCTCGGTGCCCGGCCTCCTCGCGGCGGGGATGGGGCCGGTCAATCTCGAGCTGAACGTTCGCTATCTGCGGGAGTTGCGCGCGAACGACACGGTCGAGGTCGACTGCCGGTGGGAGTGGGGGCAGGGCAAGACCTATCGGGTGGAGCACACCCTCACCAGGGCGGACGGTGAGATCGCCGCGACGGTGTCGTATGTGAGTGGACTGCTCGACCTGCGGGCGCGCAAGCTGGTCGCGGATCCGGCGGGGGTCTGGGCCGAGCACGCCCGCGATCCGGCGTTACTGGGGCTGCCGCCGCGACCGGCGTGAGGATCGTGTCGTTGGTCGGCCCGAACGCGGGGATGCTCTAGACTTTCGAACAACTGTTCGTGTCTTCGAAGGGGTGGCCGGTGCGGGTGATGGGCGTCGATCCGGGGCTTACCCGGTGCGGGCTCAGCATGGTCGACAGCGGACCGGGCCGGAAGGTGGTCGCCCTCGATGTGGGGGTGGTGCGGACCCCGCCCGACGCCGAGCTGGCGTTGCGGTTGATGGCCGTCGCGGATGCCGCCGAAGAGTGGATGGATACGCATCGGCCCGAAGCTGTCGCGATCGAGCGGGTGTTCGCCCAGCACAATGTGCGGACCGCGATGGGCACAGCGCAGGCCGGTGGGGTGATCGCGCTGGCCGCGGCGCGGCGCGGGATCCGGGTGGCGTTCCATACGCCCAGCGAGGTGAAAGCGGCCGTCACCGGCAACGGTACGGCGGACAAAGCGCAGGTCACCGCGATGGTGACGCGGATTCTCGGTTTGCGGGTCGCGCCGAAACCGGCCGATGCCGCCGACGCGCTCGCACTGGCGATCTGTCATTGTTGGCGGGCGCCGCTGATGGACCGGATGGCGGCCGCGCAGGCACAGGCGGACGAGGTCCGCCGCCGCTACGAACAACGGCTCGCCGAACAACGGAAGGTGGTGCGCGGGTGATCGCGTCGGTACGCGGGGAGGTGCTCGAGATCGCGCTCGATCACGTGGTGATCGAAGCAGCGGGCGTCGGGTACCGCCTCAACGCCACCCCGGCCACACTCGCCGGGCTGACCCGCGGCGAGCAGACCCGCCTGTACACGGCGATGATCGTGCGCGAGGACTCGATGACCCTGTTCGGGTTCGCCGACACCGAAGCGCGCGAACTGTTCGCGTTGTTGCAGACCGTCTCCGGCGTCGGCCCCCGCCTGGCGATGGCGGTGCTCGCCGTGCTCGAACCCGAAGCGCTGCGAAAGGCGTTGGCCGAGAGCAACGTCGCCGCGCTGACCAGGGTCCCCGGCATCGGCAAACGCGGCGCCGAGCGGATGGTCGTCGAACTGCGCGACAAGGTGAACCAGGTGGCCGTCCCCACCGGTCCGCCCGGTGCGCAAACCCCGAGTACCCCTGTGCGCGAGCAGGTTTCCGAAGCGCTCGTCGGCCTCGGGTTCCCGGCGAAGCAGGCCGAACAGGCCGTCGACACCGTCCTCGCCGACCAGCCCACCGCCACCACCTCGGTGGCGTTGCGCGCGGCGCTCGGCCTGCTCGGTAAGAACAGGTAGACCGTGGACGAAGACTTCGACACCTTCGCCGAGGCCGACGAATCCGATCTCACCGCCCGGTATCTCAGCACCGACGGCGAAGCCGAGACCGGCCTGCGTCCCACCTCGCTCGACGAGTTCATCGGCCAGCCCCGCGTGCGCGAACAGCTGGCACTGGTCCTGCGTGGCGCGCGTCAGCGCGGCGCCACTCCCGACCATGTCCTGCTGTCGGGACCACCCGGCCTCGGCAAGACCAGCATGGCGATGATCATCGCCGGCGAACTCGGCACCGCCCTGCGCATCACCTCGGGACCCGCGCTGGAACGCGCGGGCGATCTCGCCGCCATGCTCTCCAACCTGGTCGAGGGTGATGTCCTGTTCATCGACGAGATCCACCGCATGGCCCGCCCGGCCGAGGAGATGCTGTACCTGGCGATGGAGGACTTCCGCGTCGACGTGGTCGTCGGCAAAGGTCCCGGCGCGACCTCGATCCCGCTCGACATCGCCCCGTTCACCCTGGTCGGCGCCACCACCCGCTCGGGCGCGCTCACGGGTCCGCTGCGTGATCGCTTCGGTTTCACCGGGCACATGGACTTCTACGACCCCGTCGAGCTGTTGCAGATCCTCACCCGCTCGGCCCGGATTCTCGGAGTGCAGATCGACCACGACGCCGCCGCCGAAGTCGCCGGGCGCTCGCGGGGCACGCCGCGTATCGCCAACCGGCTGCTGCGCCGGGTGCGCGACTACGCCGAGGTCAGGGCGGACGGCATCATCACCCACCCCATCGCGATGGCGGCGCTCGAGGTCTACGACGTCGACGCGCTCGGCCTCGACCGGCTCGACCGCGCCGTCCTCGGTGCGCTCGTGCGTGGATTCGGTGGGGGACCGGTGGGTGTATCGACCCTGGCCGTCGCCGTCGGCGAGGAAGCGGCCACCGTGGAAGAGGTCTGCGAACCCTTCCTGGTCCGCGCCGGGCTCGTCGCCCGCACACCCCGCGGCCGGGTGGCGACCGCGGGGGCCTGGGAACATCTCGGCCTGGTGCCGCCGCCCGACCTGGTCATCGGCGCCATCGAAGTGCGTGGTCGCGAACCGCAACCGAGCGCTGACCGCTTCGACTGAGCTAGCGCGCCTCCGGGCGGGCACGGCGCCGCAACGTCGTCTACTGTCGATTCGGTGGCAGTCCTAGAGGTGGTGCAACGACTCCCCGAGCCGTTGCGTTCCCTGCTCTTGAAGCATCGGGAACTTCTGAAATTCGCCGTGGTCGGTGCGATCACCTGGTTCATCGACACGGGCGTTGTGTACGCGGTGAAACTGACGGTGCTCGGCGACAAGCCGCTCACCGCGCGCCTGCTCGGGGCGCTGATCGCGACCATCGCCTCCTATATCCTCAACCGCGAGTGGTCGTTCAACGCACGCGGCGGGCGCCAGCGCAGTCACGAAGCGGCCCTGTTCTTCGCGGTCAGCGCCTTGGGCATCGTGGTCACCATGATCCCGCAGGCGCTGTCGCTCTACGCGCTGAATCTGCGTGTGCCGCACGTGGATCCGACGGTACAGATGGTCGCCAACTTCATCTCGGGACAGATCCTCGGCGTCCTGCTGGCCATGGCGTTCCGCTTCTGGGCCTTCCGCCGCTACGTCTTCCCCGACGACCTGCGAGAAGCCGAACTCCACAGCATCCAGGGATAACGCAACCGGCGGCAATCCCTACCGCTCGTGCCAGGCCGAGAACCCCGCGGCGCCAGCCGCCAAAATTACTGTTGGTTCTCGGCCGCCTCGATCTGGACTGAGTGGAGGGTGCGACGAAGGAGTGCCCGGAGGGAGGGAAGATCGAGGCCTTCGGGCCGAGAACCCCCGCGGCGCCAGCCGCCATAATTATTGACGGCGCTCGGGGTGTTCCAGTGCGGTGATCACCAGGTCGATGAAGGCGTCGACTTCTTCGCGGGCGTAGCCGCGGGTACCGAGGCGGGTGTCGGTGAAGCGGACGCCCCGCACATCGGCAGTGGTGAGGCTGCCGGGGCCGTTGTGGGCCAGGGTCGCCGCGACCAGGTCGAGGAAGGCGTCGACCTCTTCCTCGTGGTAGCCGCGCCTGCCGACGGCGGACTGGGTGAACCGCATGCGGTGCACATCGTCGGGGGTGAGCATCTCGGCGACATCGTCGCCCGCGCGCGCCGCCGGAACGGGGGCGCCGCCCTTCTGGCGATGTTCGAGCTCGGTCCGCACCCGGTCGAGGAAGTCGTCGACCTGATCGGCCTGATATCCGCGACCGCCGAAGCGCGGTGCGCCGAAGTGCACGTGACGGATGTCGTCGGCGGTGAGCGCGCCCTGCCCGTCGAGGGTGGCCGACACCCGTTCCAGGAAGGCGTCGACCTCGTCTGCGTGGTAGCCGCGGTGCCCCAGGGTCGGCATGGCGAAGTGGGTGCGGCTCACATCGTCGGGCGTCACAGCGGTCATTGTCTCAGGATTGCCCTTCTATCCCACGGCTTTTCGTTATCGGGCAGCGGCGCGCACGCCATCGATGAACAGCCGCCGCACGGCGTGACTGTACACCGACATCGATGCCGGATCAGGGGTTCGCATCCCCGCCACCAGCCCGGCGACGATCATGCCGAGTGCCGCCTTGGCGGTGTTGGCGGTATCGATATCGGCGCGCAGGTAGCCGACGCGCACACCGTGATCGAGGTAGCGCGCCATGAGGATCTCGGTGGCGTCGACGAGGCCGTACACCCGGTCGGTGAGCTCGTCGTCGATGCCGGTGGCGTGGAACAGCAGCAGGTGCGCGGTGCGCGGATCGTCGAGCAGGACGCGGTTGAGTGAATCGCTGAGCCGGTCGATCAGTGCGGCGTATTCCTCGATGGTGGCGGCGCTTTCGGGCTCCATGTCGTTGTCGAGCGTGCCGAAGATGCGCCCGCTCACCTCGTCGATGACATGGTCGATGATGTCGCGCTTGTTCGCGAAGTAGCGGTAGAAGGTGCCGTGTCCGATGCCCAGACGCGTGGCGATATCGGCGATTCCGGTGGCGTGATAGCCCTTCTCGGCGAAGCAGTCGAACGCGGTATCGATGATCTCCCTGCGCAATTCGGCTTTGCGCTGGTCGATTCGCGAGGGTGGCTTCGTCACATTGACGATGTTACATTCGATGTAATCAGAATGACGTGTCATTCTGAGACTGGAGCATTCTCTCTCAGTGTGGAGGTTCGGCGTGGTACCTCAGTTCGACGCGGTCGTGGTCGGAGCGGGTTTCGGTGGCATCGGTGCCGGTATCGAGCTCGACCGGCTCGGGTTGCGCGATTTCGTCATCCTGGAACGGGAGGACGACCTGGGCGGCACCTGGCATGTGAACAGGTATCCGGGTCTGGCGGTCGACATCGCCTCGGTGACCTATTCCTATTCCTTCGAGCCGAATCCGCGCTGGACCCGCTTGTTCGCGCCCGGCGCCGAGCTGAAGAAATACGCCGAGCACGTGGCCGACAAATACGATCTGCGCAGGCGGATGCGGTTCGGCACCGTCGTCGACGGTGCGCGCTGGGACGCGGAGCACCAGCAGTGGGTGGTGACGATCGCCGGCGGTGAGACGCTGACCGCGCGCTATCTGCTCGCGGCGACAGGGTTCCTGTCCCAGCCCTACACGCCGCCGTTCCCCGGCATCGAGTCCTTCGCGGGCAAGATCATCCACACCACCGACTGGGACGCCGATTACGACCTGACCGGTCGCAAGGCCGCCATCATCGGCACCGGCGCCACCGCGGTGCAGCTGGTGCCCGAGGTCGCGAAGAAGGTCGACGAGCTGACCGTGTTCCAGCGGACCCCGATCTGGGTGGTGCCCAAGGTCGACGCGCCGATTCCGGGGGTGGTGCGGGAACTGTTCGACAAGGTCCCGCTCACGCAGAAGGCGGCTCGGCTCGTCAACACCGGCATGCTCGAGGCGCTGATGGTTGTCGGCGTGCTGCACTACAAGCAGGCCAAACCGCTGAACCGGGCGGCCGCCGCGCTGGCCAAGGCGCACCTGTTCGCACAGGTGCGTGATCCCGGGACCCGGGAGAAGCTCACCCCGCACTACGACTTCGGCTGCAAGCGCCCGACGTTCTCCAACACCTACTTCAAGACGTTCAACCAACCGCACGTGCGGCTGGAGACGAACTCGATCGACCATGTGGAACCCGACGGCATCGTCACCGCCGACGGCCACAAAACCGAGATCGACACCTTGCTGCTGGCCACCGGCTTCAACCTCTGGGACGTGAACTTCCCGGCCATCGAGATCATCGGCCGCGACGGTGTGAACCTCGGAAAGTTCTGGCGCGACAACCGTTTTCAGGCCTATGAGGGCATCACCGTGCCCAAGTTCCCCAACTTCCTGAGTCTCAACAGTCCCTACTCCTACAGCGGGCTGTCGTACTTCACCACCATCGAAGCCCAGATGAAGCACATGGGCAGGTTGTTCGCCGAGCTGTTCCGTCGTGGCGAGCAGACCTTCGAGGTCACCGAAGAAGCCAACGCGGAATTCCTCGACCGGATGACCGACAAGCTGGGTTCCTCGGTCTTCTACGGCGGTGACTGCTCATCCGCGCGCAGCTACTACTTCAACCAGCACGGGGAAGCGGCACTGCTGCGCCCGACCAGCACCGCCGCCGCGCACCGCGAGGCCGTCACCTTCCCCCTCGACGATTACACCTACGGCGGCATCGCCTGAACACCCTCGGCCCCGGTTCGCGCACCCGCGGACCGGGGCTGTTTCACGCGCGCGTCGGTGTCCGGTGTGTCGCCGCGGCGGGGAACTGGCAGACTGTCAGGCGTACTTGCACGTCCACCACTGACTAGGGACTGACTTCGACGATGGACTTCCTGTTTCCGCTGCTGATCCTGGCCCTGCTCGTGCCGATGTTCTTCGGTATCCGCAAACAGAAGCGGGAGGCCGAGAAGGTCTCGACGATGCAGGAGGCCTTGAAGGTCGGTGACGCTGTCGTCACCACCTCGGGTCTGTACGGCACCGTCGTCGACCTCGACGAGAACACCGTCGACCTGGAGATCGCCGAAGACGTGGTCACCACGTGGCTGCGCCAGGCGATCCGCGAGGTGCGCGCCGACGAGCAGACGGTCGAGGAGACCCCCGAGGTCACCGACGCCCCCGTCGAGGAAGTCGTGGAACAGACCGAGACCCGGCTGACCAAGGACTGACCAGTCCCTTTTCCCGCCCGGGCGCACTGGCGTTGCGGGCCGGGCACCGTTGTGCCCACCGATCCAGCCTCGACTTCCCGCCTAGGAGATGACCTGCTGTGCCACCTTCCCAAGGATCGGCGCATCCGTTCCGGCTGCTCGGCGTCTACGCCGCGCTGCTGGCCGTGATCTACGCGCTGGTGTTCTTCACCGGTGACCATTCCCCGTCGGCCAAGCTCGGCATCGACCTGCAGGGCGGTACCCGCGTCACGTTGACCGCGCGGACCCCCGACGGCAACAAGCCGAGCCAGGACAGCCTGAAGAAGGCGCAGGAGATCATCGAGAGCCGCGTCAACGGTCTCGGCGTCTCCGGCTCCGAGGTGGTCATCGACGGTGACAACCTGGTCATCACGGTGCCCGGTGAGGACAGCCAGCAGGCACGCGCGCTGGCCACCACCGCCAAGCTCTACATCCGCCCGGTGCTGTTCGCGACCGAGCCGCAGGCAGGCGGCGCGGCTCCGCCCGCGACCGGTACCGCGCCACCGGGTGGCACCGCGCCCCCCGCGGCCACGGAGACGCCGGCGCCCGTGCCCGGCGAGTCGACCCCGCCCGCCGAGGGCGCGACGACCCCGGCGCCGCAGTCGCGGGTGTTCCCTGCGCAGGCACCGCCGACGCCGACGCCGCCGCCCGGTGGGCTCACCACCCAGCAGCAGCAGGCCAAGGAGATCGCCGACGCCAAGGCACTGCGTCAGAGCACCGATCAGCAGGTTCAGCAGGTCGCCGTGGCGGCCATGGACTGCACCAAGCCCGACCCGCTGACCGGTAACGACGACCCGGCCCTTCCCCTGGTCACCTGCTCGCAGGACGGCACCGAGGTCTTCCTGCTCGGCCCGAGCCGCATCGACGGCCAGGAGATCGCCGACGCGACCTCCGGCCTGAACTCCCAGCAGGCCCGGCACGAGGTGAACCTCGAGTTCAAGTCCTCCGGTGCCGACGCCTGGTCGAAGCTGACCGGTGAGTACGTCAACAAGCGGGTCGCGTTCGTGCTCGACTCGAAGGTCGTGAGCGCGCCGCAGGTGCAGCAGGGCCCGCAGCTGGGTGGTCGTACCTCGATCTCGGGCAGCTTCACCGCCGACAGCGCGGCCGAGCTGGCCAACACGCTGAAGTACGGTTCGCTGCCGCTGTCGTTCCAGACCTCCGAAGCGGAGACGGTCTCGGCGACGCTGGGCCTGTCCTCGCTGAAGGCGGGTCTGCTGGCCGGCGCCGTCGGCCTGATCGCGGTGCTGCTGTACTGCCTGCTCGTGTACCGGATGCTCGGCCTGCTGGCCGGGTTCTCGCTGATCGCGGCCGGTGTCGCGGTCTACGGCATCATCGTGCTGCTCGGGCGGTGGATCGGGTTCACCCTCGACCTCGCGGGTATCGCCGGTCTGATCATCGGTATCGGTTTGACGGCCGACTCGTTCGTGGTGTTCTTCGAACGCATCAAGGACGAGATGCGCGAAGGCCGCAGCTTCCGCTCGGCGGTGCCGCGCGGTTGGCAGCGAGCCCAGCGCACCAACCTGTCCGGTAAGACGGTCAGCTTGATCGCCTCGGTCGTGCTGTACCTGCTCGCCGCCGGTCAGGTGAAGGGCTTCGCCTTCACCCTCGGTGTCACCACAGTGCTCGACGTGATCGTGCTGTACCTGGTCACCGCACCGCTGCTGATGCTCGCCTCGCGATCGCCGTTCTGGGCCAAGCCGTCGGTGAACGGACTCGGCTCGGTTCAGCAGATCGCCAGGGAACGCGGCCAGGCCAGGTCGAAGGAGATGTCACGATGAGCAACGACAAACCCACCGAGGAATCGGTGAACCTGGACTCCGAGCCCACGCAGGGCCCCAAGCACGGGTTCTTCGAACGTCTCTACACCGGCACCGGCGGCTTCCCCATCGTCAGCAGGCGCAAGTTCTTCTACGCGCTGTCGGCGGTGCTGCTGTTGATCTCGCTGCTCAGCATCGGGGTGCGCGGTTTCACGCTCGGTATCGACTTCGAGGGCGGCTCGCGTATCCAGATCCCCGCGGCCGAGGGCGTCACCACCCAGGAGGTGGAAGACGTCTACTCGCAGGCGCTCGGCCACGGACCGGTATCGGTGCAGAAGGTCGGCTCCGGGGACGCGGCCACCATCCAGGTGCGTTCGGAAACGCTAGACCTGGAACAGATCGACCAGCTCCAGACCGCGCTCTACGACGAATTCCAGCCCAAGGACTCGTCCGGGCAGGTGAGCCGCAACGCCATCAGCATCGCCGAGATCAGCGAAACCTGGGGCGGGCAGATCACCCAGAAGGCGCTGATCGCGCTGGCGGTGTTCGTGCTGTTGACGATGGTCTACATCGCCATCCGTTTCGAGCGGGACATGTCCGTCGCGGCGATCGTGTCGCTGTTCTTCAACCTGTTCGTGACGGCGGGTATCTACTCGCTGGTCGGGTTCGAGGTGACACCGGCCGCGGTGATCGGTCTGCTCACGATTCTGGGCTACGTGCTCTACGACAACGTGGTGGTCTTCGACAAGGTCGAGGAGAACACCCGTGGCGTGCTGCACCTGAACAAACGTACCTACGCCGAACAGGCCAACCTGGCCGCCAACCAGACGCTGATGCGCTCGATCAGCACCACCGTGATCGGCATCCTGCCGATCATCGGCATGTTGGTGATCGCGGTGTGGTTGCTCGGGGTCGGCACGCTCAAGGACCTCGCGCTGGTGCAGCTGGTCGGCATGATCGTCGGCGCCTACTCCTCGATCTTCCTCGCCGTGCCGGTGCTGGTCTCGATCAAGGAACGCTGGGGTCCGGTGGCCGCGCACACCAAGAAGGTCCTGGACAAGCGCGCCGGTGTCGGTGCGGGCGCTCGGGTTCCGGTGGGCGCGACGGCTGCCCGTGGCGCGCGACCGACCGGCAGCGGTGCGCCGCGGCCGGGGTCGCGTCCGAGTGGGAAGCGGCAGCAGAGAAGGCACTGACGACCGACTAGCAGGGGGTCTCATCATGCGACGCAGCACGATTCGACTGATCACCGTGCTCGCCACGGCGGCTGTGACCACCTCCGTGGTGGCCGGGTGCTCGACCAAGAACCAGGTGCCCTCCATCGGGTACGCGGTCGACGCCGCGGTCGCCAGCTACAACGGCGCGAGCACGCTCGGCGCGAGCAGCGGCGCCGCGGCGGTGTTCGGCCGGGTGCTGACCGGGTTCTTCTACACCGGACCCGACGGTCAGCAGGTGGCCGACACCGACGTCGGCACGGCCAAGGAAGTGCCGGGCGAGACGCAGACGGTGCAGTACCGGCTCAACCCGGACGGGGTTTACTCCGACGGGGTGAAGACCTCCTGCGACGATCTGGTGCTGGCGTGGTCGGCGCGCTCGGGCAAGTTCACCCGCCCCGGCGACCGTGGGCCCGTCTCGTTGTTCGACGCCGCGAGCACCGTGGGCTACGACGAGATCGAACGGATCGACTGTCAGCCCGGGTCCAAGGACGCCACCGTGGTGTTCCGGCCGGGCAAGCACTACCTGCCGTGGCGGACGCTGTTCACCGCGGCCGAGGTGATGCCTGCCCATGTGGTGGCGCAGGCGGTGGGTGTGCCGAACGTGGTGAACGCCCTGCAGACCGGCGACGGTGCGGTGATCGGCCGGATCGCCGACTTCTGGAATACCGGCTGGACCGTGAAGGCCGGGGCGCTCGACCTGACGAAGTTCCCGTCGTCGGGGCCGTATCGGATCGAATCCTTCAGCGCGAAGGACGGTCTGGTGCTGGTCGCCAATGAGAAGTGGTGGGGTGACGCGCCCGAGACGAAGCGGATCGTGGTGTGGCCCAAGGGCACCGACTTCGCCGCCAAGGCGAAGGAGAACGCGTTCGGGGTCGTCGATCTCGGGGCCGGGTCGGTCGCGGATCTGAAGCTCGACGGTTTCGACGAGCGGACGGTGGCGAGCCGTAGCGCCGAGCAACTCGTGCTCGCCACCGGTGGGGTGTTCTCACGGGTGGAGGTGCGCCGGGCGTTCGCACAGTGTGTGCCGCGCCAGGCACTGTTCGACACGCTGGGTAAAGCGGGTGAGCCCGCGCCGCACGGCCTCGGCGCGGGAGTGCTGAACGCCCATGTGGTACAGCAGGATTCGCTGTACTACCCCGCAGTGACCGGAGGTGCCGACCGGTATCGCGGCGCCGACATCCCCGCGGCCACCGCGACGTTGGCGTCCTCCGGCACGGCGCAGCCGACGGTGCGGATCGGCTATCAGGGTCCCGATGCCCGCCGTGCGCAGACCGTGGCGATGATCGCCGAGACCTGCCGCGGCGCGGGCATCACCGTGGTCGACGCGGGTTCGCCCGACTTCACCCCGGTGAAGCTCCCCGAGGGCGCGGTCGACGCGGTCCTCGGCGGAACCGGCGCGGTGCCGGGGCCCGCGGGATCGAGCGAGGGCGCTGCCGCGTTCGCCGCGTTGCGGGCAGGTAGCGGCCTCGATTTCGGTGGCTTCGCTAACGGTCGCTACGATGCGATCACCGATCAGCTTGCGGGCGAAGCCAACTCGACCGCGACGCTGAACCTGCTGACCGAGGCCGAGAACCTGCTGTGGGCGCAGCTACCGAGCATTCCGTTGTTCGCGACGCCGCGCATCATCGCGTTCGGTAACGGGATGCAGAACGGGATCGCCGGGCCGACACAGGCCGGTACCGGCTGGAACATGGATCGCTGGGTGTTGCAGCGATGAGCGCACGTGATGAAAGAGGGTTGATGAGCAAGCACGCGGTGGTCGAGTCCGACGATCAGGCCAGTGAGCGCACCGCCGAGGCGGCCGCCGCGGTCACCCGGCTGACCCGCTGGCACGACGACTTCCCCACGCCGGGTGTGCGTTTCGCCGATCTCACTCCCGTGTTCGCCGACGCCGTCGGCTTCCGCGCGGTCATCGACTGCTTCGCCGCCATCGCGCCCGACGCCGACCTCGTGGCAGGCGTCGACGCGCGTGGCTTCCTGCTCGGAGCGGGCGTCGCCGCGACGCTCGGCACCGGCGTGCTCGCCATCCGCAAGGGCGGCAAGCTCCCGCCGCCGGTCGTCTCACGCGAGTACAAGCTCGAATACGGTTCCGCCGCACTGGAAATCCCCGCCGACGGCGTCGACCTCGAGGGCAAGCGGATTCTGCTGCTCGACGACGTCCTCGCCACCGGCGGCACTCTCGCCGCCGCGGCCGCCCTGTTCAAGGAGGTCGGCGCCGAGGTGGTGGCCGCCGCCGTGGTGATGGAACTCGAGTTCCTGAAGGGCCGCGAGCACCAGGGTGACTACCCGGTGAGCTCGATCGTCAAGATCTGACTCAGCGCGCTGCCCGCAGCATCGGCCACAGCATCGGGCCGCCCGGGACCTGCAATTCGCCGGTCACGACGAAGCCGAAGCGTTCGTAGTACGGGACGTTGACCGGGTTGCTCGATTCCAGATAGGCGACACCGTGCTCGGCGTCGACGCGGTCGAGCCGGCTGTGGAGCAGGGCGCTCCCGTAACCTCCGCCTCGGACATCGGGGGCGGAGCCGAGCATCGCCAGATACCAGTGTGGTTCGGTCGGATGGTTCTTCTTCAGCAGGTCACCCACCTGTTTGCCGGCCAGGGTGCGGCGGCCGAACGCGCGCCAGATACCGGGCAGCGTGCGAAGTTCGGTCAGGGGTGACGGGTTCTGACGGTGCGGTGGGGTCCACAGGGCCACGCCGCCCACCGTGTCGTCGGGGCGCAGCGCGAGGTCGGAGGCATCCGCCGGTAGGAAGAGGTGGCGCGCCATCGTGGCGAAGAACCGGGGCAGGCCGGCGGCACGCCGATCCGGATCCGGCAGGATCCAGCTCATCACCGGGTCGTGCTGGAACGCCGCGGCCAGCGTCTCGGCCACCGCGCCGACATCGTGCCGGGCCGCGTTGCGCACCACAATCGTCGCCATCGCACTCCTTCGATCCGGGTTCGCCCACGAGATGGCGACTCGCGTCCAGGCTAGCTTTTCCATGACGGGCCTCACAGGAGGAGAAAAGGGGTGGCGCGTCGGGGTAGCTCGGTGTTATCAATGAAGGGTCTTGTTCCCGGCGATCGGAGCCACGCGTTGATTTCTTGAGGTAGCGCTCTCGGACGGTCCGCATTCTGCGCACCGTGTTTCCGTCGCACCTCCAGGGGATCCGCATGACCTCTCTTTCCTTGTCCGATCTCACCTTTCACTGGCCGGATGGCACCGCTGTCTTCGACGGGCTCGATGCTGTCGTCGGCCCCGGTCAGATCGGTCTCGTCGGTAGCAACGGGGCCGGTAAATCGACGCTGTTGCGGCTGGTCGCCGGTGAACTGAAGCCGGTGCGTGGGTCGATCTCCGTGCCGGGCAGTCTCGGCTATCTCCGGCAGGACCTGGGCATGCAGACCGGTCAGCGGGTGGACGCGGTGCTCGGTATCGCCGAGGTACGCGGCGCGCTGCACCGTATCGAGAGCGGCGCCGGCGAGCCCGCCGACTTCGACACGGTCGGCATGTCCTGGCAGATCGAGGACGAGGCTGTCGCACTGCTCGGCAAGCTCGGTCTCGACTATGTCGCCACCTCGGTCGACGACCTCGACCGCACCCTGGACACCCTCTCCGGTGGCGAAACCGTGCTGCTCGGCCTGGTCGCCGAGCTACTGCGCGAACCCGACGTGCTGCTACTCGACGAACCGACCAACAACCTCGACGCGGTCGCTCGCGGGCGGCTCTACGAGGTGATCCGGCAGTTCGCGGGCACCGTGATAGTGGTCAGCCACGATCGCGAACTGCTCGATCGGATGGACGGCATCGCCGAACTGCGCGCGGGCGAAATCCGCTCCTTCGGCGGTGGTTTCAGTGACTACGAGCGGATCATCGCGGCCGAGCAGGAAACGGCGCGCGCCGCCGTTCGCGATGCGCGCAGCGATGTGCGCAAGCAGGCGCGCGAACTCGTCGACGCCCGAACGAAACTGGACCGGCGGGCGCGCTTCGCACAGAAGATGCAGGACAACAAGCGGGTACCGAAAATCGTCGCGGGACTGCGCAAGAACGCCGCGGAGGTATCGGCGGGCAAACTGCGCAACTCCCATATCGACAAACTCGACTCTGCCCGCGAAACCCTTGATCAGGCCGAGGAATTGGTGCGCGCGGACCGGGAGATCCGCGTCGAGCTCCCCGGCACCCGGCTGTATCCGGGACAGGATGTGCTCGACCTACAACAGGTCGAGCTGGCCAACGGTCCGGTGGTCGACCTGCGCGTGAGCGGACCGGAGCGGATCGCGGTGACCGGCCGCAACGGCGCGGGCAAAACCACCCTGCTGCGTCGGATCGTCGCCGAGGGACCGAAGGTTTCGTGGCGGTTGTTGCCGCAGCGACTCGATGTCTTCGACGAAACGCGAACGGTGTTCGAGAATGTCGCCGCCGCGGCACCGCACGCGACACCGGAACAGATCCGCGGTCAGCTCGCGCGCTTCCTGTTCCGCGGCGCCGACGCCGACATCGCGGCCGCCGCCCTCTCGGGCGGTGAACGACTGCGCGCCGCCCTGGCCACCCTGCTGCTCGCCGAACCGGCTCCCCGGCTGCTGATGCTCGATGAGCCCACCAACAACCTCGACCTGCCCAGCCTGGCTCATCTGACCCAGGCACTGGCGAGTTTCGAGGGTGCGCTGATCGTGGTGAGCCACGACGAACGCTTCCTCGACGACATCGGGGTCACCCGCAGGCTCGAGCTCACCCCGGACGGCCTGGCCGAAGACGGTCCGGTGGCTACCGCCCAGAACTCGCGGCCCGGCGCACCGCTCCCGGATACCGGAGCAGATTCGGGCCCAACCACACCGCCACCGCGGTGAGCGCGAGCCAGGGACGCAAGTGTGGGCGCATGCGCCGGATGCGGCCGTCGGAATCGAGGTCGAGCACCATCGCCTCGGTCATCCGGAAAGGCCCGAACCTCGCTTCGCCCAACAGGACTCGGGTGTCGCCGGTGCCCAGTGTGTCGGTCCATCGCAGATCGCTGACCGCGCGATAGACGAGGGTGAGCAACGGGGAGAGGTCGGTTCGGCCACGGAAGACGAGCCGCCCCGACACCGGTGAGATGAGCTCGGCATCGTCGGTCAAGGTGTCGAGCAGGGCGGGGATGTCGTTGTCGGTGGTCGCGCGCCGGAATCGGGCGACCGAATCGGTGGACACCGGATCGGCAAGGGCGTCGGGCATGGGAAATACACCTTCCTCTGTGGCGAATCCTTCAGGTGCCTCCCGACCGTAACCAGCTGACTTGCAAAAAGCAATGGACTACTCTGAGTGCTATGGCAAAAGTGGACCTCGCCGATATCGCGTGCTCGATCGCCCGTACCGTCGGCATCGTGGGGGAGCGGTGGACTCCCCTGATCCTGCGCGACCTGTTCCTCGGCATCAGCCGCTTCGAGGACCTGCGTCGAGACCTCGGCATCGCGTCCAATGTGCTGACCGATCGTCTTCGTACCCTGTGCGACCACGAGATCGTGGAAACCAGGGTGTACCAGGAGAACCCGACCCGCACCGAGTACGTCCTCACCGACCGCGGTCGCGATCTCTACCCGATCCTGACCATGCTGCTGGCGTGGGGAGATCGCTGGCTCGCCGGTGCGGATGGGCCGCCGCTGTCGGTGGTTCACCGCGACTGCGGTCACGTGACCGAGGGTGTCGTCGTCTGTCGAGCCTGCGCCGCTCCGCTCGCCTCGGACAATGTCACCTGGCATGCCGGCCCGGGCGGTAGGCCCGGTCCCGGTGTCGTTCTCGTCGCCTCGCGCTTGACGCCTCTGCCGGACGGCGCTGCCTCCTGCTGATCGGCTCCGGCGAATTCGCCCCGGCGCCTTGACGATCGTTGTTTTAGTTGAATAGACTAAAACAACGATCAAGGCGAGAGGGTGTGGTTCGGATGGGGTACGGGAACTGGGATGACACCGCCTACCGGGCGGGCAAGACGTATCGGGCGCGGCAGGGGGTGGACGATTTCGGGTACACGGCCGAGATGCGGGCGAAGCCGTATGACACGTGGTGCGCGCATCCGCTGCTCGATCCCTTCGGGGTCGGCACGCGCGAGTGCCGGGACTCGGCCGAGCACGGGAACTCACTGCCGGTCGCCGTGCTGTTCGATGTGACCGGGTCGATGGGCCGGGTGCCACGCATCATGCAGGACAAGCTGGGAAAGCTGCACGGGCTGCTGAAGAACAAGGGGTACGCGCAGGACCCGCAGGTCCTGTTCGGCGCGATCGGCGACGCCGACACCGACCGGGTGCCGTTGCAGGTCGGGCAGTTCGAATCCGACAACCGGATGGACGAACAGCTGCGGGCGATCCTGCTCGAAGGCGGCGGGGGCGGGCAGAAGTCCGAAAGCTATGAACTGGCCGCTTATTTCGTCGCCGAGCATGTCGCGACGGACGCATGGGACAAGCGCGGCAAGAAGGGATACCTGTTCCTGATCGGCGACGAACTGAACAAGCCTCGCCTGGCCGCCCGGCACATCAGGGCGGTGATCGGCGACCATGTGCGCCGCGACGTGTCCGTCGAGTCGATCTATCGCGAACTCGAGCGGCGCTGGCACGTGTACTACATCCTGCCGAATCAGTCGTCGTACTACCGGGATCCGGACATCGCCGAACACTGGCGGGCGTTGCTCGGGCAGAACTTCCTGAAACTCGACGACCCCGGCGCGGTCTGCGAACTGATCGCGCTGACCATCGGATTGGGCGAGGATCGGGTCGATCTCGACACCGGTCTGGCCGATCTGCGCGACGTCGGATCGAGTGACGAGGCCGATGCGGTCGGCCGAGCGCTCGGCTCGAAGCCCGGCCAGGCGCCGCGCGCGCTGCCGCCGGGGCGATGAGCCAGGTGTTCGGTGACAGGCACCTCGTCGTCGTCGATCTGGGCTTCGGTGACGCGGGCAAGGGCGCCACGGTCGACTGGTTGTGCTCGCCCGAGGCCGATCTCGGGGTGGCGGCCGTGGTGCGGTTCAACGGCGGTGCGCAGGCCGCGCACAACGTCGTGGCCGACGGTCGCCACCACACCTTCGCGCAATTCGGATCGGGGACTTTCTCGGGGGTCCCGACGCTGCTGTCGCGGCACATGCTGGTCGAGCCGATCGCGCTCGCCGCCGAGTCCGAACAGGTGGCGGCGCTCGGTGTGCACGACCCGCTCGGCCTGCTCGCCGTCGACGGCCGCGCCCTGCTGACCACGCCGATCCACATCGCGGCGAACCGTGCGCGCGAGGACGCGAGGGGTACTTCGCGGCACGGTTCCTGCGGCCGTGGTATCGGTGAAACAGCCTGGTACGCACTGGAGAACGACGCGCCGAGCGTTGCCGACTGCCGGGCTCCTGCCGTGCTGCGCGCCAAACTGGATCGGCTCGCGGCGCACTACGAGGACCTCATCGGCCCCAGCGCGCACGGGTACGAATCGATCGATGCCCTGGTGGCGATGTACGGCGATTTCGCGCGAGCCGTCCGCATCACCGGTGCGGAGGAACTCGCCCGGATCGCGCACGGTGGCCGATTGGTGTTCGAGGGCGCGCAGGGTGTGTTACTCGACGAGTGGCGCGGCCTGCACCCGCACACCACCTGGTCGACGGTCGAGCCACGCAACGCCCGCGCCATGATCCGCGACATCGGCGGATCCGCCGCGGTTCTCGGCGTGACCCGCACCTATATGACCCGGCACGGCGCGGGTCCGCTGCCGACCGAAGCACCGCTCGGTTTTCCCGAACCGCACAACGGCACCGGGCACTATCAGGGTGCGTTTCGGCAGGGACACCTGGATCCGATCCTGCTGCGCTACGCCGTCGACGTGTGCGGCGGGATCGACGGGCTGGTCGTCAACCACCTCGACATGCCCGGAACCCTCTGCGCCGCAGAGGCATACGAGACGCCGGCGGGCAGATCGGCCGAACTGGTCCCCGGCCGGTGGCGTGATCTCGGTCACCAGCAGCGGCTCACCGGTCAACTCCTCACTGCGACACCGATTCTCGTGCCGATCGACACCGACCCGGCAGCGTGGCTGGCCGAGCGGTTGCGGGTACCGGTGGTGCTGACCGGGCACGGCCCGGATCGGCGCGACCGCGCTGTCGCGGCTTCGGTCGCCGACCGGAGGGAGCGGACCGCTGATGTCGGTGGGCAGGGAAGAATCGGAGCATCCGTACCGTGAACCGCGGTACCGGCCGGTGACAACGTACTGCGCCCGGAGCAGAGCAGCTCGAGGCAGGATGGGATGACGTGGAGCAATCCGTTGTGTCGATCGATGTGGTGACCCTGCGGTGCTGGGATGCCGACAATGGCGTCCGGATCGGCATCGCCCCCCGCGAGTTCGAGCCGTTCACCGGCGAACTCGCGCTACCGGGTGTGCTACTCGGCCGCGGCGAACGTCTCGTCGACGCGGCCCGGCGCGCCGTCCACACCAAACTCGGGGTGCCACCCGCGGCGGTCGGCGCGGTCGGCCAGCTCGTGACGTTCGACGAACCACACCGCGACCCGCGCGGGCCGACGCTGGCCATCGCGATGTGGGCGGTGGTCGCCGAGCACGAGGGACCCGCCGAGTGGGTGGGCTTCGACGAGGTCCCGCCGCTGGCGTTCGACCACAATCGCATCGTCGATACCAGTCGTGCGTTGCTGGCCGGACTTCTGTGGAAGGACCCGACGCTCACCCGGGCACTGGCGGGCACCGAGTTCCCCGCCACCCGCGCGGTCGATCTCAGTACCTCCCTCCACGGCACTCGTCCCGACCCGGCCAACCTCAACCGCACGCTCGCCGCGATTCCAGGGCTCGGCCGGACCGGTGAACGTCGCCGGGTGAAAGCCACCGGGCGGCCTGCTGTGGTGTGGGCGTTCGACGTCGACGGACACTGAGCCCCGGCGACCGGATTTCCGACTCTCGCTCGGTATCGCCATCGGTGAGATCGCTTGCCTGCGGCAGTATTTCGGCGTGCGCGCCGAGGCGGCGGAACTCGCCTCGCCCGTTCGCGGGATGTTCAGCGAGGCGTCCGATGCGTGCGAAGCCGATGAAACGTCGATGAACACCGTCACGTCGGCCTCGCCGCGTCGGTGCCGATCCCGCATCGTGAGGACATGCGCGAGATGTCGGCTCCGGCGAAAGTGCTCGCAGCGCTGGTGACGGCGTTGGTGACGATTCCGCTGGTGGGATCGACGGCAGGCTCGGTAGCGGCGTTCGACGACGTGGGGGCGAGGGTCGACGCGGCCGCCGCGTTCGGTGCTCCACGGCGCGGGGCGGGCGAGGTGGTGAACAAGGTCGTCGTCATCGGGATCGACGGGCTGATGTTCGACAAGGCCGATGCGGCACAGGCACCGCGATTGCGGCATCTCGCCGCGCAAGGGCTGCTGTCGCAGGGGACCATCGCGGGGCACATCACGATTTCCGGGCCGTCGTGGGCCAGCGCGCTGACCGGGGTGTGGGACACCGAGCACGGGATCACCGGCAACGAATTCGACGCGAGTCCGTTCCTGGCGCACCCGAGCGTGTTCACCCGGATCGAACGGGCCGACCCCGCTCGGCACACGGTGTCCATCGGCACCTGGCATCAGATCGCGACGATCGCCGCCACCGGTGACCGGCGCGCCGACATCGCCCTCACCACCGCACCCGTCGTCGACGATCCCGATGAGTCGGCCACCGATGCCGCGACCGCCACCGAAGTGGTGTCCGCGATCGAGCGTTCCGGCCCCGATCTGGTCTTCACCCACCTCGACCAGATCGACCTGGCGGGCCACCGGCACGGCGGTGCGTCCCGCGCCTATCTCGCCGCGATTCGCCGGGTGGACGCGCTCGTCGGCCAGATCGTCGCGGCGGTCGACCAGCGCGCGCACGCTCATCCCCGCGAACAGTGGACCGTCCTGGTCACCACCGACCACGGCCACCTCCCGGCCGGTGGCCACGGCGGGCAGACCCCCGCCGAAACCGCCAACTTCGTCATCGCCCGCGGCCCCGACTTCACCCCGGGCACCGTGATCAGCGCCCACACCCTGGTGGACCTCACGCCCACCGTCCTCGACCTCCTCGCCGCCCCGCCCGGCCGTCTCGACGGCCACAGTCTCCGCACCCGCCCGATGCCAGGCGATGAGCGCTGAACAGGTTCGCCCCCAGGCACTCCCGCTCCGGCGGGATCCGCGACTCGGTCCCGAACAAAACCACTGATCACGCTGGGAGATGGGAAACGCGCCGGGGACCTCCGAACCTGTCGAACACCTATCCGCACTCCCGGAAACTCACTACGCTGCCCGGGAACGACCGGCAGAAACCGCGAAGAGGCGGATTAGCCGCAGGCCTGTGACCCCGGTGACTCGAACGCCAGGTCGGTACGAGGACTAAAGTGAGGACCTGGGCGGTTGCAGCACTCGGCCGACAAGGTCCGAATGCAGCGTGAGAGGTGGTGGCATGACTCGACAACTGGGCGAGGCGAAGGTTGGGCAGGAATCCACCGGCGCCACGCCGAGCCAGGGTGCACCGGCGAAGACCCCCGAAACCGCCAAGCAGTCCCCGACAGCCTCGGTGCCCAGTTCGGCGTCTCGGCGGGTTCGTGCGCGGCTGGCCCGGCGGATGACCGGTCAACGGGGGATCGCGGCGGTCAAGCCGGTGCTCGAACCGTTGGCCACCGTCCACCGCGAGCTGTACCCGAAGGCCAATCTCGGCCTGCTCCAGCGCGCCTTCGACGTCGCCGACGAACGCCACGCCAAGCAGTTCCGCAAGTCCGGCGACCCCTACATCACGCACCCGCTCGCCGTCGCCAACATCCTGGCCGAGCTCGGCATGGACACGACCACCCTGGTCGCGGCCCTGCTGCACGACACCGTCGAGGACACCGGCTACTCCCTCGAGCAGCTCAAGGAAGAGTTCGGGCAGGAAGTCGCCCACCTCGTCGACGGGGTCACCAAACTCGACAAGGTCAACCTGGGCGCGGCGGCCGAGGCCGAGACCATCCGCAAGATGATCATCGCCATGGCCCGCGACCCACGTGTGCTGGTGATCAAGGTCGCCGACCGGTTGCACAACATGCGCACCATGCGTTTCCTGCCGCCGGAGAAGCAGGCCAAGAAGGCCAAGGAAACCCTCGAGGTGATCGCGCCGCTGGCGCACCGCCTCGGGATGGCCACGGTCAAATGGGAGCTGGAGGACCTCGCCTTCGCGATCCTGCACCCCAAGAAGTACGACGAGATCGTGCGCCTGGTCGCCGATCGCGCGCCCTCGCGTGACACCTATCTGGCGAAGGTGCGCGCGGAGATCACCAACACCCTGGCCGCGTCGCGGATCAACGCGATCGTCGAAGGCAGGCCCAAGCACTACTGGTCGATCTATCAGAAGATGATCGTCAAGGGCAAAGACTTCGACGACATCCATGACCTGGTCGGCATGCGGATCCTGTGCGAGGAAGTCCGCGACTGCTACGCCGCGGTCGGCGTCGTGCACTCGCTGTGGCAGCCGATGGCGGGGCGGTTCAAGGACTACATCGCGCAGCCGCGCTACGGCGTCTACCAATCGCTGCACACGACGGTGGTCGGCCCCGACGGCAAGCCGCTCGAGGTGCAGATCCGCACGCAGGACATGCACCGGACCGCCGAGTTCGGCATCGCCGCGCACTGGCGGTACAAGGAGACGAAGGGCAAGCACTCCGGTGACGCCGCCGAAGTCGACGACATGGCGTGGATGCGTCAGCTGCTCGACTGGCAGCGGGAGGCCGCCGACCCCGCGGAGTTCCTCGAATCGCTACGCTTCGACCTGAAGTCGCCGGAGATCTTCGTGTTCACGCCCAAGGGCGATGTGATCACGCTGCCGCAGAAGTCCACTCCGGTCGACTTCGCGTACGCGGTGCACACCGAGGTCGGGCACAAGTGCATCGGCGCGCGGGTGAACGGTCGCCTGGTGGCGCTGGAACGGCAGCTGGAGAACGGCGAAGTCGTGGAGGTGTTCACCTCCAAGGCGCAGAACGCGGGACCCAGTCGCGACTGGCAGAAGTTCGTGGTCTCACCGCGCGCGAAAGCCAAGATTCGCCAGTGGTTTGCCAAAGAACGGCGCGAGGAAGCGCTCGAGAGCGGCAAGGAGCAGATCTCCAAGGAGGTCCGCCGCGTCGGGCTGCCGCTGCAGCGGTTGATGAGTGTCGAGGCGATGACCGCGGTCGCGCACGAGCTGCACTACAGCGACATCTCCACCCTCTACACCGCGGTCGGCGAGCACCAGGTGTCGGCGCATCACGTGGTGCAGCGGCTCATGGCCCAGCTCGGCGGCATCGGCGATGTGGAGAACGAGCTGGCCGAGCGGTCGACACCGTCGACCACGCCGGCCCGTCAGCGGGTCACCGGGGACGCCGGCGTGCTCATTCCCGGTGCGCCGGGAACGGTCGCGAAGCTGGCCAAGTGCTGCACGCCGGTGCCGGGTGACGAGATCATGGGCTTCGTGACCCGCGGTGGCGCGGTGAGCGTGCACCGGACCGACTGCACCAACGCCGATTCCCTGCAGGAGCAGTCGGAGCGGATCATCGAGGTCGAATGGGCGCCCTCGCCCTCGTCGGTGTTCCTGGTCGCGATCCAGATCGAGGCGCTCGACCGCACCCGATTGCTCTCGGATGTGACCAAGGTGCTGGCCGACGAGAAGGTCAACATCCTGTCCGCCTCGGTGGCCACCCATGGCGACCGTGTCGCGATCAGCAAGTTCACCTTCGAGATGGGCGACCCCAAGCACCTCGGTCACCTGCTCAATGTGGTGCGCAACGTCGAAGGCGTCTACGACGTGTACCGGGTGACCTCCGCCGCCTGACCCCGACCACGGCCCGGGCACTCTCCTCGCGAGGGTGCCCGGGCCGCTGTCTGCCCAGGTGATCGCCGAAAGGTTGCTGGTCGCATCGGGTTTGCCGGGGGCAGCGAAAGGGCCGATTAGGGCAGCGGTTGGGTTACCCGGAATCTGTTACGGTTTAGTGCGTTTCAACGCTCCACTGGTCAGCCGAAACGGACTGTGATGCGGATCGATATGGCTCGGTGCACGACACGACTCACGGGGACGCTGATCGCGTTCACCGTCGCTTCGCTGTCGGTTACGGCGGGGGTGGCCGGCGCGGAAGACGGTACACCCACCACGCCGTCTACACACGTATCCATCGCCGCGTGTCCGGCGCTCTACGCCTTGGGAATTCAGGGCACGGGTGAGTCCTCGCCCGACGCGGCGCCCAGCACCGACACCGGGATGCTGTCGACGGTGTTCCGTCCGATGTTCGCCGGTGCGGCCGACCCGGGCCTCGTCGATCGTGCGTACGTGCCCTATGAGGCCGGTTTCGGCGGTGCGGTCCAGGGCGGCGCGGTGCCGTACACCGAATCGGTGGCCGGGGGCCTGGAACGACTTCGCGCGATGGCGACCCAGGTGGCGCAGCGCTGCCCGGACACCCGGTTCGCGGTCGTCGGCTATTCCCAAGGTGCCCACGTCGCCTCGCTGTTCGCCCAGGAGGTCGGAGCGGGCACCGGGGCACTGCCCGCGGACAAGGTCGCCGCGGTCGCGTTGTTCGCCGACCCGACCCGTGCCGAGAACGCGCCACTGTTTCCCGGCGCGCCCGACCGGACCGCACCACTGGCGGCGCCGGGAACCTCCGGCGACGCGGTGGCGAACATCGGTGCCGTGCGTCAAGGGGTCGCCTCCGGTGGTGGGCTCGCCCCGCAGAGCGAGCAGACCGACGACTTCGGTAAACTGACCGGTCGTGTCGCAAGCTTTTGTGCCACAGGCGATCTCGCGTGTGATGCACCGCAGGGCGCGCCGATCGTGCGCGCCGTCACCAACCTCATGAGCCAGTCGAAACTCTCCGGCGGCGATCCGATCGGCTCGTTGACCTCGATCGCGCAGGCGCTGGCGTTCACCTCCATCAAAACCGCCACCGCGGTGGTCGAGGAGGACATCTCCGGCGCCACCCTGGCCGACGTGTCGATCTCGCCGAAGAAGTCGATCTCACAGCGAGTGTCCGATGCCTCGGACCCGAACAGCAAGCTCGACATGAACGCCGCGTATCAGGCGCTGCTGAAGGTCGGCATGATCGGCCTGAACGCTGTCGCCACCGTGGTGAAGTCGGTGATCAGCCCGGCGAGTATCAGCGAATTGGCCACGGCCACACTGTCGAATCCGCTGGCCGGACTGACGCTGCTCGGGACGAAACTGGCAGGCGCGGTCCCGCAACTGGTGCCGCCGACCACCGGGGTTCGGCTGGTCAACGAGGCGTTCACCGCGGTCCAGCAGAATGTGACCGACAACGCCGAACTCCTCGACGTCACCACCTGGGTGCGCTACTGGGACACGCTGCAACGCCATGACGCGTACTCGCGGATGGGCGTCGGCGCGAACGGCGCCACCCCGACGGAGTACGTCGGCCGGTGGTTCGCCGCGCTCGCCCACGACGCGGCAGGCGTTTCCGGGAAGGGAACGGTACCGGTCGGCGGGTCCGACTCGCGTGGTATGGGAATATTCCAGAGCCCGACCGGCGCGTCTACGACAACCAAACCCTCCGGTGGGGGACAATTTCCGTTCGGGACAGGAGCCGATGGCGCCTCATCCGGCGGCGCGACGACTCCGCCTGCCGCGACACCCGTAACCACCGCACCCACCACCCGTCCGTTCTCTGTGAACTGATCACCGAGAGGTCTTCGATGCGAACTGTGCCCGGCGCCGTGGAAAGGGGGGAATGTTGAAGTCGTACAACGAATTGTCGCGCTGGTACTCGGCGCTGGAGCCCGAGGCCGAGACCGAGACCGGTGCCCCTGTGCGTCCGGACACCACCGAACCGGTGACGGGCGACGACGACAGCATCGACCGATATTCGACGAGTCCCGGCGCCGCCCCGATCGCCGAGCCGGCGCCGGATCGCGCCACGGCAGGGGAGCGGCAGCCAGAACCGTTCAGCCTCGCCCTCGACTTTCAGCCGACCGCCACCGGCGACTCGCAGGGCGGGGAGACGGGTCATCAGGCGAAAGTTGCCGGCGACGCGCACGGCTGGAACGTCGAGTCCGAGCCGAAAGACGGTGACCCCGTCAGTCGGGCCACCGAGTTCGATGACACGACAACCGAATCCGCGGGCTGGGGCGCGGCCGAAGGCGACAAGCGGCCGTACCCCCCGGCCGAACCGGAGGATGTGCCCGAGCCCGAGCCCGAGCCCGAGCCCCCGCCACCGCCTCCCGCGCAACTTGCCGGACGCCGTAGCGACTTCACCGGCGGCTGGTCGGACTGGGTCGCCGAACCGGCACCCGGCCCCGACGACGACTACGACGCCGAGCTCGTCCAGTTTCCCTGGCCGGAGGCCGCCGCCGACGAATACGACAACGCCCGTGTGCTCGAGCCCTCCGGCGCCCTGCGGGCGAACCGGAAACGTCAGCGCACGTGGGTGGTTCTCGCGGTCTCGGTCCTCGTGCTCGTGCTCGCCGCGACCGGGGTGTTCTTCCTGCTGTTCGGGCGCGGCGACAGCAACACCGCCCGCAACGCCGCCCCGCCACTGCACTTCACCGCGGGCAACCTGACCGCCGACACCGCGGGCTCGTGCCCGACCGAACGCACCGAGATCGTGCTGCGCAGCGCCGAAGCGGGCGGCACCGACTCGGGCCCCGACGCTGTCCTCGCCTTCCAGTACGCCTACTACGTGACCCGATCGGGGGCGCAGGCCAGAGCGGTGGTCACCCCCGACGCCGACGTCTCGCCGGCCGCCGTGATCCAGCGCGGTATCGACACCATCCCGGTGGGGACCACCCACTGCGTGCGGATCACCACAGTCGCGGCCGACCGGTTCACCGTGGAGGTCACCGAGTTCCGGCCCGCGGGCGCACCGGCCACCTACACCAAGCAATCGGTGCGGACAGCGCTGGTCGGCGATCGCACGCTCATCACGGGCATCGCGGCAGGGTAAGGAGAGGCGATGACAGACGATTGGAGCCGATGGCTCGACGAGGCCCCCGAGGGGGACCCGTCCGATGACCTGGCGCGTGATCCGGCTCCGGTGGTGCGGTTGCGGCGTCGCAACGGTGAGCGCCGCGACGGCACTCGCAGGCCGATCCTGGTGGTCGGCGGCTGCGGCGGCGCGGGCACCACGACGACCGCGCTCGGCCTGGCCGCGGAGCTCGTCACCGCGGGTGCGACGACAGTGGCGGTCGACGCGACCGCGGCGGGTAGCGACATCGCGCTGCGTGGGGCCGACAAGCACCTGCACCCGGTGAACCTGCAGTCCTGGGTGTACGGCCGGGGCGACGACGAACCGGCGCCGCTGGAAGACTGCCTGTCCCGCTCCACCTCCGGGTTCGGGCTGCTCTGGCGGGACGCGACCCCACTGCGCCGCCGCGCGACATTTCTCACTGTCGCGCGGGCGCTGGACACCGGTGGGTACACCGCGGTCTACGACGGCGGCAACCCGATTGCCGGACGGCAACTGCGACCCCTGCTCGACGATGCCGATATCGCACTGGTGCTGGCCATCCCGGCCCGCGTCGACGCCGCCAACCGGCTGCGCGTGACCCTGGAATGGCTCGACGACCACTACGGCGACGACGGTGCCGGTGTGGTCGCCGACACCACTATCGTTGTCTCGCATCAGTATTCGCACGACGACTCGCGCGTAGCGGAGCATTTGCGCGAGCACCTGTCGGGGTGGGTGCGCGAGGTCGTCGAGATTCCCTACGATCCGCATCTCGCGCGCGGAGAACTCGTCCGCCACGCCGAGCTGGCCGAGACGACGCGTTCGGCGTATGCGAGCTTGCTCGCGGGGGTGGCATCATGACGGCAGCCATGAATCTTCGTCGTCGTCGTGAACCGGACGCCCCCGCCGGTGTAGTCGCGCCGCCAGAATCGCTGCGCGCCAAGATCTGGGAGCGCCCGGTGCCAGGGGTCGGCCGGGCGCCGCTGGTGTGGTTGCTCGGCGTGCACGGTGGCGCGGGCGCGACCACGCTGTCGCATGTGCTCGCCCCCGCCGCCGACGCGCGCGGGCGCTGGCCCGGGGTGTTCGACCGCGAATCCCCCTATGTGGTCCTGGTCGCCAGGGAAACCATCTCCGGACTCACCCGTGCGCACGATCTGCTGCGCCAGCATCACGCCGGGCTCGCGGGCCCGGCGCTGGTTCTCGGCCTGATCACCGTGGCCGCGCGCCCCGGCCGGATGGCACCGGAGATCCGGCGCTACCGGGAGGTGGTCGGCTCGCTGGCCGGGCACGTCTGGCAGGTGCCGTGGTTCGAGGAATGGACTCTGGTGGAGTCCGATGCGCTTCCGGTGTGGTCGCCGGGCGACGAGGTGGCGGTCAAGAAGCGCCGCCCCGACCCGCTCGACGACGTGCCGGTCGAAATCGGTGACCTCGGTACCGATGTGGTCGCCGCGATCCGCACCAGTCTCGGCCCGCCCACGTCGGGTCAGGGTCGATCATGAACGCCGGGCGGTTCGCCGGTCGGTGGTGTACAAACGTGTGTCGTCGTCGAAGTGTTTGTGGCACAACACCTTTACTGTGGGAGAAAGGCACCCGATGAGCATGCTCCTCCTCGCCGTGCAGGACACGTACGGCACCGTGCTGGCCCAGGTCGGTAACCCGACCCCGGAGGCTCCTCCCGGCTCGGAGAAGATCCTGCAGCTGGTGCGTTACCTCACCTGGTTCGTGCTGCTGTCGGGCATCTGCGGCATCACCTACGCGGGCGGCAAGTTCGCGTGGGAGCGCTGGACCGGTGGTGGTCTCGAATCGCCGAAGATGGTGGCGGGCGCCATGATCGGTGGCGTCGTGGCGACCAGCGCCGGCACGATCATGAGTGCGGTCATCGGTTAGTGATCACCGTGCTCGCCTATAAACAGATCCCGGCCGACGTGTTGGCGCCGATGATGCAGTTGCTCAACTGGCTGCTCTGGTTCGTCCTGCTGTCGTGCCTGGCCTGGATGATCCTGTCGGCGGGTCGATTGTGGATCGCGTTCCGCAGCGACCTGGCGGTCAACGACGCCTCACACGGCGTCCTGATGAGCCTGATCGGTGCCTCGGTGGCCAGCACCGCGTCGGCGATCGCGCTGGCCTTCCTGCCGGCATGAATTCCACAGTGACACGACCGGTTGCGGTCGGTATCGCATTGCTCGCCGCGGCCGTCGGCTGTGGCGGCGGTGGTGATACCGGCCCCGACCTGACAGCCGCGCCGACCGGGGTGGGCTGGCAGGACTACCAGGGCATCTCCCTGCCGCACACCGATCAGGGCCCGAAAACAGTGGGGCAGGGCGCCGCGACGGGGTTCGAGCATTCCCCGCGCGGGGCCGGGCTGGCGGCACTGACCCACACCATCCGGTTGTCGGTGGCGCCGGACAGTCAGTGGGCCCAGGTGGTGAACGCCGAACTCGTCCCGGGGCCCGCGCGGGACGAGTGGGCGATCAACCGAGTACAGCTGTCGATCACCGGACCCGCCACGGCGGAGTACGCGCCGAAATTGTTGGGTTACAAAATTACCGAATATCGTGACGAGCGAACGACTGTCGACGTCTATACCGAATACTCCGACCGGTCACGGGCGGTGAACCACACCACGGTGAGCTGGTACGGCGGAGACTGGCGGCTGCAGTTACCCGATCCCCGGTCCACCGACCGGCCGGTCGACCCGATCGATGAATTACCGCAGGACATTGTGACATTGGAGGCACCGCAGTGAGCGAGAAGGAGCCGGGCACGCGCGACCGCGCGTCCTTCGGCATGATCGCCTCCGGTGCCCTGCTCGCCCTGATCATGGTCGTCGGCGCCGTCGTGTACTTCACTCGCGACGGCGGCAGCGAGGTGGACAACGCGCCGCCGCCCGCCCAGGCCGCGGGCGGAACGGGATTCGCCGAACCCGAGGTCGACCTGCTCGGCAGGCGGGTGGACATCCCGAACAACCCGGCGGGTCAGCCGCTGGCCCAGCAACCGGGTACGCAACGTACCGCCGCGGACCCGGATTGGCTGACCGGCGCGCCGGAGGGCACCACGAAACCGCACGGCTGGCAGCGTGTCTACGGCGCGTCGGTGCCGTTCTCCACTTCCGACGGGCCGTCGCGAATCGAGGACGGGCTCGCCGTCGGCTACGCGCGGACACCACAGGGCGCCGCACTGGCCGCCGCGCAGATCACCTACCGGCTCAACGCCCGCCCGGCGGACCGCGACCTGTATGTGACGCAATTGCGGGTCAGCACAGCGCAGCTGGCCGCCTACGACTCCGCGTTGTCGGGCGAGCGGCTGCCCAAACAGCAGCCGGAGAAGGTGACCCGGTATTTCGTGGCCTCCGACGCGTTCAAGATCGACGATTTCGCCGAGGATCTGGCGATCGTGCGGCTGGCTTCGCGCGGTCCGGTGATCGATGGCAAGCAGTTGTACGCCGCGATGCGGATGATCGTGGTGTGGGACGCCGGTGACTGGCGGCTCAAACCGTCGACGACAGCAAATACCCAGACCGAATACGTGGAATCGCTGGCGGGGTGGACGACATGGTGATCGAGGTACAGCACAGCCCGGATCGATTCCGCGCGGACCATCGAGGGGTGCCAACTATGCTGAGGCGGATCGTCACCATTTTCGCGGTGATCTTCACCGTGATGATCGCGACGCCGACGGTGGCCTACGGCCAGACCTACGGCTTCGACGAGGCGTGCAACGAACTGCACGACACCCTCGACAGCGTCGCGATCCCCGGAGTCTCGCTCGGCGACGCGGCGTCGGCGGTGTGTAAGGCGGGCAATGCCGCCTCCCATCCCGGCGACGCGGCCACCGCGGTCAAGGACAAGGCGTGGGATTCCACCTTCGGCAAGGTGGTCGACTCGCTGATGAAGGGCCTCGGCGAGGCGTTGATCCTGGCGTTGACCTTCTGGATGAAGGTGCCCAACGAGGCGGTGAGCGACTCGGGGGCACTGTTCACCAAGATCAACGACTACACCTATCAGATCCAGATATTGCTGTTGATCGCCTCGGTGATCATCACCGGCGGCCGATTGGCCGAGGCCAGACGCGGGGCGGCCGTGAGCGAGGCCGCCGAATCGTTCCGCCTGTTCGCCAGGGTGGTGTTCAGTTCGTGGATGCTGGGTGCGGTGATCGTCGCGGGTACGCGAGCGTCGGACAAGTTCTCCGAGTGGATCATCGACGACGCCACCGGCGGCAATGCCAAGAACATGGCCGAGTTGATGGTGAAAACCAGTAAGTTGCAGGCCTTTTCGCCGGGCCTGGTGCTGATCATCGCCATCGTCGGCCTGCTCGGCGCGCTCGCCCAGATCGTGCTCGCCATCGTTCGGCAGGGTTTGCTGGTGGTCGCCGCGGGCGTGCTGCCGCTGGCCGCCGCCGCCTCGGCGACGGGCACCGGCAAGCAGTCGTATCAGAAACTGGTCGGCTGGATCATCGCGTTCATGCTGTTCAAACCGGTGGCCGCGATCGTGTACATGATCGCGTTCACCACCGCGGGCCACGTCGACGAGACCACGGACTCCGGCGGCTTGCCCAGCGGCGAGGACGCGCAGCGGATGCTGGTCGCGCTGGTGTTGCTGTGCAGCGTGGCGTTCGTGCTGCCCGCGCTGATGCGCCTGGTCGCGCCCGCGGTGGCCACGGTCGGCACCGGCGGCTCGGGTCTGATGGTGGCCGGTGGTGCGGCGGTAGCGGCGATGGGGCTCGGTGCGATCGGCACCAAGGCTGTCGCCTCTCGGCCGGTGGCGGCGCCCGGCTCCGCGGGCTACTTCGGTAATGGCGGTGCGGGTCCGCGGCCCGGTGGACCCGGCGGGGGCGGGGGAAGCGGCGGCGGTGGCGCGGCGCCACGACCGACACCGCCACCACGAGGGGGTGCGCCCGCGCCCGCGACGACGAGTTCGGGCTCGGTACCCGCCGGCGCCCGCAATGTGGCGGCCGCTCGGACCGCGGCCAACACCACCTCGCGCGCGGACCAATCGATGGGCGACGTCGCCGGTGACCGCTGGGCGAATCGTTCACCCGACCTCGGCAGGAGCACGATTCCGCGATGACGACCTCGGCGACCGACACCTACGAGCGCCGCTCGTACGGGCTGTGGCAGAAACCGCGCAGCGCGGGCCTTTTCGGCCTGCGCTGGGAAGAGACCGTGATCGGTTTCGTCGTGGTGATCACGGCACTGATCTGCGCGATGGTCGGTGGATTCAAATGGGGCCTCGTCGTCGGCGGGCTCGGTGCGCTGGTGATGGTGCCCCTGGTGTGGCGGACGGGGGGCCGCTCGGGCTATGAGACGGGACTGATGATGTTCAACTGGAGGCGCTCGCGCAACAACGGCGAGCACGTGTATCGCGGTGGCCGGTTCTCCCGGATCCCCGGCGGTGTCACGAAATTGCCGGGGCTGCTCGCGCCGTCGAAGCTCTACGAAGGCATCGACGCCGGTGGGTATCACTTCGGGATGATCCATCTGCCCGCGTTCGCGCAGTACACGGTGGTGTTGCGGGCCTGGCCGCAGGGGCACGAGGCGGTGGACCAGCCGGTGATCGATCGCTGGGTCGCGGCTTGGGGCACCTTCCTCGCCTCGGTCGGGCAGACCAGCGACATCGTCGCGGTGGTGCCGGTGATCGACACGGTGCCCGAGACCGGAAACCGGTTGCTCAACGAGGTGTCCACGATCACCCGCCCCGAAGCCCCCGATCTGGCCCAGCAGGTGATGTACGAGCTGGCGACCGAATTGCCGCAGGAGCGTGTGCAACTGCTGCCGCGGGTGGCGATCACGTTCAAGGCGACCACCGCCGAGCGGCGCAAGAACCCGGCCGAGGAAGCGGTGGAGATCGGGCGCAGGCTGCCCGGTATCTGCGCGGCGCTGGCCGAGGCCGGCGTGCGGGCGCAGCCGATGTCGGCGGAGGAGGTCATCTCCTTCATCCGCCGCAGCTACGACCCTGCCTCGCAGGCCGACCTCGAGGTGGCCGCGGCCGATCCCGGTGGGCACGGCCTCGGCTGGGACGACGCGGGTCCGGTGTCCTACGACGAGAAGTGGGATCACCTGATCCACGACGGCGGCCGCTCGGTGACCTGGGAGATGGACGCGGCGCCCGAGGGCGCGGTGGACGAGCGGGTGTTGCAGCGATTGCTCGCGCCCAATCCCGAAGTGCCACGCAAACGCATCGCGATCGTCTACCGGCCGCACTCGGCCGCCGACGCCGCCGAGATCGTCGACGACGACTTCAAGAACGCGCTCGTGGCCCAGCAGAGCGAACGCGGCGTGGTCTCGGCGGCGGCGACGCTGCGCGTCGGCGCCACCCAGCAGGCGCGCGAGGAGCAGGCGCGCGGACACGGTGTCACCCGGTTCGGTGCGCTGGTCACCATCACCGAACCGCTGCGCGGTGACCTGCCCCGCATCGAGGCCATCACCCGCGACCTGTCCACGCAGGCTCGGCTCAAGATCCGGCGCTGCTACCGCTACCAGTCCGCGGCGTTCGCGGCATCTCTCGGTTGCGGCGTGATCCTGCCCGAACACGCAACCATTCCGAAGGCATTGGCGGGGTGAGGCGATTATGGGACGCGACTACGAACCCCCGGTGCGCGATCGCGACGACGTCGCGTTGCGCCCGGTCCACCGGCCGCCGCGCATCCGCGGCGAACGCGAGCCACGGCCCGCGGGGAGCGCGCCGCGCGTGAGCGACGACGTGCTCGGCCTCGACGAGCGCACCGACCGCGACGAGCGAGAAGGCTCGGCGCGGGGATCACGCACGGCCGAAGGCCGTCCACCGGTCGAGCACCGGGCACGGGACGAAGCCCGCACCGAGCGAGGTCGTCCACCCCGGCCCCGTGGCGAGGAGCCACGCAGGCCACGCGAGGACGAGCCGCGTCGATCGCGCGAGGGCGAGCGGCGGACGCGGGGTCCGCGTCCCGATGCCGATCGGGGCGCCAGGGCGCGCGCCGAGCGTGGGTTGCGCGACCAGGATCACGGTCCCCGGTTGGAACACGAACGCCCACAGGGTGATCCGCGCCGGCGTCCCAAGCAGGCCGCACCGAAGCCGATGAAGAAGGCGCGGCCCGCGAAGGCGGTGCGCGCGGTCCGGGCCGACGAGGCCGCCGATCGGGCGATGGGTTCGGGCCGGTCGGCGAAATCGACCAAGCCGGACCGGCGTTCGCAAGGCCCCTCGCTGCTCGACGACGCTACCCGCGCCCGCTACGAGATGATCGCCCGCGAGCAGTCGGGTCTGCGCGCGGCCTGGGCGACGTTCCGGATCCACACCGACGATCTGCGCCGCAACAACGCGCACGCGCGCACCGAGGCCGTGGTCAAGGACGGGTTCGACCGCACCACCGCCGAATTGACCGACCGCGGGTACTCGGGCGCGGGCGGCGGCAAGATGAACGTCGTCGGCCGCCCGGTCGAGTATCGCGCCACCACCGCCCAGGTCGCGGGTCTGTGGCCGTGGTCGGTCGGTGCCGGTGCGCCGTTGATCGGCACCCCACTCGGCTCGCACCTGCACACCGGCGCCCCGGTGTGCTTCGACCCGATGAACTGGTTCATGCGCGGCAGTTTCATCACCGCACCCAGCCTGTTCGTGCTCGGCCTCAACGGTTTCGGCAAGTCCTCGCTGGTGCGCCGGATCGTGCTCGGCGGCATCGCCCAGGGCATCACCCCGCTGATCCTGGCCGACGTGAAACCCGACTATCGCAAGATGGTCGAACTCGTCGGCGGCCAGGTGATCGACCTCGGCTACGGACACGGCAAGCTGAACCCGCTGGCCGCGGGCGTGCTCGGTTCGGTGGTGCCACGCCTGGCGGACGAACCCGCACTGCAACGTCAGGTGCTGCAGGATCTGCGCGCCCGGCAGGTGACGTTGATCGCGGGCCTGGTGGAACTGGTTCGCGGCGCCCGCGTCGCCGACTTCGAGGAAACGCTGATCGCCACCGCGCTGCGCATCCTCTACCAGCCCGGCGGGTTCACCCCCGACAAACCGCCGATCATGGAAAACCTGCTCGAGGTGATCGTCGGCGGCGGCGCCGAGATGATGCTCGACGCGGGCGCCGACAACGCCGACGAATACCAGAACGCGATCAAGGGACTGCGCCGATCGTTGCGCGCGCTCACCCAGGGCCCGTTCGGCGCGATCTTCAACGGCCAGACCAGCGTTCCGATCGACACCAGCGCCGTGGCGGTGTGCATCGACGTCTCGCACATCCCCAGCGGCGACAAGAAGCTCAAGGCCGCGGTCATGCTGGCCTGCTGGGCAGACGGTTTCGCGTCCGTCGAGGCCGCGCACGTGCTGGCCGACGCGGACCTCGGCCCGCAGCGCTACTTCCAGGTGGTGATGGACGAGCTGTGGCAGGTGCTCGGGCTCGGCGACTTCATGGTCGACCGCGTCGACGAACTGACCCGTCTGCAGCGTGGCCTGGCCACCGCCCTGATCATGATCAGCCACACCATCAAGGACCTGCAGGCGCTGGGGTCGGACGCCGCGATCGCCAAGGCCATCGGCTTCCTGGAACGCGCGCGCGCCAAGATCTTCGGCGCGCTACCCGCCGAGGAGATCAGCAGGCTCGACTCCACGGTGCCGTTCACCTCGGCCGAGCAGGAAATGGTGACGAGTTGGTCGGCGCCGCAGGCCCTCACCGGGGAGGCGCTCAAGCCCGGCCAGCAGCGGCCGTCGCCGCCCGGTACCGGCAAGTTCCTGCTGAAGGTCGGCGAGGATCGCCGGCCGGGCATTCCTTTCCACATGGAGTTCACGGTGTCGGAGCGAGAAAGCGGAATCCACGACACGAACCAGCGCTTCAGCGAGTTCGGCGACAACCCAAGGGGCACGCCGGACTATTCGAACGGGAGTGAGCAATGATGCCGCACCGGTCCTATCGCCGGGTCTCGCCGGAGGTCCGCAATGCCGCCGTCGCCCAGGTGGTCGCGCTGACCGACAAGTTGCGCAGCGAATCGGAGGCCTGCCGGATGGTGGCCGAACAGATCGGCGTGCACGCCAATTCGGTGCGCAACTGGGTCCGCGCGACCCAGGACCCGAGCCTGGACCGCATGGACGCCACCGCGTTACGCCGCAAAGTGGCGCTGTTGCAACAACAGCTGGCCGCCGCCGCGGAAATGAACCGCACGCTCGCCGACACGCTCAACGAGTCCCGGCGCCGAACATGAACTCCGCCGCGGCGGACGTTGCGCGAATCGGCGCCCGGCGCGGACCGCGGGGAGGCGGCCGGTGAACGTCCGCACGATGATGATGACGGTGTTCGGCTCGGTCGTCGGGTTGGTGGCCCTGGTGCTGGTGATCGTGCTGCCGTCCTCGGATGAGACCTGCGAGACCGGCGATGTGCTGGTCGGATCGTCCGTGCCGACGCTGCCCGAACTCGGTGGGGACAATCGCGCGGGCGCGACCAGTGCTGCCGCGCCGACATCGAATCCGGCGGTCACCGGAACACCGGTGCTGGCCGCGGGTGTGGGTCCGCTGCGCCGCACGTTGCCGCTGGAGATCGGAACGTTCACCATCTCCGATGTGTTCGGTTCGCGCGGCGGCGATCACAAGGGCATCGACATGGCCGCCACCGACGGCACCACGATCTACTCGGTGTCCGACGGCAGGGTCGTCGCCGCCGGTCCCGCTTCCGGGTTCGGCAACTGGATCGTCGTCGATTCCGTCGACACCAACGGTCGCGCCTACTCCGCGGTGTACGGCCACATGTGGGACGCCGGCGTCAAGGTGCGCACCGGCCAGACGGTGACCGCGGGTCAGCCGATCGGGATGGTCGGGTCCGCGGGCGAATCGAGCGGTCCGCACCTGCATTTCGAGATCGTGCCCGGCGGCCGGTTCACCGGCGGTCGTCAGATCGACCCGATGCCGTGGCTCGACGGCGCGCCGACCCCGGATGTCGGTGGCGCGCGGGCATTTTCGAGCGATCCGAACTGTGTGCGCGGATTCGGCAGCGCCGGTGGGGCATTGGCCGACGGGAAGGTACCCGCCGAACTCGAGATCTGGTATCGCCGCGCGGGGACGGTATGCCCGGAGATCTCCTCGTCGCTGCTGGCCGCGCAGGCCAAGCAGGAGTCGGGATTCCGGCGGGGGCTCACCTCGCCCGCGGGCGCCCAGGGCCTGGCCCAGTTCCTGCCGGGCACGGCGGCGGGCATCAATCCCGAGGACGGTCAGCCCTACGTCATCGACGCCGACGGCAACGGGTCCGCCAGCGTGTGGGACGACGGTGACGCGATCATCGGACAGGCCCGCTACATGTGCTCGATCGCCCACAAGATCGCGGGCTGGATGGCCGCGGGGCGCGTGTCGGGCGACCTGGCCGCCCTCACCCTGGCCGGGTACAACGCCGGTGAGGGCGCGGTGCTGGCCTCCGGGGGGATGCCCAATCAGTATGCGGCGCACTATTCCGAGACCAGGCCCTACGTCACCAACATCTTGTCGATGGAACCCCAGTACCGCGCGCCCGGCGCGCAAGGCCGGTTCACCCCCGGGCAGGGCAGCGACGGCGAGCAGATCGTCGAGGCCGCCCACGACTGGCTCGGCACACCGTATGTGTGGGGCGGCGGCGGCGTACAGGGGCCGAGCGGTGGCGGATTCGACGGGCCGGGACTGACCGCCGCGGCGGTGTTCGCCGCATCCTCGGGCGCGGTCACGTTGCCACGCACCGCCGAACAGCAATGGGAGGCCGGGCGGGAGGTCCCGATCGCGAAGGCCGTCGCCGGTGATCTGGTGTTCAGCGGGTTCGGACGGCAGGGCCCGACGCAGGTCGGGATCTACGCGGGCAACGGTCGGCTGATCCAGTCGGTGCCGCCGACGAGCAACCGCGGTGGCGGGGGTGTCGCCGAGGTGGCGGTGCCCGGCGACGCACGGGCGAGGAGGGTGTTGTGACCACGCGACCAGCGATAACCTGGTGGGAGAGAACACGAATCCGCACAACCCCGGCGGTGATGCTCGTGGCAGTCCTGCTCTCGGTTCCGGCGTGCAGTGGTGATGCCGAGCCGACGCGTCCCGAGGCGACTTCCACCACGCGTCTGCTCGAAGCCGCGGTCGACCCGACGACTCCCGACGGTGTCGCGGTGGTCGCGCTGCGCGAGGTCTACACCTGGTACCCCGCGACCGAGCAACCCGGATCCTCGCTGCAGCGCGCGCGAGAATGGCTGGGGCCCAGCATGATACGTATGCTGGACAGTTCGATCGGGGCCACCGCGACTCCGAAACCGTCGCTGCAGTGGGCCGACTGGGCCAAGGCGAAAGCGCGCGTGGAGGCGTTCACCTTCGCCTCGGGGGAGCCGGCGCCCGCGAGCGCCGATCCCACGGTGGCGCAGTACAAGATCGGCATCGAACAAACGGTCGTCTACCCGAACGGCCGCACCGAAGAGCTATCGCCGAGCACCGTCATCGCGACGGTGGTGCAGACCCCGCAGGGCTGGCGCCTCGACGCGTTCCGCTGACCACCCACCACGTCCACACAAGGAGGCACCCGTGGCGAAGAAGAAGGTGACGGATCCGGCCGCGGTCGGACCCGACACAACGCTGATCATGATCATGTTCGGGTTCGCGGCGCTGATCACTCTCGCCGTCGCCCTGCACCTGGGCAACGCGCTGGCGGTTGTGCCGCAGACCATTCCGATCAACCCGATCGCGGTGGTCGCCGATCTGGCGCGGGGCAAGCTGCACTGGCCGCGTGCGTCGACGGTGATCGTGCTGTTGGTGATCGCGTCGGCCATCGCGTATGTGGTGATCCGCAAGCGGTTGAAGAAGCGTGCGGGTGTGGGGCGGTTGGCGGTCGACGACAAGGCCGACCACATGGGCAGCGGTAGCGCGATCGCGTCGATCACCGAGGCCGGAGTCAGGGAGAAGGCGGCAGCTCTGGGGATGAAGCTGGGCACCAACGACTCACCCGGTGTGCCGATCGGCATCGCTGTCGCCGACGGCACCTCGCTCTACGGCTCCTACGAAGACCTGCATCTCGACATCTGGGGCCCGCGACAGGGCAAATCCACCTCGCGGGTCATTCCGGCGATCCTCTCCGCGATCGGGCCCGTGCTGGCGACGTCGAACAAGCGTGACGTGGTCGACGCGACCCGTGATGTGCAGGAAGCCAAGGGCAGTCGCACATTCGTGTTCGATCCACAAGGCGTCGCCGGTGAACGACCGACCTGGTTCTGGGATCCGCTGAGCTGGGTCAACTTCCGCACCGAGGGGTGTGAGATGCGCGCGGCTCGGCTCGCGGGACATTTCGCCGACGCCGAGACCGGCGGCAGCGCCGACGACGGCGACAACTTCTTCGATCCTGAGGCCGAAGACCTGCTCGCCGCGTTCTTCCTCGCGGCCGCGATCGCGGGCAAACCGATCACCCAGGTGTGGGAATGGGTGACGAATCCGCAGAACACCGAGGCGATCGAACACCTGCGCGGCGCCGAACACCACTTCACCGCGTCCGGCCTCGCCATGCAGTACAATGCCGACGAGCGCACCAGGAGCGGCATCTTCGGTACCGCGAAGAAGATGATTCGCTGCTTGCAGCTGTCCAATGTGCACCCGTGGATCACCCCGGCCGACGGCGTCCGTCCCCAGTTCGACGAACTGGAGTTCATCGAACGCAACGGCACGCTGTACTGCCTGTCGCTCGAGGGGCGCGGTTCGGCCGCACCGCTGGTGAGCGCGCTCACCGAGGCGGTCATCGATGTGGCCATGCGTAAGGCCTCGCGCTCGTCGGGTGGCCGGTTGCCGATCCCGTTGCTCGCGGTGCTCGACGAGGCCGCCAACGTGGTGCGCTGGAAGGATCTGCCCAAGCAGTACAGCCACTTCGGGTCGCGCGGCATCGTGGTGATGACCGTGTTGCAGTCGTGGGCGCAGGGCGCGCGTTGCTGGGGCGAGGCCGGGATGAGCGCGCTGTGGTCGGCCGCCAATATCAAGGTTCTCGGCAGCGGAGTCGACGATATGGCCTTCCTGCGCGACCGGTCCGAGGCGATCGGCGAGTACGACTCGATCTCCGCGTCGATGTCGCAGTCGGGCAACAGCAAGAGCTACTCGCGTTCGCTGAGCTCCTCGGTGACCTTCACCGCGCAGGGCCTGGCGACGCTACCGCGCGGTCGTGCCGTCGTGTTCACCTCCGGTCAGCCCGCGGTCCTGGTGCGGACCGTGCCGTGGTGGGAGTCGGAGTACGCCGACGCGGTCAAGCGGTCGATCGAGCAGAACGACCCGACTCGCAAGACCCGCATCGAAGACCTTTTCGGGTCTGCGTCGCTAGCGAAATCTGTTCCGCCGGAAGAGATGGGTGAAGTCGAGGAGGTCAAGCCGCTGTGAGCTACGACAATGTCGCCAATGGGGAGATTACGAACGGCTACCAGGGGGTGTACGAGTTCGTCACCGAGTACCTGAGTCAGGTCTACCGGCGCCAGGTCACCGATATCAGTGACACGGTGTGGTGCCCGGAATGGTGGCACCACAGCGAGGCCGTGATCCGGTTGAGCGCGCTGTGGCAGGCCTGGGAGCATCACCGTCTGCAGGGCGGGACCGGTATCAGCGTGTGGTTTCTCGACCATGCGGACCCGCACATGACCAAGCTGTTCGACCCGAAAGGGCCGTTCAAGTACTGCAGTGTGCGCAACGGTCACAAGGGGATGCTCGAACCGCTGCCGCTCAAGAAACCGGAGGGCGCGGACGCGCAGATGTTCGGCAGTCCGGACATCGACCGGCTCTGGCAGAAAGGCCGCATACCGGACTGACCGGACGGATGCTCGGATCCCGTTGCCAGGCAAGGGGATCCGAGCATATTCGGAGTCGGGTCAGCGACCGCGTTCGATCCCGCGTTCGATCCCGCGTTCCCCACGCTGACGCGCGAGGGTCGCGCGCATCACGGTGTCCCGGGACCGGATCGCCTCTTCCGGCGAGATGCCTTGGCCCATTTCGACCAGCATCCGAACCTGGGTGAGCTCCGGAGCGACGCCGGCACGCTGCAGATGTGCCGCGATCGCCGAGCGTCGCTCGGCCGAGTCGTAGCCGACGCTCGGCGTCGCCGCGGCGTTCGCGGCGAAGGCGGAGCCCGCCGGCTTGTTGAGGTTGATTCCGCGGTTCTCCACACCGCGCGATTCCACCGTGCGCGACCCCACCGACATCATCTGCACGAGTTCGATATTGCGCGGATCCTTGGCCTTGAGATCACGCGCCTCGCGGATCTGCAATTCGCGCGCTTCCTTCATCTTGGCCTCGATCGCCTTCGCCCGGGACTCGGCCTCTTTCTGGCCGTGTTCCCGCGATTTGACGGCGACCAAGATGGCCATCTGCAGCATGGTGCGCATCATGGATGCTGTTTCGCTGCCGATGTCGTCGAGTTCCGCCATGACTGCTCCCCGATGCTGCTGTGGAAGTGGACATCTGAGCCTACCGCGCGAAGGACACGGTGCGATGTCCGGCGGGCCGGGTCGACAGCGGAGAAAATGCGGGTGAGCGGTGCATGAGGCGGATGAATCGTAGGATTGCCTAGCCTCTGATGATCTTCTTCGCACGTCGGGGCGGGAAAACCGGAAACGGACCGGACACGCCAGCGTGTCCGGTCCGTTTCTGTCCTGGGAAAGCGGGTGTCAGCCCACCTTGACAGAGTTGAACGAGATCGGGATGGCCGGCCCGCCGTCTTCCGCGCCACCCTTGACGCCGCCGCCCGCGACCTTGTCCAAGGTGGCCAGGCCGGCCTCGTCGATCGTGCCGAAGATGGTGTAGTTCGGCGGCAGCTGGGTGTCGCCGAAGACCAGGAAGAACTGGCTTCCGTTGGTGCCCTTGCCCTCCGGGGAGGTACCCGCGTTGGCCATCGCGACCAGGCCGCGCTTGTAGTTCACCGGCTGCTGCAGCGCCGGGTCACCGGCGGGGAACAGGTCGGTGGGGTATTCGTTGTCGAAGGAGTAGCCGGGGCCGCCCATACCGGTGGCTGCGGGGTCACCACACTGCAGGATGCCGAAGCCCGGCGTGGCCACGATGCGGTGGCAGCTGGTCTTGTCGAAATAGCCCTGCTGGGCCAGGCTCACTATCGAGTTGACCGTGCAGGGTGCCTGCGCGCTGTTGAGCGACAACCCGATCGGGCCCTGGGTGGAATCGATCGCCACCTTCACCTCGGGACCGTCGGTGGCGACCGACGTCGTGGTGGGCGCGGTGACGGGCTTGGCCGCAGGCTCCTGGCCCGCCGGGTAGCTGCAGTCGACGGTCGCGGGCTTGGCCGCGGGGGGCGGCGGGCCGGGGATGTCGAGGGGAGTGTTGACGAACTGGGTCGTCGGCACCGCCGAGGACGACTCGGCGTTGACCGACTCGCTGTCGTCGCCCCTGGTGAGGAAATACACGCCGGTCGCGGCGGCCGCGACGACTATCACACCCAGTACCGAGCCCGCGATCGTCAAGCGCTTGCGCTTCTTCTCCTGCTCGGCCCGTCGTGCCAGCTGGCGCTCCAGCTTGCGCTTGGCCGCCGCCCGTCGCTGTTCGTTACTCGGCACTACCGCGTTCCTCCCGTGTCGTCAGGTTCGTCTAGAGGGTAACCGGTTGGACGCGGGGGGCGCCCGTGGGGAAAACTGGACCATCGTGACCAAGACCAGCAGCTTCACCGCCCCGAAGGGGGTCCCCGACTACCTGCCGCCCGGTTCGGCCGAGTTCGTCGCCGTGCGCGACGGCTTGATCCACGCCGCCCGACTCGCGGGGTACGGGCATGTCGAGCTGCCGGTATTCGAACAGACCGCCCTGTTCGCACGGGGTGTCGGCGAGTCGACCGACGTGGTCAGCAAGGAGATGTGGACCTTCGCCGACCGCAACGGCGAGAGCTTCACCCTGCGTCCCGAAGGCACCGCGGGCGTGATGCGCGCGGTGATCCAGCACGGCCTGGACAAGAGCGGTCAGCTGCCGGTGAAGCTCTGCTACGCCGGTCCGTTCTTCCGGTACGAGCGCCCGCAGGCCGGTCGTTACCGGCAGTTGCAGCAGGTCGGCATCGAGGCGATCGGCATCGACGACCCCGCCCTCGACGCCGAGGTCATCGCGATCGCCGACGCCGGATTCCGCGCGCTGGGCCTGGACGGATTCCGCCTCGAGATCACCTCGCTCGGTGACGAGACGTGCCGCCCGCAGTACCGCGAACTGTTGCAGGAGTTCCTGCGCGGGCTGCCCCTGGACGAGGAGACACAGCGCCGCGCCGAGATCAACCCGCTGCGTGTGCTCGACGACAAGCGTCCCGAAGTGCGCGAGCTGACCGCGAACGCACCGCTGATGATCGACCACCTCTCGGAATCGGCGAAGGCGCACTTCGAGCAGGTTCTCGGACACCTCGACGCGCTCGGCGTGCCGTACGTGGTGAACCCGCGCATGGTGCGCGGTCTGGACTACTACACCAAGACCACGTTCGAATTCGTGCACGACCAGCTCGGTGCGCAGTCGGGCATCGGTGGCGGTGGCCGCTACGACGGACTGATGGCCGAACTGGGCGGTCAGCCGCTGTCGGGCATCGGTTTCGGCATCGGGGTCGACCGGACGGTGCTGGCACTCGCTGCCGAGGGCAAGTCGGCGGCCGATCCGGCGCGCTGCCAGGTGTACGGCGTCGCGCTCGGCGACGCGGCCAAGGCGAAGCTGGTCGCGCTGGCCGGTGAACTGCGTGCCGCCGACATCAGCGTCGACCTGGCCTATGGCGGACGCGGGATGAAGGGTGCGATGAAGGGCGCCGACCGTTCGGGGGCGAAGTACACCCTTGTGCTCGGCGATCGCGATCTCGCCGAGAACACGATCGGCGTCAAGGAGATGGCAACCGGTGAACAGCGGTCCGTCCCGCTCGACGGCGTCGTGGCGGTGCTGCGCGCGGAGCTCGGTCGCTGAGGCCGCGTACTCCGCGGTGGGCGCCGCGCTCGGCTGCTGAGGTCGGTGGGGCGCGGTAATCTGACCGCGCCTCATGCCGGGCGGGCCGGTGGGGGCGGAGAGGCAATCGTGGACGGGCAGTCCGGGCAGCCGGCGGCGACGGAACCGGTGGGAATCGACCTGGTGGCGCCCGAGGTGTTCGCGCCGATGTTGCGCAGGCTCGCGCTGGCCGCGCTCGGCGTGGGCGTCGGTGCGGCGTTGCTGTCGGCGGTCTGGCTGAGCTGGCCGTACGCGATCCTGATCGGACTGGCCGTCGCTGTCCCGACCATCGGTTACGTCTTCGCGTTCCAGCGGCGGCGGCTGTGGTTGAGCGGCACCGTGATCCGCGCACACCGGCTGGTCGGCGAACACACGGTCGACCTCGCCCACGCTACCGGCGTGCAACTGCTGGTGTATCCCGCACGCCTGAGCCGCATCGTCTTGCGGGTCACCGCCGGCGGCGACACCCAACTGGTGCCGCTGGCGATGTACACCGACGTGGGCAGCGGCCGTGAACTGCATCTGCTCGGCCTGCGCAAACTCGCCGACGCACTCGCCGCCAGCGAACTCGCCGCGGCCATCGCGATCTCGGAAGTGCTCGTGCAGCAGTTGCGTGCCGAGGCGCGCGACGCCGGCCTCGGCGAACGTCCGCTGTATCGCGCGGTGCGGTCGGTGCGGAGCAAGGACAGCGTCTCACCGGTGGTCCTCACCGATTCCGAGGTCGCCGCACTCGGTTGAGCGTCGCGGGATGGTGTCGTAGCCCGACCGCCTGTCCGGCGGTCAGCCGAAGAGGGCGAGCTGCGCGTCCTGCGGCGTGGGTGGGGGAGCGGCCGGCGTAGTGGGGCCTTGGACTCGGCGTAGGCCGTGGTGGTCGAGGAGGGGATTCACTCGGTCGCGTAGCCAGTCGCGGTAGAGGGGAGTGACGTTGCCGCCGCGGGCGTAGAGCTGGCGGTAGCGGCGCATGAGCGCGGGGTGTTCGGTACCGAGCCAGGTGAGGAACCAGTCTCGGGTGGGACCGCGCAGGTGCATCGGGAAGGCCATGGCGCTGGCCGCGCCCGCGTCGGCGATCGCGGCGAACAGGGCCTCGAGGTGGGCCCGGCTGTCGGTGAGACAGGGGATGATCGGCGCGGCCATGACATGGACGGTGAAGCCCGCGTCGGCCAGCGCGCGGACCAGGTCGAGACGGGCACGCGGTTCGGGGGTGCCCGGTTCGAGGCGGTGATGCAGGTCGGGATCGAGGATGGCGATCGACACCGCGACGCTCACCTCTACGTGCCGGGCCGCCTCGGTGAGCAGGGGGAGATCGCGGCGCAGCAGCGGGCCCTTGGTGAGGATGGAGAAGGGGGTGCCCGAATCGGCGAGCGCGCCGATGATGCCGGGCATCAAGCGGTATCGGCCCTCGGCGCGTTGGTACGGGTCGGTGTTGGTGCCGAGCGCTACCGCCTCGCGCTGCCAGGACCGGCGCAGAAGTTCGCGACGCAGCACCGCGGCGATATTGGTCTTCACCACGATCTCGGAATCGAAATCCTCGCCCGCGTCGAGGCCGAGATATTCGTGGCTGCCGCGCGCGAAGCAGTAGCGGCAGGCGTGCGAGCAGCCACGCATCGGGTTGATCGTCCAGCGGAAGGGCAGCGCGGAGCTCTCGGGCATCTTGTTCAGCGCGCTCTTGCACAGCACCTCGTGGAAGGTGATGCCGTCGAACTCGGGGGTGCGGACGGAGCGGACCAGCCCGGCCCTGGTCAGGCCGGGCAGCGCGCCGTCATCGGCGTCCAGGGTCTGAGCTTGCCACCGCACCCCACGAGTCGAACATTTGTTCGAACGGCTGTCAAGCCTGACGCGACGCCCGCAGGAAGTCGACGAGGTCGTTGACGGTCTCGATGGTCGGGCGGGGGCGGTAGCCGAGTTCGCGTTCGGCCTTGCCGTGGTCGACAACCGGCGCCGAGATCAGTGCGCCCAGTGCGGCTTTGGACAGGCTGTCGGAGCCGAAACGCCTGCCGATCGGCTCGAGCACCGGCAGTGTCGCGCCGAGTACCTTCGCCGGGATGGCGAAGCGTGGGCCCTTGGCGCCGGTGCGGGCCGCCGCCATCCGGCAGAAGTCGATCATCGTGGTCATCTCGCCGCCGAGCAGGTAGTTCTCGCCGGTGCGGCCCTTGTCGCCCGCGAGGACCAGGCCCTGGGCGACGTCGCGCACGTCGACCAGGTCGAAGCCGCCGCCGATCATCACCGGAATCCGGCCGCGCATCGCCTGGGCGGCGATGACGTTCAGCCGGGACAGGCGATCGGGGAGGTCGACCGGGCCGTAGACGCCGGTCGGATTCACGATCACCGCGTCGAGTCCGCGCTCGATCACCGGGCGCAAGGCCAGTTCGCCGGACCACTTCGACCGGTCGTACACGGGCAAACCGGGATCGTCTGAGCGGCCGGAGGTCTCGTCGATGTGTCCGCCCGCGCGGTACTGGTCGAAAGCGTGGATAGAGCTGGTGTGGACGAACCGGCGCACGCCCGATTCCAGCGCCGCCTCGGCGGTGACGCGCACGCCCTCGGTGTTCACCCGCCACGCCAGATCGTTGCGTTCGGCGAGGGTGATCAGCGCGACGAGGTGGTAGACCACCTCGGTGCCCGCCAGCGCCGCACGCATCGACGCCGGGTCGAGCACATCGCCTTCGACCCAGGTGACGGCCGGATCGGCGGTAGCCGGGGCGACGCGGTCGATCGCGACGACCTCGTGGCCGCGCTCGACGAGCAGAGGGATCAAGTTGGTACCGAGGTAGCCGGCTGCGCCGGTCACTGCGACCTTCATGAGGCCGAGGATATAGAACATGTTCTAGTTTTGATAGTGGATCACGCAGATCGGGGGTGGCACGACTCGAAAACTGCCGGGGAGTTCGGCTATATTTGGCGCCAATCGCAGTTGGGTGGTCGCGTCGGGAGTTTCGCGTCCGTCGCTCGCTTCTGTAGTGCAGACTTTTCACGACGAGTTGGGGGGATTTCGCATGACCGATCTCTCGGTGCAAACCGAAGAAGTCGCCGCGTTCGCGGCGACCAATGGCGGGGTGGCGGCACAGGTCGCCGCGGCGGGCAATATCGACCTGGTTGCCAGCGTGTCGGCGGCGACGCCCGTGTTCGGCCTCATCGGCGCCGACTACCTGGCGATGTTCGCGGCCGCGCAAGCGTTGCAGGCCAAGGACATCAACGACCTGTCGGCGAAGTTCAGCTCGCTCTCCGACGCGGCCTTCAAGTCGTCGGTGACCTTCGAGACCACCGATATCGACAATGCCGCCCAACTCGCCCGTCAGGCCGCCGGCCTGTGAAGCCGCTGAGTTCGGACGCGGGCGTCATCGCTCCCGATGCCGCGATGGCCGCCGCCGATGCCGCGACGGCGTCGGTGATGGGTGCGGTACCCCTCGATTCGCAGGCGATCCTGGACGTCCCGCTCATGCAGGTGCCCGAGGATGTGGCGACCGACGAGGAAGCGGTCTTCACCCTCGCGCAGAAGATCACCGACGAAGCCCAGAACGGCAGCATGTCGCCCGCCGGACTGGGTGGGCTCGGCGGCCTCGGCACCGGCGTAGAGCCCCAGGACATCCTGTCCGGCGTCGCGGACGACGCGTCGTCCGCGCTGAGCGGCTTGCAGGGGACGGTCGCTCAGGTCGCCGCGCCCGCGTCGGCCGCCGCGCTGACCGCGTTCGACCAGGCCAAGTCCGCACTCACCGGCACCTCGGGTGCGGGCGCGTCGAGCACCGCCGGCGCGAGCACGTCGGCCGCCGCGACGACCCTGACCGAAGATCCGGTGGCCGCGCTGATGAGCGGCCTGTCGCTGCCCGCACTGCCCGGCATCGACACCCTGTTCCAGCCGTTCCTCGATCTGCTCAGCAGCTTCGGTACCGGCGTTTTCGGCTCGCTGGACCCGACCTCGATCCTGAGCAATTCCTCGGCGGTCATCGAGCAGGCGATGACTCTGGCCCAAGGCGGCGTGAAGACCGTTCAGCAGGTGTGGGAGGGGCAGTCCGCCGACGCGGCGACCACCGCCAGCCAGCAGGCGCAGACACAGGGGCAGGACACCAGCCAGCGCGGCATCGATATCTCCGCGCTCACCCAGCAGGCCGCTGCCGTCGTCCAGACCGGCAACGCCCAGCTCACCACGATCGCCACCACCTTCGCGGCCCAGGCCACCGCGCTCGCGCCGACGATCATGCTGCCGCCGACCCAGGCCACCCTGATCGGCTTGGCCACTTCGCATCTCGGTGAGGCGGTGTCGGTCGTCAACGTCACCCGTGGGCAGTTGATGGGGTACACCGGCGAGCTCAGCGGCGTCGTCGGGCAGCTGGCCAGCCAGAGCGGCCTGCCCTCGCCCGAGGAAGTTCTCTCCGCGGCTTCGGAGAACATCGGCGAACCGCTGCTCACCCAGGCGGAGGAGGCTCTGACCGGCGGCGGCGATTCGTCTACCACCGCCGCGAGCACCACGGCGGGTACCACTACTCCTGGCTCGACTTCACCGTCGAGTGTCGGTACCGGTGGCAGCGGCGGTGGATCCGGCGCCTCGCTCGGCGCGCTCGGTACCGCGCGCGGCGGCGCCGGCGGCTCGGCGGGCAGCACCGGCGGCACTCCGAGCTCGGGCACTCCGAAGTCCACCGCGGCCGTGCCGGGTGCGGCGGTTCCGGCGTCGGGCCGGCCGATCAGCACGGTGATGGGCTCCGGCACCACCACGGCCGCCGGTACCAGCGGTACCTCCGGCATGATGGGCGGCGGTGGCGCGGGAGCGGGTGCGGGCCGTGGCAACAACGAGGAAGAACACGGTCGTACCGTGCAGCCCTACCAGAGCCGCACCGGCAACGACGATCTCACCGGTCCGCTGGGCGAATCCACGCCCGACGTGATCGGTGCCGTCCACGAGGACGAACGCGAAGCGGACGCGACCGCGGATCGGTTCTGACCGGCAAGGGGCTCGCCGGTGAAAACCGGCGAGCCCCTTGCGGTTCGGTGTCGAACGATCAGCTCTTGAAGGCGTCGACCAGCTTCTTGTAGAGGTCGGTGAAGCGCTTGCGCGCGGCCTTCTGCTCCGGGTTGAGGCCATCGGACGCATCGGGGGAATAGATCACCAGGTGCGCTTCGTCGGCCGGGTCGTCGGGCATCAGGTCGATGATCTGGGTGCCGCGGTTGTCGCCCGCCGGCATCCCGAAGTCGGTGTCCTTCAGTGCGTTGATCTCCTCGCGCGCGGCCTCGATCACGTCGGCGGCAACCTTTCCGGTCACCTGCTTGGGTGCGGTCTCGGGTTTACGGTCCTTGCTCACCGCGTCGGGCATGTGCACGGCCTTGCCGTCGGCGAACACCTGCAGGACCGGACGCAGGTCGGTGCGCTGCGACCAGCCGTCGGGGATCGTGGTCAGGCTCACCAACGGTAGTGGCGCCGGATCGGCATGGGCGAGTGCGCTCGCGCCGCTCAGGGCGAGAGCGCAGACGAGCAGTCCGGTCATGGTCGGGCGCATGGGTTCCCCTCGATCGAAAGACAGTGCGTGGGTTTCGCGTTCGAGGCGTCAGCGTATCCCGGGCGGGTTGTCGAGGTCACGCGCGGAATAGGTGTCGCACGCCTGCACCGACCCGGTCCGGTAGCCGGTGAGGAACCACTTCTGCCGCTGTTCGGAGGATCCGTGGGTCCACGACTCGGGATTGACACCGCGACCGGCCGAGCGCTGGATACGGTCGTCACCCACGGCATTGGCGGCCGACAGCGCATCGCGAATGTCATTGTCGGACAGGGGTTTCAGGAAGGGCTGTCCACCGCCCGGCGAGGGCTGCTTGTCGGCGAAGTTGGCCCAGATACCGGCGTAGCAGTCGGCCTGCAGCTCGGTGCGGACCGCGCCCGAGGTCGCACCCTGCGGATCACGCTGAGCCTTGCCGATGTCGCCGAGCTGGTTCTGGATGTGGTGGCCGACCTCGTGCGCGACCACGTACTCCTGCGCCAGCGGTCCCGCGCTCGCGCCGAAGCGGTCGGTGAGTTCCTGGAAGAAGGCGGTGTCGAAGTAGGCGGTCTGGTCGGCGGGGCAGTAGAACGGGCCGACATCACTGGTGGCGTTGCCGCAGCCGGTGCTCACGCCGCCGGTGAACAGCACCAGTTCGGGCTCCACGTACTGCTTGCCGGTCTGCTTGGGTAGCTGCACCGACCACACCGCGTCCAGGCTCTGCGCGGTGGCCACCACCCGGCAGTCGACGTACTTGTTCGCATCGGCGCCGGTCTTGCAGTGGGTCGGCGTTCCCGCGGTCCCCGGCTGTGCCTGCTGCCCGCTCTGCGCGCCGGTGAAGTTGCCGAGCACTGTCCCCGGATCGCCGCCGAGGAGCAACGTGATCACCAACAGGATCAGACCGCCCGCGCCGCCGCCGAGAGCGAGTTTGCCGCCCATGCCGGGTCCGCCGCCCGACGACGCCCGGCCGGGATCGATCTGCATACCTTCGTTGAAGGTCATCGCGGTACTCGCCTTCGCTCGGTTGTCCAGCTGTCTCACAGCGCGATTCACCGTCGGCGGGAGCGGCGACGGCGGACAGGTGTCACAAGCTTGACACGGTGAGGAAGATATCGGTTTTCATCCGGGCACCGTGTCTCACTACGATGGCAGTGCACACGGTCATCTGCGCCGGTGCGACAAGTCCGTGAAAGTCTGTCGAAAGGAATACCGTGCTGCGCACCCACTTGGCTGGTTCGCTGCGAGGCGAGCACGCCGGTCAGACCGTCACCCTCACCGGCTGGGTGGCGAGGCGTCGTGACCACGGTGGTGTGACCTTCATCGATCTGCGCGACGCCTCGGGCGTCTCGCAGGTGGTTTTCCGCGAGGGCGAGGCGGCCGAGCAGGCCCACAAGCTGCGCGCGGAATACTGTGTGCAGGTCACCGGTGTGGTGGAACGGCGTCCCGACGGCAACGAGAACCCGGAGCTGCCGACGGGGCAGATCGAGGTCGACGCCAAGGAACTGGTCGTGCTCAACGAGAGCGCGCCGCTGCCGTTCCAGCTCGACGAGACCCCCGGCGACGAGGCCCGCCTCAAGTACCGCTACCTGGACCTGCGCCGCGAAGGCCCCGGCCACGCCATCCGCCTGCGCTCCAAGGTCAACGCCGCGGCTCGCGACGTGCTGGCCAACCACGACTTCGTCGAGGTCGAGACCCCCACGCTCACCCGTTCGACTCCCGAGGGTGCCCGCGACTTCCTGGTTCCCGCGCGCTTGCAGCCGGGTAGCTTCTACGCCCTGCCGCAGAGCCCGCAGCTGTTCAAGCAGCTGCTGATGGTCGGCGGCATCGAGCGGTACTACCAGATCGCGCGCTGCTACCGCGACGAGGACTTCCGCGCCGACCGCCAGCCCGAGTTCACCCAGCTCGACATCGAGATGAGCTTCGTGCGCCAGGAAGACGTGATCCTGCTGGCCGAGGACATTCTGACCTCGCTGTGGAAGCTGGTCGGCCACGAGATCGTCACCCCGATCCCGCACATGACCTACGCGGAGGCGATGCGGCGCTACGGCTCCGACAAGCCCGACCTGCGCTTCGGGATCGAGATCACCGAATGCGCCGAGTACTTCAAGGACACCCCCTTCCGGGTGTTCCAGGCGGAGTACGTCGGCGCGGTCGTGATGCCGGGTGGTGCGAGCCAGCCTCGGCGCCAGCTCGACGCGTGGCAGGACTGGGCGAAGCAGCGCGGCGCCAAGGGCCTCGCGTACATCCTGATCAACGAAGACGGCACCCTCGGCGGCCCGGTCGCCAAGAACCTGACCGATGCCGAACGTGAAGGCCTGGCCAAGCATGTCGGCGCCGAACCCGGCGACTGCGTGTTCTTCGCGGCAGGCCCCACCAAGGCACAGCGTGCTCTGCTCGGTGCCGCGCGCGGCGAGATCGCCCGCAAGTGCGACCTCATCGACCCGAACGCCTGGGCCTTCGTCTGGATCGTCGACGCCCCGATGTTCGAGCCGACCGCCGACGCCACCGCCAGCGGCGACGTGGCCCTCGGCTACTCGGCCTGGACCGCGGTGCACCACGCGTTCACCTCGCCCAAGCCGGAGTCGATCGACACCTTCGACACCGACCCCGGTGCGGCGCTGGCCTACGCCTACGACATCGTCTGCAACGGCAACGAGATCGGCGGCGGTTCCATCCGTATCCACCGCCGCGACGTGCAGGAACGCGTGTTCAAGGTGATGGGCATCGACCACGACGAGGCGCAGGAGAAGTTCGGCTTCCTACTCGACGCCTTCTCCTACGGCGCCCCGCCCATGGGCGGCATCGCCTTCGGCTGGGACCGCATCACCGCGCTGCTGGCGGGCGAGGACTCGATCCGCGAGGTGATCGCGTTCCCGAAGACCGGTGGCGGCGTCGACCCGCTCACCGACGCACCCGCGCAGATCACCGCGCAGCAGCGCAAGGAAGCGGGCATCGACGCCAAGCCCGAGGCCAAGGGCAAGGGCGACGCCGCCGACGCGCCGAAAGTTGTTGCGGCCGAGAAATAGCGGTCATCGGAGGTAGCCCGGTACCTTCTGGTCAGTTCCCGATCGCGACGGCGGGACCGATCAGGAGGACACCGGGTGCTACATCTGCGAGTGATCAGCCCGCCCGAGCAGACCGACGCCCTGGTGCGGGTGCTCGAGGAGGACGCCGGTGTCACTCATCTGACGGTGGCGCGCGGGATCGCCCTCGACCCGCCGGGCGATCTGGTCCAGGCCGATGTGGCGCGCGAGGCGGGCAACAAGGTTCTCGCCGATGTGAAGGCGCTCGGCATCGTTCATACCGGCGGGATCACGCTGGAACCGATCACGGCGGTGCTGTCCGACGCCGCCGATCGCGCGGTCCACGCGGCGCCGGGCGACCCGAGCGACGCGGTCGTCTGGGAGCAGTTGCTCAAGGAGACGCACGAGGAATCCTCGCTCAACGCCACCTTTGTGGCGTTTCTGACGATCGCCTGTCTGCTGGCCTCGATCGGTGTGGCGACCAACTCGCCGGTCACCATCGTCGGCGCGATGGTGGTGGGTCCGGAGTTCGGGCCGCTGGCAGCGCTGTCGGTCGCACTGGTTCGCCGTAACTGGCGGCTGGCCCGGCGTTCGGTACTCGCGCTTGCCGTGGCCTTCCCGGTGGCGATGGTGATCACGCTCGGCGCGACCCTGGTGTGGCAGCAGCTGGGCTGGATCACCACCAAGGGTGTCATCGACGCGCACAATGTCGACTTCATCTACGAGGTGGGGCCGTTCTCGCTGGTCGTGGCCCTACTCGCCGGTGCGGCCGGGATGCTGTCGCTGGTCACCGCGAAGTCGGCGGCCCTGATCGGGGTGTTCATCTCGGTCACCACCGTGCCCGCCGCGGGCTACGCGGTGGTGGCGGCGACGATCGGTCAGTGGCATCGCGCGTTCGAATCGGTCGGTCAGCTCGCGGTGAACCTGCTCGGCATCGTCGTGGCCGGGGTGATCGTGCTCGAGTTGCGACCCCGGGCGGGGGACACGGACGGTCCGCTCGGGCGATTCAAGCGGGCCATCGGCATGCGGTCCGCGCTCGACCGCTGACCTCAGACGCGGGCGACCGGTCCCGCCGTCAGCATCCGGTAGGAGTAGGTGACCGCGATGACGCATACCGGCCCCGCGACGAACAGGCCGAGCCCGCACAGTATCGCGCCGACGAGGGTGACCAGCGTGATGGTGAGCGCCAGCAGCAGCGCCGCCCACAGGTTCGCCAGCACCAGTTGCGCGCTCGCCTTGATCGCTTCCACCGGACCGTAGTCCTGGTCGATCACGAAGTGTATCGAGAACATGCACAGGAACCCGGCGACGATGCCGGGCAGCAGGCACAGCGTCGAGGCGAGCAGCGTGACGGTGAAGGCGAGCAGCGAGGTGAGCAGGACATTGCCCGCGTTCACGAACCGGAAGTAGGACCCGAAAGCCGGTGGATACCCGTCGGTTTCGTAGAGCGCGCCGCGCACCATCGCCGCCTGCAGCAGCCACAGTGCGACGATCACCATCAAGAACAGCAACAGCACGCTGAACGGCGACGTCGGCTCGACGATCTGGACCACGGCGACGAAGCCGAGATAGATCAGCACGCCCACCGCGGTGACGCCGAGCCACGGACCCGGATTGGCCCGGAATCGTTCCCAGCCGTAGCTCAGCGAACGGCCGATATCGAGGGCTTGTGCTCCCGAATGGTAGTAACCGGGCGTCTGCCCGGCACCGCCCTGCGACACGCCGGATGCGGGGTATACCGGATTCTCCGGTTTTGCCTGGGGGACGGCGTAACCGGAGCCCGTGCCCGCGGGCCCGTACTGCGGTGTAGGCCCGCCGCGTCCGGCAATCGGTGGCGGCGGCTCGACCGGCTCCTGCCCGTACTGGGCGGCGCCGGGTCCCTCGAATTGCGGATAGCCTGCGCCACCGGCCATTCCGTGCCTGCTCGGTCCCGGACCGGGAGCCGGTGGCTGCCCGGTGCCCTCATGTCTGCCCGTGGGGCCGGCGAACTGTCCGCCACCGCCCGGAACAGGCGACCCGCCCGGCGAATCGCTCGATGCGGCGTACGGAGTGTCGGTCACTGTGATAGACCTTTCGACTCAACCGGTTTGCGGTGTGGCGCACAGCAGTTCACGATGAGAAAACCCGACGACCGGCTGATGTGTCAAGCGAACAGGCACACACGCGCAACCTCGGCGCCAACACGCCGAGCGACGCGGAAAGGTTGTCCAACCGCTCGCTAGAAGTGACCGGGTACGAGTAGCTTGAGAGGCGATGACCGCACTATTGGCCGAACGCGCCGCCGACGTCGTGTCCGCAGCACAACAGTTGCTCACAAAGCGAATGGGTGCTCCGGTAAAGCTGAGTGATCCGATGGAGCTCAGCGGCAGTGGTAGGACGACAGTCCTACGCGTGCGTGTTGCGGAAAACGCATTTTCGTTGCCGCGCACCCTGATCGTGAAGCAGGTGCGCGGTTCCAGTCCTGACCGCCGCATCGGTGGTCTGGCGCCCGGCGTCGCCAGCATCGACGCCGCGTTCCTGCGCGAGGCGGTGTCCTACCAGTTCACCACCGCGCTGAGTCGCGAACAGCGCCCCGGAGCCTTCCTGATCGCCCACAGCGTTCCCGACCGGCTCCTCGTGCTGTCGGACCTCGGCGAGAACGCCTTACTCACCTCGGTGCTGCAGGCGCGTGTCGAGCCGGGCACCCGCAACTCGCTGATGGCGTTCGCTCAGGCGCTCGGCCGGATGCACGCCGCGACCGTCGGCCGCGAACCCGACTTCGTCGCCCTGATGCGCCGGGTCGACTCGGCGCATCGCGTCGACGGGATCGCCCAGCAGGCGCAGGCTGCCATCGCCGAGGTTCCAGGTCTGCTCGAAGCCGAGTTCGGCGTCGAGGTGCCCGGGGAGATCGCCGAGCGCATCGTGCACGGCAACCGTCTGTTCACCGGCGGCCGCTACCGCGCGTTCAGCCCGTCGGACCTGTGTCCCGACAACGTGATCATGAACGAGGAAGGCGCGCGGTTCCTCGACTACGAGTGGGGCGGTTTCCGCGACGCCACCCTCGACATCGCCTACGCGCTGGTCTCCTTCCCCGGCTGCCTGTGCGATTTCGAACTCTCGCGCAGCCGTGCCAAGGAGATGGTCGAGGCCTGGCGTTCGGCCGTGGTCGGTGTATGGCCGTCGTTGGCCGACGACACCGTCCTGGCCGAACGAATCCTCGAGGCCCGGCTGATCTGGGTCTGGCTGTCGACGTACTGGTTCCTGCCCGCCGACCACGCCCGCATCGCCACCGCGCGTGAGCACGGGCTGTCGGTGCCGCGCTCGGAGGCGCTGATCAACCGGTGGTCGGCGCTGGCCGAGGACGCGAGGATGACCGGCGACGACGCGGTCGGCGACTTCGCCGAACAGGTCTCGGCGATGCTCGAAGAGCGCTGGTCGGAGTAGCGCGGCCGAGCGGGCTCCCCATTTCCCGGCGCGACACGGGTACCGTCGGCAGGGATCTGAGGAGTTGGGAGCAGCCGTGCCGATACCGGTCACCGTCACAGTCGTCCGCAAGCAGTGGTTGACCCCGCACCTGGTGCGGGTGGTCGGCACGGTCTCGGACGGATTCAGCCCTAACGGGTTCACCGATGCCTACGTGAAGTTGATCTTTCCGGTGCCCGGCGTCGACTACCCCGAGCCGTTCGATCTCGACACTGTGCGCGCGACGCTCGGCCCGGAGAGCCAGCCCGTGCTGCGCACCTACACCGTGCGGTCCTTCGATCCGCAGCGACGCGAGATCAGCATCGACTTCGTGGTGCACGGCGACGAGGGCATCGCCGGGCCATGGGCGCGCTCGGTGGAGCCGGGCGCGCGGTTCTGGTTGAACGGACCCGGCGGTGCGTTCGCGCCCGACCCGGCGGCCGACTGGTACCTGTTCGCCGGCGACGAGTCGGCGCTGCCGGCCATCGCGGCCGCGCTCGAGGCGCTACCCGCCGGTGTGCCCGCCCTGGTGTTCGTCGAAGTGGGCGGCACCGAAGACGAGATCGCCCTCGACTCGCCCGCCGACCTGCGCCTGCAGTGGGTGCATCGCGGGGTGTCCTCGGACCGGATCACCGACGACCTCGCCGGGGCCCACTCACCACTGGTGGCCGCGGTGCGCGCGGCCGAGTGGCTGCCGGGACAGGTCCACGCGTTCGTACACGGGGAGGCCGAGGCCGTGATGCGTCAGCTGCGTCCCTACCTGCGCAAGGAACGTGACGTCGCGCCGAAATGGGTCTCGATCTCGGGGTACTGGCGGCGCGGCCGCACCGAGGAGGGCTTCCGCGAGTGGAAGCGGGAGCTGGCCGCCGAAGGCGCCTGATCCGGAGTTCCCCGGTGCCGGTCAGCTCGTCAGCGCGACGAGTTTGTCACGCAGATGGGCACGTTCGACCGCGTTGTCGGTGAGCAGCAGCGCCGACTCGTAGGCGGCGATCGCCTCCTCGGTACGTCCGAGATCGGTGAGGAAAGCGGCGCGGGCGGCGTCGAGATAGCCGTAGGTCGCCAGCGCCGGTTCCGCGCCGAGCGGATGTAGTAAGGCCAGCGCCTGCGCCGGATCGCCGGCCAGGCCGACCGCGATGGCGTGATTGAGCAGCGCGACCGGCGACGCGGAATCGCGCAGCAACAGCCGATACAGGCCGATGATCTCTCGCCAGTCGGTGTCGGCCCACGTGGGTGCCTCGTCGTGGACCGCGGCGATCGCGGCCTGCAAGGTATACCGGTCGGTATGTGGCAGAGCGTGTTTCACCAGCGCGATGCCCTCGGCGATGGCCGCGTGATCCCAGCGCCCGCGGTCCTGGTGTTCGAGCGTGCACAGATTGCCGTCGTCGTCGACGCGCGCTGCCCGGCGGGCGTCGGTGAGCAGGATCAGCGCCAGCAGCCCGGTCACGGACGGGTCGTCGGGAACCAGCGCGTGCATCATCCTGGCCAACTGCAGCGACCGATCGACGAGATCGGCACGGACCAGCACCTCACCCGCCGGCGCGGTATGGCCGGTGGTGAACAGCAGATGGATCACCGCGCAGATGGAATCGAGCCGCTGCGGCAGTTCCCGCACCGAGGGCACCCGATACGGAATGGCCGCGACCGCGATCTTCTTCTTGGCTCGGGTGATGCGCGCGGCCATCGTCGACTCGCTCACCAGGAACGCGCGAGCCACCTCGGCGGTGGTGACACCGCAGACCAGCCGCAGAGTCAGCGCGACCTGTGCCTGCGGTGCGAGCGCGGGGTGACAGCAGGTGCTGATCAGCCGCAACCGGTCGTCGGGGATCGCCGGGTCGTCCAGGTCGGCCAGCGCCAGATCGGCGGTGTCGGCGACCGGCTCGTCGACGACGAGCTGGGGCAGCGCCCGCCGGAAGGTGCTGTCGCGACGGAGCAGGTCGAGGCCCCGGCGTCGCGCGACCGTCGTCAGCCAGGCGCCGGGCTTGGCCGGGACGCCGTCGCTCGCCCAGACGGTGAGGGCCGTCGCGTAGGCATCCTGGACGCATTCCTCGGCGAGGTCGAAATCGCGGACCAGCCGCACCGTCGCGGCGAGCACGAAGGCCCATTCACGACGGTGCGCCTGCTCGACGGCCGCGGCCGCCACCGTGGTCACGACTGCGGGTAGACCTGGATCGGGCGAACCTCGACGCCACCGGTGGGGGCAGGCACCCGCGCGGCGATCGCGATCGCGGCATCCAGGTCGGGCGCCTCCAGCAAGTAGTAGCCGCCGAGCGCTTCCTTCGCCTCGGCGAACGGCCCGTCGGTGATGACGACCTCGCCGTTGGCGTCGTGACGGATCGTGGTGGCGGTCGCGGTGGGCTGCAACGCCTGCCCACCGAGATTGGCATCACCGGCGATCTGCTGGAAGGTGCGATGCGCGGCGAGCATGTCGTCGAACTCAGCGGGGGAGTACGCGGCGTAGGCGGCTTCGTCGCCGTAGATCAGGACCAGGTACTGGCTCATGATGTGCTCCTTCGGGTGTGGGGCTGCCCGCTCGTCGGGTGCCGTACTCACTCGACGAGCGACCACGGGCGCAATCGACAACCCTGTCCGAAGAATTCTGCGCCGATTTCCGCCGCGTCGCGGCGAACCCCGGTCAGGGCATCGGCGTCGGCCGCGGTTCGAGCCGACCGCCCGCCGGAACGGCGAACGACGCGCCGTGGCGCACGCCCGTCGCGGGATCGGTGACATCGGCGAGGTAGAACCAGTCCATCTGCGTCTGCGTCGCGGTCACCTCGAGCACGCCGAAACCGTGCGAGTCGAGCTCGACGTAACGCAGGTGGTGGTTGGCTGCCTTGATGGCCTCTTCCGCCGGTACCGACGCGGTGCGGGCGGGCATCTTCAGCAGGTCGCCGACACTCGAGGAGGTGACCGACGGGATCACGAACTCCGCGCCGACAGTCGGTCCGCCCGGGTAGTTCGCGGCGTTCACCGGCAGGTCGGCGGCCCAGGAGGTATGGATGTCGCCGGTGAGGAACACGACGTCGCCCACTTCGTTGTCGGCGATCGCCCGGAACAGCGTGGTGCGGTCGGCGGTGTAGCCGTCCCACTGGTCGCCGTTGACGGTGATCCCGCCCTGCGGAATACCGAGTGCCTCGGTGATCGCCTGGGTCGTGGCCGCTTCCAGTGGCGGGAACACCAGCGGCGCGACCATCACCGAATTGCCGACCAGCTTCCAGCGGGTGGGGGAGGAGGTGAGTCCCGCGGTGAGCCACGCCATCTGGGCGCGGCCGGTGATGGTGCGCGACGGGTCGTCGGCGTGGCGCCAGCCCCCGCCCGGCCCCGCCTCCTCGTCACGGTAGGTGCGTAGATCCAGCATCGACAGTTCCGCCAGCGTGCCGAATCGCAGGCGTCGGTAGATCTGCACCTGGCCGTCGGCGCGCGTGGCGCGCACCGGCATCCACTCCAGGTAGGCGCGGGTGGACGCGGCCTTACGGTCGGCCCAGGGGCCTTCGGTGGCGGGGTCGTGGTTCTCCGCGCCCTCGCGCCAGGAGTTGTCGGCCGACTCGTGGTCGTCCCAGGTGCAGATGAACGGCACTCCCGCGTGCAGGGCCATCAGGTCGGGATCGGTCTTGTACTGGCCGTGGCGGGTGCGGTAGTCGGTGAGGGTGACGATCTCGTTCGCCGGGTCGTGTGCGCGGACCGCGCCGTTGCGGCCGGTGTACTTGCCGCGGCCGTACTCGTAGATGTAGTCGCCGAGGTGCACGATCGCGTCGAGATCGGTGCGCGCGGCCAGGTGCCGGTAGGAGCCGAACCAGCCTGCTTCCCAGTTGGCGCAGGAGACCAGGCCGAGGCGGAGGCGGTCGACCTCGCTGTCCGGTGCCGGCGCTGTTCTGGTGCGGCCGACGGGTGAGGTCTCGCCGAGCGCGGTGAAACGGTAGAAGTAGTCCTCACCGGGGGTGAGGCCGGTCGCGTCGATCTTGACGGTGTGGTCGGTGTCGGCCGAGGCGGTGACGGTGCCGGACGCGGCGAGCGTGCCGAAGCCGGCGTCGGTGGCGATCTCCCAGCGCACCGCTGCCGCGTCGCCGAGGCCGGAACCGGGAGCGGCGTCCTCGGCGACCGTGACCCTGGTCCACAGGATGACCGCGCCCGGTAGCGGATCGCCGGACGCGACGCCGTGCCGGAAGACAGCACCCGCGGCGTGCGCGGCCGCTGCGGTGCCCAGCACCGCGACCGCCGCGACCGCCGTGGAACCGGCGAACAGGGTGCGGCGGGCGAACCCGACCGGCTGGGAGGTTACGGCGCTGTTGTTTTCGACCACGATCAGCGATCACAGCCCACGAATCGCTCGGGCGCAAGTCGACCCGGGGATTGTTGGTCAACTGTCCATCTACGTGGCAGGTCCTGGTCGATCTCCGGGGTCGGTTGGAGAGCTTCGCAGGACATGTCCGAGGGCCTCGGTACCCTGCACAACGTGAGCGACAGCCTTTTCGACGTGCCCGGCGAACACGCGTCCGCCGAACCCGGCGCCGATGCGGTGTTCCGTCGCGACTCCGGCGCGCCGCTCGCCGTCCGCCTGCGCCCGGCGAACTTGGACGAGGTGATCGGCCAGACGCATCTGCTCGGTCCCGGGTCTCCGCTGCGTCGGCTCGTCGAAGGGTCGGGGGCGGCATCGGTGCTGCTCTACGGCCCGCCCGGCACCGGAAAGACCACGCTGGCCTCGTTGCTCTCGCAAGCCACCGGCCGTCGGTTCGAAGCGCTGTCGGCGCTCTCGGCCGGCGTGAAGGAGGTGCGGGCGGTGATCGACCTCGCCCGGCGCAGGCTCGCCGCGGGCGAGCAGACCGTGCTGTTCATCGACGAGATCCACCGCTTCTCCAAGACCCAGCAGGACGCGCTGCTGGCCGCCGTCGAGAACCGGGTCGTGTTGCTGGTCGGTGCGACCACCGAGAACCCCTCGTTCTCCGTCGTCTCCCCGTTGCTGTCGCGCTCGCTCGTCCTGCAACTGCAACCGCTCACTCCCGACGACATCCGCGCGGTCCTCGCCCGCGCGATCAGCGACCCGCGCGGTCTCGCCGACGCCTACACCGTCAGCGACGACGCGATCGAGCACATCGTGCGGATCGCGGGCGGCGACGCTCGCCGCGCGCTCACCGCGTTGGAGGCGTCGGCCGAGTCGGCGACCGAGGGCGCCGTCGACCTGGAAACGGTCGAGGCGACCGTCGACAAGGCTGCCGTCCGCTACGACCGGGCGGGCGACCAGCACTACGACGTGATCAGCGCGTTCATCAAGTCCATTCGCGGCTCCGATGTCGACGCCGCCGTGCACTATCTGGCGCGCATGCTCGCCGCGGGCGAGGACCCCCGCTTCATCGCGCGCCGCTTGATGATCCACGCCAGCGAGGACATCGGCATGGCCGACCCGATGGCCCTGCAGACCGCGACAGCGGCCGCCCAGGTCGTCCAGCAGGTCGGCCTGCCCGAATGCAAACTCGCCTTGGCGCAGGCCACCATCCATCTCGCGACCGCCCCGAAATCCGGTGCGGTGACCACCGCGATCGGCACGGCGATGGCCGATGTCTCACGCGGCAAGGCCGGTGCCGTCCCGCCGTACCTGCGCGACGGTCACTACGCCGGCGCAGCCCTGCTGGGCAACGCCCAGGGCTACAAGTTCCCGCACAAGTACCGCGAAGGCGTCGTGGCCCAGCAGTACCCACCCGACGAACTGGTCGGCACCGACTACTACCTGCCCACCGACCACGGCAACGAACGCACGATCGCCCCGCGTCTGGAAAAGCTGCGCCGCATCATCCGAGGCAAGTGAGGCGGGGTGCGGTCAGTCGAGCGTGAACGGACCGGCGCCACCGACCGACCACACCTTGCGCAGTTGCCCGCCGACCGCTTCGAAGACGTCGATCCCGCCGTGCGCGGGAATCTCGTCGTGGGTTGAATGCCAACGGACAGCGAATGTGCCGGTGCCGGTGGCATCGAGACCGCCGACCGCGTCGGAATCGACGACGAACCCGACGTCGGGTCGCTGCGCCCGGTATTCGGCGACGAACGAGGCGAACGCCGCGGGCCCGCGCAGCGCGTCGGCGATGTCGCGGGTCGGCGAGGCGAACCGGATGCTGAAGTCGTCGGTGAGCAACGCCGTCGCGAGTTCGGTGCTGCCGTTCCACAGCTCGGTCCAGGTCGCGGCGAGCTGATCGGCGGTGACGGTCGTGGTTGTCATGGACTGCTCCTTCGAGTCGGGCCGCGGCGGGTGCGGCGGCCTGCGTCATCCAGAATTCAGTCGTTGCGCGACAACGGTGTGTCGGTGATCGCCATCACATCGATGAGCGTGCCGAACCCCGTCGGGATCGCCGACAGGTCCACCTCGCGTTCGGGACTCGCCTCGTCCAGGACATCGGCGGCCAGCACCCGATCGAGCCGAAATCCCCGCAGTCCCGTCCGCATTCGGCACCAGGCGTACAGAAACCACTCCTCGCCCGCCAGGAACGCCAGTGGTTCCACTTCCCGCGAGGTGGTCACGCCCTCGCGGTCGGCGTAGTCCAAGCGCAGCACTCGCCGCCGGATCACCGCGTCGAGAATCGCGGGCGAGACCGCTCTCGCCGGATCCACCGGCAGGAACCGGATCCGCTCCACCAGTGCGGTAGCGCGCACTCGGTCCTGTTCGGGCAGGACCGCCACGATCTTGTGTACCGCCGAAGCCGCCGCCGCGGCGAACGGCGTACCGGCCAACCGTGGCAACGCCACCGCGAGAGCGGTGGCCTCGGCCGTCGTCAGACTCACCGGAGCGAGCGTTCGATGCCGATCGAGCGCGTACCCGCCCGAGCGCCCCGGCACGGTCATGATCGGCACCCCGGCCTGGGACAATGCGGCCAGATCGCGTTCGATCGTGCGGGTCGACACCTCGAAGCGGGCCGCGAGCTGCCGGGCGGTCCGCGGTCGCGGGCTGTAGGCCCGCAGTTCCTCGGCGAGTGCGTAGAGCCGCTCGGTTTTCGTCACGACGCGATTGTCGTCGATCCACTGTGCCACCGGCGTGGCGCGGACCACCCCGGTCGATGAAAAAGCACCCGCACCGGCCCGGTAGGCTGGGTATTTGTGCAGACCCACGAGATTCGACGACGGTTCCTGGACCATTTCGTCCGTGCCGGACACACCGAGGTCCCCAGTGCTTCGCTGATCCTGGCCGACCCCAACCTGTTGTTCGTCAACGCAGGCATGGTCCAGTTCGTTCCGTATTTCCTCGGTCAGCAGACCCCGCCGTACGCCACCGCGACCAGCGTGCAGAAGTGCGTGCGCACCCTCGACATCGAGAACGTCGGCATCACCACCCGCCACAACACGTTCTTCCAGATGGCGGGCAACTTCAGCTTCGGCGACTACTTCAAGCGTGAGGCCATCACGCTGGCCTGGACGCTGCTCACCGACAGCGTGGAGGACGGCGGCTACGGCTTCGATCCCGAGCGCCTGTGGGTCACCGTCTACCTCGACGATGACGAGGCCGAGCGGATGTGGCTCGAGATGGGCGTGCCCGCCGACCGCATCCAGCGCCGCGGCATGGCCGACAACTACTGGTCGATGGGCATCCCCGGCCCGTGTGGCCCGTGTTCGGAGATCTACTACGACCGCGGCCCCGAGTACGGCGTCGAGGGCGGCCCGGAGGCCGACGAGGACCGCTACATCGAGATCTGGAATCTCGTGTTCATGCAGAACGAGCGCGGCGCGGGCATCTCCAAGGACAACTTCGAGATCCTCGGCCCGCTGCCCAAGCAGAACATCGACACCGGCATGGGCGTCGAGCGGGTCGCGTTCCTGCTGCAGGGCGTGGACAACGTCTACGAGACCGACCTGATGCGCCCGATCATCGACAAGGCCGAGGAACTCACCGGCCGCTCCTACGGCGTCGAGCACACCGACGACGTGCGCTTCCGCGTGATCGCCGACCACGCCCGCACCGCCGCGATGCTCATCGCCGACGGCGTGAACCCCGGCAACGACGGCCGCGGGTATGTGCTGCGCCGTCTGCTGCGCCGCATCGTGCGTTCGGCGCGCCTGCTCGGCGCCGAGAAGCCGGTGATGGCCGAGCTGATCAAGGTCGTCACCGACCTGATGGCGCCGTCCTACCCCGAGCTGGCCACCGACTTCTCGCGCATCGAGACCGTGTCGGTCGGTGAGGAGATGGCGTTCCTCAAGACCCTCAACACCGGCGAGACCCTGTTCGACAACGCCGCCACCGCGGTGAAGTCCAAGGGCGGCAAGCAGATCACCGGCTCCGACGCGTTCGCCCTGCACGACACCTACGGCTTCCCGATCGACCTCACCCTCGAAATGGCCGCCGAGGCGGGCCTTTCCGTCGACGAGGACGGTTTCCGCTCGCTCATGGCCGAGCAGCGCAAGCGGGCCAAGGACGACGCCCAGGCTCGCAAGCACGCCCACGCCGACCTCACCGTCTACAAGGAACTGGTCGACCGTGGCGCCACCGAGTTCACCGGTTTCGACGAGCTGACCTCCGAGGCCACTGTGCTGGCCCTGATCGCCGACGGCGTGCGCGTCCCGGTGGCCACGGCAGGCCGCGACATCGAGGTCATCCTCGATCGCAGCCCGATGTACGCCGAGTCCGGCGGTCAGATCGCCGACCGCGGCACCATCACGGCCTCGGGTGTGAAGCTGCAGGTCAACGACGTGCAGAAGATCGCCAAGAAGGTCTGGGTACACAAGGCCACCGTCGAGTCGGGCCAGCTCACCGAGGGCGATGTCGTGCTCGCGCAAGCGGATCCGGCCTGGCGTCGCGGCGCCACCCAGGGCCACTCCGGCACGCACATGGTGCACGCCGCGCTGCGCCAGATCCTCGGCCCCAACGCCGTGCAGGCGGGTTCGCTGAACAAGCCGGGTTACCTGCGGTTCGACTTCAACTGGCAGGGTGCGCTGTCGGAGCAGCAGAAGGCCGATATCGAGGCCGTCTCCAATGACGCTGTCGGCGCGAACTTCCCGGTGAACACCTTCGTCACCGATCTGCCTAACGCCAAGAAGATGGGCGCGATGGCGCTGTTCGGCGAGAACTACGGCGACGAGGTGCGCGTCGTGGAGATCGGCGGCCCGTTCTCGATGGAGCTGTGCGGCGGCACCCACGTGGAGCACTCCTCGCAGATCGGCCCGATCACCCTGCTGGGTGAGGCCTCGGTCGGTTCCGGTGTGCGCCGCGTCGAGGCCTTCGTCGGCCTCGACTCCTACAAGTACCTGGCCAAGGAGCGGGCGCTGCTGGCCGGTGTCGCGTCGTCGCTGAAGGTGCCCTCCGACGAGGTGCCGGGGCGCGTGGAGCAGCTCGTGGAGCGGCTCAAGGTGGCCGAGAAGGAACTGGAGCGCACCAAGATCGCCGCGGTGCTGTCGTCGGCGGGCACCTTCGCCGAGCAGGCCGAGCGGGTCGGTGCGGTGCGTCTGGTGGCCGCCGCGGCGCCCGAGGGTGTGTCGGCCGGTGACCTGCGGACGCTGGCCACCGATATCCGTGGCCGTCTCGGCAGTGAGGCCGCCGTGGTCGTGCTGCTCGGCAACGTCGAGGGCAAGGCGCCGTTCGTGGTGACCGTGAACAAGGCCGCCCAGGATCTCGGCTTCAAGTCCGGCGATCTGGTCGCGGCCTTCGGACCGAGTATCGCCGGGCGTGGTGGCGGCAAGCCGGAGATGGCGCAGGGCGCGGGCTCGGATCCGTCGGGCATCCCGGCCGGTTTGACCGCGGTCCGCGCCCGGGTGGCCGAACTCGCCGGCTGATGACCACCCCTGGTTCGTCCAGCGAGGAATCGGCCGACCGCCCCGATCCGGAGACCGACCCGGGTCGGGGCCGCCGGATCGCGATCGACGTGGGCAGCGTGCGCATCGGAGTCGCCTCTAGCGACCCCGACGGCATCCTCGCCACCCCCGTCGAGACCGTCGCGCGCGCCAAATCCGGTGGGCGCGCGGGCCCACCCGCCGATATCGCAAGAATTGCCGACATTGTGCGGGAATACGAAGCGGTCGAAGTGATCATCGGTCTGCCACGCACGCTGCGCGGCGAAAACGGCACCGCGGCCACCATCGCGCGTAAGTTTGCCAAGCAGTTGCGCCGGGTGATCGACCCGATTCCGATACGCCTTTCCGACGAACGTTTGACTACGGTGTCTGCTGCACGTGCGCTGCGCGACAGTGGAGTTCGCGCACGTGGCCAGCGGCAGATGATCGATCAGGCGGCAGCCGTGTCGATTCTGCAAGGATGGTTGGACGAGCGGAGTTCGGTGTTGAAGGACGCAGCAGATACGGCGAGGGTCGGAGACGATGCATGACCGACCGATGGACCAGGGCCGAGGAACGCTACCGGGCTCGGGAAGCTGATCGGCGCTACCCCCGCCGCGACGACTGGGGGCTCGATGCCCGCACGGTGCGTGAGGACGCGGCGCCGGATCGCGGCGAGTGGGACGAGGACGGCACCGACGTCATCCCGCGCTATGAGGACGAGGTCTACGACGACCAGGTCCTGGAAGACGTCCTCGAACCGGAACCCGAGCCGGAGCCGGTCGTTCCGCCGCGTCGCGTCGGGCAGCGCGCAGCGACGGCCGAGCGTGGCCGTCCTCGCGCGGGGTCCGGCCGGAACAAGCCGCCCGGCCGGAACAAGCCGTCGGGACGCGCCAAATCACGGATCGCCTCGCGGAAGGCGGCTGAGCGCAAGAAGCGCCGCCGCAATATGTGGGTGATCGCGGCGGTGTTCGTCGTGCTGGTCGTCTCCGCCGCCGGTTTCGCCGGGTACAAACTGATGGGCAGTCTCGCGCCCGCCGAGGATTTCGCGGGCCCGCCCGGCGAACTCGTGGTGGTCCAGGTGCACTCCGGTGACACCGCCACCCAGATCGCCGACACCATGAAGGAAAAGGGTGTCGTCGCCAGTTCGGAAGCGTTTTACGAAGCGGCCGTGCGCAATTCGAACATGAACAGCGTGCAGCCCGGGTACTATGCGGTGCAGAAGAACAGTCCCGCCGCGCACGCGGTGACCTCGCTGGTGTCGAAGGACTCGCGCGTCGGCAACGTCGTGATCTCGGAGGGGCGTCAGCTGCACAACCGGCGCGACGTCCACACCGGCGCCCCCACGGAAGGCATCTACACCAAGATCGCCGCCGCCAGCTGCCTCGGCGCCGGTTCCGCCGCCAAGTGCGTCACTTACGAGCAACTCGATGCCGCGGGCGCCAGTGCCGACCTGGCCGCTCTCGGCGTGCCCGACTGGGCCAAGGCGTCGGTCGCGGCCGCTCCAGACCGGCGCAGGCAGCTCGACGGGCTGATCTCCGCGGGCACCCTGGATTTCGATCCCAGCGGCGGGGCTGTGCAGATCCTGCGTCAGCTGATCACCGCGAGCGCGGCGCTCTACGAGTCCACCGGATTGTTGCGTTCGGGCGCCGAAACCCAGCTCAACCCCTACCAGACGTTGATCGCGGCCTCGTTGGTCGAACGCGAAGCGCTGGCACCGGACATGCCGAAGGTCGCGCGGGTCATCGTCAACCGGCTGCGGATCGACCAGCCGTTGCAGTTCGACTCGACGGTGAACTATTCGCTGGAGGAGACCGAGGTCGCTACGACCGACTCCGACCGCAACACCGTCACGCCGTGGAACACGTACGCGATGTCGGGTCTGCCCGCCAATCCGATCTCCGCACCCTCGCTCAAAGCCCTGCAGGCGATGGAGAATCCGGAGCCGGGGAAGTGGCTGTACTTCGTCACGATCGACAAGAAGGGCACCACCCTGTTCACCGAGAGCTACTCCGAGCACCTGCGCAATATCGTGAAGGCCGAGCAGAGCGGCATTCTCGACAGTGGGCGCTGAGATGGGTCGCAAGGCCGCTGTCCTCGGTCAGCCGATCGCGCATTCGCGCTCGCCTCAGCTGCACCTGGCCGCCTACCGCGCGCTGGGCCTCGACTGGAGTTACGAGCGGATCGAATGCGATGCCGCGCGGTTGCCCGGGCTCGTCGGTGAGTTGGGCCCGGAATGGGTCGGGCTGTCGGTGACGATGCCGGGCAAGGAAGCGGCGCTGGCGGTGGCTGCCGAGCGCACCGAGCGCGCGGTGCTGGTCGGCTCGGCCAATACCCTCGTGCGCGTCGATGCCGGGTGGTCGGCGGACTGCACCGATGTCGACGGCGTCCTCGGTGCGTTGCGCGGTGGTGGCGTCTCGGCGATCGACGAGGCTGTCGTGCTCGGTGCCGGCGGAACGGCCAGGCCCGCGTTGCTTGCTCTGACCGAACTCGGGGCGAAGAAGGTCACGGTGATCGCCCGTGATGCCGGACGGGCACGCAGCGCACTGGAATTGGCGGACCGTCTCGGCCTGCGGGCCGCGGTCGTGCCGTTCGACAGGGAGCAGGTGCGCGCGGCGTGCGCGTCGGCCGCGGCGGTGGTGAGCACGGTGCCCGCCGAGGCGGCTGCGGTGATCGCGTCGGCGGTAGCCGTGGCACCGGTCGTGCTCGACGCGATCTACAACCCGTGGCCGACCCCCCTCGCAACGGCGGTCGAGGCCGCCGGGCACACGGTGGTCAGCGGCCTGCAGATGTTGCTGAATCAGGCCTACGGACAGGTCGAACTGTTCACCGGTCGACCTGCGCCGCGTGCGGCGATGGCCGCTGCGCTGGAAGCGTCCCTTCCGCAGCAGTAGGCGACGGCTCCGGTGGCTGCCGCCGAGTGCGGTGCCGAATCCTCGACGTCACCGACCGATCTGTCGAATTGACACCGGTTCTAGTTTTTGCCCGCTAAGGTGTTCTTCATGACCGCTTGGGTGTTACGAGCCACCGTCCTCGGCGCGCTGGTCGTCGCCCTGCGTGTTCTGCTCGGCCTCGTCATGGCCTCCTGGCCGACCTACGGCACCTTCTGGCGCGCGGCCTGCCTGCTCGCCATCGTCGCCGTGGTAGTCGCCTGGGGCGTGCGCGACGGCCGCACGGGCGCCGACGGCCTCACCGTCCGCTGGTTGGCTGCCGGGTTCGGCGCGGGCCTGGCCAGCTCGGCCGTGTGCTGGGTCCTCGATCAGGTGCCCGGAATCGAACTCGGCGACGCCGGGATCCTCTACGAACTGACGTCCGCGGCATCGTTCATCCTGCTGCTGATCTTCCTGCCCGCGCTGGCGGGTGTCGCCTTCAGCTACTCGCGGTCGCGCCGTTCGAGCGAATCCGCCACCGGCGCCGCGGAACCCGAATTCGCCACCGCGAACTGAGCGGAGTCGTTCTCTCGGGAACGGCACCGGCCGCGAGTCAGACCCTTCGAACCTGTTCGCGCCCCACCACGGTGTCGGGGCGCGAACAGGTGCCAGAGTGCGGATCTCAGAGCATGATCGGCGACGTGCCCGGGGTGGTGTCGCGGGCGATGGCCGAGTAGGCGGCGGCCAGCAGCGACGGATCAGGGCCCTCGAGTCGGCCGGGCTTGGCCAGACCGTCCAGGATCACGAAACGCAGCACACCGGATCGGGTCTTCTTGTCGGTTTGCATCGCGTCCATCAGGTGGGGGAGCGCATCGCCGTCATAGGAGACGGGCAGGCCGACGCTTTCCAGGATGGTGCGGTGCCGATCGGCGGTGGCGTCGTCGAGACGGCCGGCCAGTCGGCCGAGTTCGGCGGCGAAGACCAAGCCGACGGACACCGCGGCGCCGTGACGCCAGCGGTAGCGCTCGCGGCGCTCCACGGCGTGGCCGAGGGTGTGGCCGTAGTTCAGGATCTCGCGCAGGCTCGATTCCTTGAGGTCGGCGGCGACCACGTCGGCCTTGACCTGGATGGCGCGCCGGATCAGTTCGGGCAGCACATCGCCGGTGGGGTCGAGGGCAGCCTCGGGATCGGCCTCGATGAGGTCGAGGATCACCGGGTCGGCGATGAAACCGGCCTTGATGATCTCGGCCATGCCCGCCACGATCTCGTTGCGCGGCACCGTTTCCAGGGTCGCCAGGTCGACCAGCACGGCGCTGGGCTCGTGGAAGCTGCCCACGAGGTTCTTGCCCGCCTCGGTGTTGATGCCGGTCTTGCCGCCGACCGCGGCGTCGACCATCGCCAGCAGCGTGGTCGGCACGTGCACGATGCGCACCCCGCGCATCCAGGTGGCGGCGACGAAGCCGGCGAGGTCGGTCGCGGCGCCGCCACCGAGACTCACGATGGCGTCGTTGCGGGTCAGGCCGATCCGGCCGAGCACCTCCCAGCAGAACCCGGCCACGGCCAGTTCCTTGCCGTCCTCGGCGTCGGGGATCTCGATGCGATGCGCGTCGATCCCGGTGTCGGCCAGTGCTTTACGCACCGCCTCGGCGGTTTCGGCCAGCGGCGGCTGATGGAAGATCGCCACGGTCCGCACGGCGTTGCCCGCGTTGACCGCTTCGACGAGATCGCCGAGCAGTCCGCGGCCGATGATCACCGGGTACGGGTCGGCGGTGCGAACCTGGATGATGTTCGGCTCTGTCACGTGCGCTGCTCCGATTCTTTCTGGTCATTGTTATTGTGTCGTCCGCCGCGTCGCCGCGGTTGCCCGCGTCGTCGGCGTTCGTTGGCGCCGGTCCCACGCTCCGCGTCACCGGATGGTCCGGCCCGCTGCACCTGTTGTGGTACCCCGGTCCGGCTTTCCACCGAGGATTCCGGGGTAGTCGAACCCGACGGTCCGCCAGGCTCGCCACCGCGCTGCCCGGCCCGCCCTGGGGCGCCTGCCTCACGGCTCGCCGTCCGCCTGCCGCGACCGGCATTGCGACCGGCCGCCTGGCCTCCCGTGACCGGGCTGCGGCCGCCTACTCGACTACCCGGCGTGCTGCGATTACCCGTCCGGCCCCCGGCGCCGGCAGCGCGGTTGCCCGGCTGGTTTTCGGCTGTACCCGCGCGGCCCTCTGATTTCGAGCTCGCGCGGCTCTCCGGACTCTCGGCCACCGAGCCGCCGGTTTCCCGGGTGGCCACGCTGGTTGCCGGCCGGATCCGCGCACCGCCTCGGCGCGACCTGCTACGCCGGGACCGTCGACCGGCGGTCGTGCGTGACTCACTCTGCGCCGCACCCGCTGTGCGAGTGGCGCCGGTGGTGTCGTCGACTGCCGCCCGATCGGTCGCGGATTGTGTTGGCCCCGAACGGTTCCGATCATCCGGGGCGTCGCGGCGTTCGATGGCCGCCACACCTGTCTGGTCGGCACCGCTTCGGCGTGCGGCGGCGGCGCGGGCCCTGGCGCGTCGCCTGTTCTTGGACCGATTGCTGCCCGTTCCGGGCCTGCCGGTGACCGAACCCGAAGCGGGCGAGGTGTTTCCGGCGTTCACACGTGGAGATTGCAGATCGGTGCGCACCGATTCGAGACCGAGCTTGGCCAGGATCATTCGCACCACCCGACCCGGACTCCGCCCGTCGGTCCGCACACGCACGGAGGCGATCTCGCGGTAGAGCGGGCGACGCTCGCGCATCAGATCCCGATACTTGGCAGCGGGGTCGACTCCGTTGAGCAGTGGACGGGTACTGCTGGCGCCGGTACGCCGAACCCCTTCGGACACACTGATTTCCAGGTAGACGACGAGAGCGTCCCGCAGCAGGTCTCTGGTTCGTTCGGACAGCACCGAACCGCCGCCGAGGGAAACCACGCCGTCGTGCTCGAGCACGGCACGGCGCACCACCTGTTCCTCGATCCGGCGGAACTCCGTCTCACCGTCGGTGGCGAAGATGTCGGGAATCGTGCGGCCGGTATCGGCCTCGATCCCCGCGTCGGTGTCGTAGAGCTCCACCCCGAGTTCCCTGGCCAGCTTGCGCCCGATGGTCGACTTCCCCGAGCCGGGCAGCCCGACCAATACCACGCGTGCCGCAGGCGCGGTCCGGTCGTCACCGCCGGTGTCAGGAGCTCCGGGCTCGACGATCGCCGGTGAGGGGCCCGCGTCGCTCTCCGGCGCGGTCCCCTCCTGCCCCTGCGCGGTCACGGGATACGGCTGTCCGCGGGCACGTGTGGGCGGCTACCGATCCGCTTGACGTAACTGGTGATGTTGTCGACGGTCTCGGCCAGCGAGTCGCCGCCGAACTTCTCCAGCGCGGCCTGCGCCAGCACCAGCGCCACCATCGACTCCGCGACCACGGCCGCCGCGGGCACCGCGCACACGTCCGAGCGCTGGTGGATGGCGACGGCTTCCTCACCGCTGGACATGTCGACCGTCGACAGCGCACGCGGCACAGTCGAGATCGGCTTCATCGCGGCGCGCACCCGCAGTGCTTCGCCGTTGGTCATGCCGCCTTCGAGGCCGCCCGCGCGGTTGGTCGAGCGCAAGACGCCGTCGGGGCCGGGACGCATCTCGTCGTGGGCCTGGCTGCCGCGTCGTCGCGCGGTCTCGAACCCGTCGCCCACCTCGACACCCTTGATCGCCTGGATGCCCATGAGGGCGGCGGCCAGGCGCGAATCCAGACGCTGCTCACCGCTGACGAACGAACCGAGCCCGATGGGCAGGCCGTCCACGATCACCTCGACGACGCCGCCGAGGGTGTCGCCGTCCTTCTTGGCCGCTTCGATCTCCGCGATCATGGCCGCCTCGGCGTCGGCGTCGAACGCCCGCACGGGGCTGGCGTCGACCGCGTCGAGATCGGCCGGACCCGGCGTGACGCCGGTGGTGTTGGCGGCGGCGCCGATCGACACCACATGCGAGATGACCTCGACACCGAAGGCCTGGCGCAGGAAGTTGCGCGCGAGTGTGCCTGCTGCGACCCGGGCCGCGGTCTCCCGGGCGCTGGCCCGTTCGAGCACCGGACGGGCATCGTCGAAGCCGTACTTGAGCATCCCGGAGTAATCGGCGTGACCGGGGCGCGGGCGGGTGAGCGGCGCGTTACGCGCCATTCCCGCGAGCTCGGTCTCGTCGATCGGATCGGCCGACATCACTTCGGTCCACTTGGGCCACTCGGAGTTGGCGATCTCGATGGCGACCGGGCCACCCATGGTGCGGCCGTGGCGTACGCCACCGACCAGGGTGACCTTGTCGGCCTCGAACTTCATCCGGGCGCCGCGCCCGTAACCGAGCCGGCGGCGGGCGAGCTGTGCGGAGACATCGTCCGATGTCACCTCGACTCCGGCGACCATCCCTTCCAGGAGGGCGACGAGAGCGGGACCATGGGATTCTCCGGCAGTTATCCAGCGCAACACGCCGACTATCTTCCCATGTCGACACGTGTAGTCGGGAATGCGGGCCGACGTGACGAGCGGCACGTCGGCGCCGAGCCGGGCCGCGCGGTGGCGGCCGCCGCCCTGATCCGGCCGAACCAGCCTGCTCCGGACCGCAGGCAACACCCCATCACAGGGTTCGTCTCGGCGCGTCGCGCTGCCGGTCATGCCAGTGCCATCGCGGTGACGGTGGCCAGGCACATCGCGGGGCCGTGTGGCACCAGCCGCCGTGCCGGTACCGCGCGCACCTGCCGCGAACCACGGCCCACCACCGCACGCAGCCGATCACCGCCGAGCAGCACGGCCGCGGCCGCGGCGGTGAGCAGCGGGGCGGCCACCGCGGCCCACACCCAGGCCGGCGGACCGGCGATCGCCGTGGCAGCTCCGAGCGACACCGCGAGCTTCACATCACCCGCGCCGAGCGCGGCCGGGGAGTGCAGGTGGGCGATCAGATACGGCATCGTCAACAGCGCGGCCCCGATCACCGCGGTCTCCAATTCCCCTGTCGAGAACGCGAACAGGAACACCGCGGCCGCACCCACGCCGGTCAGCGCGTTGGGAAGGCGACGGGCATGGATGTCGATGACGCCCAGCAGCAGGCACCAGGCGATGAGGCAACAGAACGCGGCAGTGGTCATGGGATCGATCGTGCTGGGCCGCGACCGCCGAAAGTGGGCCGTACCCGAGAATGTGGATAACGTCCGCGCATGTGGACAACGCTGTATCCACCTCGCCCACCGACACGAAATCCTGGGTATCGCGTGCCGACGTGTCGCCCGTCGGGCGGTAGCGTTGACCCATGTGTGCTGACTACACGGCTCCCGATTACGCGGCCCGGCGCGGTGCCCTGCGGAGCCTGCTGGTGGAAAACGGTGTCGACGCGTTGCTGGTGACCGATCTGGTCAACATCCGCTACCTGACCGGCTTCACCGGATCCAATGCCGTTGTGCTGGTGCATTCGTGGGATATGCGCGGAGCCGAGGACCGCACTGTCATCGGTACCGACGGCCGGTACTCCGCTCAGGTCGCCGAACAGGTCCCCGATCTGCAGGCCGAGATCTGCCGGGCCACCGCGCGCCGCGTTCTCGAGCTGACCGGGGAATGGCAGCTCGGTCGCGTCGGCTTCGAGAGCCACGTGGTGACCGTCGATCAGCACACCGCGTTCCAGGAGCTGCGCACCGGGCTGCAACTCGTCCCCACCTCGGGTCTGGTCGAACAGCTGCGGATGGTCAAGGATCCCTACGAGGTCGACCAGCTCGGCGCGGCGTGCACGGCCGCCGACAAGGCGCTGGCCACCCTGCTCGAGCGGGGCCTGCTGCGTCCGGGCCGCACCGAGAGACAGGTCGCCCGCGACCTCGAATGGGCGATGTTCGAGCACGGTGCCGATGCGATCTCGTTCGAGACGATCGTCGCCGCGGGCGCCCATTCGGCCATCCCGCACCACCGGCCGACCGGCGCCGTCCTGGCCACCGGTGACTTCGTGAAGTTCGATTTCGGCGCGGTGGTCAACGGCTACCACTCCGACATGACCCGCACCCTGGTCCTGGGGACCCCCGCCGACTGGCAGCGGGAGATCTACGAACTGGTCGCCCGCTCGCAACGCGCGGGCACCGAGGCGCTCGAACCCGGCGCGCAGACCAGCGAGGTCGACGCGGCGGCCCGGATGATCATCGAAGAGGCGGGGTACGGCCCGCAGTTCGTGCACGGTCTCGGTCACGGCGTCGGGCTGCAGATCCATGAAGCACCCGGAGTGGCGAAAACGAGTACCGGTACACTTCTGGCTGGTGTGGCGGTGACCGTCGAACCTGGTGTATACCTTCCCGGCCGCGGCGGGGTCCGGATCGAGGACACGCTCGTGGTACGCGAAGCGGGCCCGGAACTGCTCACCCGCACCAGCAAGGACTTGATCGTCGTCGACTGACGTCGGCGCGCAGAACGCAGTAACCCCCAGTACGCAGTAATACGAAAGAGGAGATCCGAGGACAGTGGCGGACACCAGCGACTTCAAGAACGGCCTTGTGCTGAAGATCGACGGTCAGCTCCAGCAGATCATCGAATTCCAGCACGTGAAGCCGGGCAAAGGACCCGCGTTCGTGCGGACCAAGCTGAAGAACGTCGTGTCCGGCAAGGTCGTCGACAAGACCTTCAACGCGGGTGTCAAGGTCGAGACCGCGACCGTCGACCGTCGCGACATGACCTACCTGTACCACGACGGCACCGACTACATCTTCATGGACGGTGACACCTACGACCAGATCTCCATCCCGGAGGCCACCATCGGTGACGGTGCCCGCTTCCTGCTGGAGAACATGGGCGTGCAGGTCGCCGTGCACGAGGACGCGCCGCTGTTCGTGGAGCTCCCCGTCACCATCGAGCTGGTCGTGCAGCACACCGACATCGGCCTGCAGGGCGACCGCTCCACCGGCGGCACCAAGCCCGCCACCCTGGAAACCGGCGCCGAGGTGGCCGTTCCGCTGTTCATCAACACCGGTGACAAGCTGAAAATCGACTCGCGCGACGGCAGCTACCTCGGCCGCGTCAACGGCTGATCGTGACCGACTCCCCGGCAGACAAGAAGGGCTCGTTCAAGAAGCTCGGCGCGCGCCACAAGGCGCGCCGCCGGGCCGTGGACCTGCTGTTCGAAGCGGAGGCGCGCGATGTCGACGTCTCCGTGCTGCTCTCGGATCGCGCTGAGCTGGCGACCCGCGACCAGAGCGTGGCTCCCGTGCACGCCTACACCACCACCCTCGTCGAGGGCGTCGCCGACGATCTCGACCGGGTCGACGGCACCATCGAGGGCTACCTCCAGGACTGGACTCTGCAGCGGCTGCCCGCGGTCGACCGGGCCATTCTGCGGATCGCGGTGTGGGAGCTGTTCCACGCCACCGACGTGCCCCCGGTCGTCGCGGTCGACGAGGCTGTCGAGCTGGCCAAGGAACTGTCCACCGACGACTCCCCGTCGTTCGTGAACGGCGTGCTCGGCCAGGTCGTGCAGGTGGCGCCGCAGGTCCGCGCCGCCGCGGCCGCAACGGCCGCCACGAAGGCCGCGCGTGGCGAGTCGGAGTCCTGAGGCGTGGCGCGCAAGTACCTCGTGATGGCCGAACGCACCCCGGCGTTCGACGCCTCGGTGATCGAACCGCACCGCAGCTTCCTGCGGGAACTGCTCGCTGAGGGCCGACTCCAGGAAAGCGGTGGCTTCACCGACGGCACCGGCGGCGCCTATGTCATCCTGGCCGAAAGCCTCACCGCCGCAACAACAATCGCCTACTCCGACCCGCTGCACACCACCGGCGCCTCGGATCTGACGATCCACGAATGGGAAATCACCGTTTCGGCGTGAATCCCGTTCCCGCAGCCGCACGTTCCGAGTGAACGTGCGGCTGTTGTCGTACGCGGGCCCGGTCAGATCTTGTGCAGGCAGAACGAGACCGCCGGTGAGGTGTGGATCACCGCTTTCGTCTCGCGAAACCGCTTCCGCGTCGCGTCGCAGACGTTCCGGTCCTCGGCTTCGACGCGAGTATCGACCTCGAATGTCCCTGCGCCACAGGGGACCTTGCGTAGACGGTCGAGATGGAGCTTGACGTTGCCCGGGTCGTTGACACACTCACCGACTTTCGCGTTGAGGTGAGTGCACAGGTACTTCATGGGGCTGCTGGTGTACTTCCGGCGACTCCGCGAGAAGTCCGTGTCACCGGTCGCGCATTTCTGCGTACTCCACGCGCTGGTGATGATCAACGCCGCGTCGGGGTCGGCGCATGCGCGTCGATGAAAGTCCCAGCCACCGCGGGTCGGATCGGTGTAGTACCCGCAATCGCCGGTTCGCTCCGTGTCCGATCGCGGCGAGAGCAGACCCCAGGCCATCAACCCGACCGCGCTGATCGGCACGAGCGCGACCAGCCCGAGCAGAACCCACTTACGTTTGCCGCCGAACAAGCGCGCAGTGCGCGCCTGTTGCTCCCGATAGCCCGGCCGTGTGCGACGACCGCGGGGCGGTCGCCACTGATCACTCGGTCGCGCCGGCTGCCCGGTCTGTTGTCCCTGCGGGATGTTCGGCTGCTCCACCCCGCCAGCTTGCCACCGGCGCAGTCGAACTCGCATCGCGGCTGTCGTCTCGGACCCATACCGCGGGGCGAGCCCTACGCTGCCGTGTCGCCCGCGCCCCGGACCGCTCGATCGTGGTCCTGGAGTGCTTTCGTGATGATGTCGGTGACGTCGGCATCGTCGAAATCGCCGGGCAGGCCCATGCCCAGGGTGTCGAACAGGTCGCGTACCTGTTCGACAGTCGGCTCGTCGTCGAGCCGTACGGACGTCGCGCGGTCGATCGCGACCGGCCGGGATTCGGCGAAGCTGGTCCTGAGTTCGATGTTCCAGGAGTCGTAGTAGGGGCGGTCGCGCTCGATGATCATGGCGGGGAACCGCGGTCCGCGCTGGGTGACGATCAGAAAGCGGGTGGACAGGTCCCACCGGAACAGCGACACCGACGACGTCAGGCCGATCTGGATGTCGAGGAGCTGCGGCAGTCGTTGTTTGTGCCAGCATGCCGCGGCGATGGTGGCGTACACCTCGATCTGAGTGCCCTTGGCCGTCCAGGTGCGCGCGTCGTCGTCGGCGCCTTCGGCCAGCGAGCGGTAGAGCGCGGCGTAACGCGAACAGAGGTCGCGATCGGTCGGATCGAGAATTTCCAGGCGGACCAGCAGCTCTCGGCGATTGCGATGAGCTCGGTGCAAGCAATCGGGCAGCGTGACAACGCGGGTGTGAGCCCCGGTCCCGCCTTTGAAGATCCAGCGATCGGTTTCGGTCCGTGCCTCGGCGAGCACTTCCGATACCTCGTCGCCCTTGGCGAATCGGACGGCCGACAAGCTGTCGAGCGTGCGCTGGGTGCTGGTGAGCAGTTCGTCGATCGCCGAGGCCCGGTCGCGCCGGTCGTTCAGCTCGTCCAGCGTGTGCGCGATCTCGGTGAGGGACTGTCGTACCTGTGCGTTCATCGCCTCCTGTCGCCATCGGTCACGCAGAACGGCGAAGGCGATCACGCCGAGAGTGAGTGGGATGACCTTGGTCAGCAGCTCTTGCCTGGTGGGGTCGACCAGCCCGAGCACGCTCAGCGTGACAGCAAGAACAATGGCGATCGCGCTTTCGAAATTGCTCTTGATCCACACCGCAGCAGCGACGATGCGTGCGGGAAAACTCATGGCGGCCACCCCTTTTCGCCGACATCGCCGGTCATTCGTCCGGTGCGATGCGCTACAGGCTAGCGGGAGGCTCCGGTTTGCGCACGACGGACTTCACGAGCTGTGCCAGCTCGTCGACAGCGACCGGCCCACCGGCGAGGAAGCTCACTTCGCTCGACGGATCATCGATGGATTCGGGCAGCGGAGTTCGGTCGAAGTCGGTGATCTCGATGCCGCACTCACGAGCGATCAGGCTACCTGCGGGGAAGTCGATCAACCCGGCGCGGTAGCCGACGAATCCGTGTATCAGCCCACGGCTCAGCATGATCCAGCACAGCAGGGGTGACCACAGCTGGATGAGACGTCGGGAATGGGTTTCCAGCGCGAGTCGAAGGGCGATGGCGGTGGTGTCGGTACGGCCGACCGGATACCCCTGCAACCATGCCAGCACTGGATCGCCGGGCGGTCGCGGCGGCACCTGGCGTCGCAGCGCACCGTGCGGCCCTGCCGCGCCTCGTCCCCGAATGGCCGACCAGGTGTTGCCGGTCATCGGTTCGTGCACGACACCCAGAACCGGGGTCCCGAAGTGGCACAACGCGATACCGATGCTGAACACCGGCAGACCGACCGCGAGATTGTTGGTGCCGTCGAGCGGGTCGACGAACCAGCACCATTCCGGCTCACCGCGGAGTTCGCCGGATTCTTCGGCGATGACGCGGTGGTGGGGGAACGCTCGGCGCAGATCGCGAAGAATGATCTCCTCGGCGCCGAGGTCCAGATCGCTGACCAGGTCGCCGCCGGCGTCCTTGACCCGGATACCGAGCGGCTGAGTCAGACGTGAGTGGATGAGCTGCCCGGCGCGGATCGCGGTGTCACGTGCGGTCGCGGCGGCGCGCTCGATGACGTCGCGTTCGAGTGTGAGATCTATGAATTCGCTGTGTCGCACCGTTCCTCCAGGCCATTCGCGGGGCAATCCGTTCGCAGGCGCGCCAGGACGGCTTCGGCCAGCTCCCGCGTTCGCTGGGAACTGTGCGGTGTGCGTTCGACACGATGATCGGTGGTGCCGGGATCGCCCAGCGACAGGTCGAGCTCGCCGGGGATGTGTTCGCCCAACACGATGGTGGCGGCGGCGCTCAACACATCGGTGACGTGGAACTCGCTGTGCGGCAACGTGTACACGTCGCCGTCGCGGAACACCTCGCGCGATCGGCTGCGGTATCGGACCGAGCGGCGGGTGGCGTGGACGGTATCGCCGTCGGTGTCGCTACGAACCTCGAAAACCCGATGGGTGCCCGCGTCCGAATCGGCCGAGACATCGATGATCTCGTTGACGACCGTGCCGTACAGGACATGACTGACCAGATTCCAGCTATGGGCGTGCACCATCGATGTCGTCGGCGCGGCGGGCCGGTCGGTACTCCAAACATGCAGGCAGATGCCGCGGCCCTCCTGTCGCCACACCGGAAAACAGGTGAACCCCAACGGATGCCGGACCGCAACGACCTCGACCACGCCTGCTGCCACGTCGGCCAGATAATCGTGCACCCAGGCACGCACCTCGGCGGTCGCGCCCGCAGCGGTGAGCAGCGAACGGAGCCGGGTGTAGGCGGGCATCAGTACGGGTTTCTCGGCTGGAGCGCACGGCGCACGATGTCGGCGACGTCGCGGTCGGTGAACGAGGTCGGCAGACCCAATCCCAGCGCGTCGAAGAGTCGCCTGGTCTGGTCGACGGAGGGTTCGTCCGCCAACGGCAGGTCCTCGCACCGATACAACGGAACCTGGCGGGTCTGTTTGAAACTGGCGACCAGTTCGCGGCTGAAGTCACGGTAGTAGGGCCGGTCGCGTTCGAACATGAGCGCCGGGGTGTTCGGGTTGTCCTGCGTGACGATGACGCAACTCGACGAGAGGTCCCAACGGAAGGTCGTCATCACCGCGGACAACCCGACGTCGATGGTGAGGAAGGTGAACCGTTGGCGGTACCAGCACGCCGCGAGCACCGTCGCGTAGGCCTCCTTGCGAGTGCGCTCAGTGGTCCACTGCTCGCCGGTGCGGTCGGCTTCCGGGGTGAGCGAGGACCGGAACTGCGCGTAGGTCTTGCACAGCGCCTCGTTCGACGGATCGAGGATCTCGATCTGCATGCGCAGGGGGCGTTGTTCACGGCGCGCGTTCTCCACACACGCGCGCAAAGTGACGGCTCGAATGTAGGTTCCGGTGCCGCCCTTGAAGATCCACTGCTCGGTGTCGCGGCGGGCGAGGGTGTGCGCGTGGCCGATCTCGGGTCCGTAGAGCAGATGGACCGCGGTCGCGTCGCGGACCGCTTTGGTGGCGATCCGTCGGTCACGCAGCAGGGTGGTCGCGAGCAGAGCGAGCACGAGCAGCACTGCGCCGTCGATGACCGCCGGTTCGAGCTCGATCTGATTCGACAGTGGATCCATCACGGCGATCGCGCCGATGATCACCGCGATGGTCAGCGCCAGCGCGCCATCGACGTTGGTACGCAACCAGTTCAGCAGTCGCGACATCCCGCCCCCTCCCAGTTCGGTGATTCCAGGATAGGCCGCGCGACCGGGTCGGCGGGTCGGGAAGTCGAGAAGTCAGGCGATGAGCAGCAGCGCGGTGACCGCGGCGGCCGTCGCGACCACGGCCAGTGCGAATCCGGTGCAGACGAACCGGAGCATCGGAACGCGCACCTCGTGGGTGCGACAGAACTCCAGTCCGATCAGCGTTGCCAGCGATGCCCACGGCGTGACGACCGGCCCGACGTTCGTGCCGATGAGCAGCGCGAGCAGCTGTGTCCCGTTCTCCACCGGGATCACGGATTCCCCGGCGGTGTAGGCAGGCAGATTGTTGGCCACGTTGGACAGGCCCGCCCCCGCGGCCGCCGCGCGGAACGCCCCGGCGACACCGTCGTCGACGCCGATCAGGCCGTGCATGATGTCGTTGAGTCCCCATCGGCTCAATGTCGGCACCACCAGGAACAATCCGACGACGAAGATCAGCAACTGGAACGGGATCAGCGACCACCGCAGCGCTGCGGGCCGCAGAATCGCGAAGGCGACGACCGCGATCGCGGCGGCCACCACCGCGGCGAGACCGATCTGATCACCGACCACCGGAATCGCGAGGATGAACAGCAAGCACGCACCGGCGGTCGCGTAAAGCAATGTCCGCGCACGCATTCCCTCGGTGCGGATGGGCTCCGGCGGCACGTAGCGGTCGGCGTCGCGACGATCACGACGCCAGTACCACAGCCACAGGAACAGCATCGTCACCGTGATCGAGGCGAGCTGGGGCGCCCACATGCTCGCCGCGAATTCGGTGGAGCTCTTGGCGATCCGATCCGCCGCCAGCAGATTCGTCAGATTGGATACGGGCAACAGCAGGCTGGCGGTGTTGGCCAGCCACAGCGTGGTGATCGCCAGCGGCAGCGGCGGGATGCGTGTCGGTCCCGCGAGCGCGAGCATGACCGGGGTCAGCAGCACGGCGGTGGTGTCGAGGTTCAGCAGAATCGTTGTCGCCGAGGCGAACGTCACGCACAGTGCGAACAGGGCGAGGTAGTTTCCGCGTCCGACGATCGCGATCCGATGCGCGATGACATCGAAAACCTTGGCTTCCCTGGTGAGTTCGGCCAGCACGATCACGCTGGCGAGAAAAAGCAGCAACGGCCCGACGCGACGCAGGTTCGCCGCCGCCTCGGCGCGGGGCAGCAGTCCGGTCGCGACGAAGGTCAACCCGACGAGCAGCAGGCCGACGCGAATCCGATCCAGCACCGACAGCCGTGGTCGTGGTAGCCGTGCCCACCACTGCGGTGGCGTGACGCGGCGGTGCGGGTCGACCTTTTCGGACACCGATCCATGATCGCATTGCGGCTTACCGGACGCGTGCTCGTCCTGCCAAGAGTCTGCCGCGGTGATCATTCGGGCGCATACTCGACGGTGTGACGGACCTGGGGTGGGCACGTGAATTCTTCTTCATCAGCTATTCGCCGGCTGACGAACGCTGGGCCACCTGGGTGGCGTGGCAATTGGAGACCGCCGGATTCCGCACGCTGATCCAGGCGTGGGACTTCGTGCCGGGGACGAACTTCATCGACTTCATGGACCGTGGTGTGCGCGATTCGGCCATCGTGATCGCCATCCTGTCCGACAGCTACCTGACCTCCCATTACGGAACGATGGAGTGGCAGGCGGCAATTCGCACCGACGAGCACAAGTTGCTGCCGGTGCGGGTCGCCGATTGCGCGCTGGAGGGTCTGCTCGCCACGCGCACCTATCTGGATCTGGTGAATGTCGCCAGCGCCGAGACCGCGCGGAACACCCTGCTCGATCGCGTCGGTCACATGCGTGACGGTCGAGCCAAACCGGCGCGCGGACCGGAGTTCCCGTCGGGTTCCGGTGCGGCGGTGCGGGATCGGCCCGTTCCGAATGGTTTCGGCCCGGCACAGGCCGTGGAGCGTCGGCGGACTCCCGCTGTGCCACCGAGCTTTCCGGGCGCGGGCAGTTCACGCGAAGCGCGCAACGGGCTCTCGGTGCTGCATGTCGCGGGCCCCCGGTTCGGGCGCGGTCTGTTCGGGCGCGACGAGCCGGACGGTCCCGGCGAACTGCAATCACGTATCTGGGCCGATGTCATCCACCTGTCCGATCAGGGCGTGCCGTCACCGGATGTGATCGTCGTCTCCGGTGACCTCACCGAATCGGGTCACCCGCGCGAGGTCGACGACGCGCTTGCCTTCCTCACCGGCCTGCGCATTCTGCTGGGCCTCGAGCCTGATCGCCTGATCGTCGTACCCGGCAATCACGACGTGTCGAAGAAGGCGTGCGAGAGCTACTTTCTGCGCTGCGAGTCACGCGACCGGCTGCCGCAACCGCCGTATTTCGAGAAACTCGAACAGTTCGAGCGCATGTTCGGCGAGTTGTACCAGGGCCTGGATCATCTGGTGTTCGACGCCGGGCAACCATGGACCCTGTTTCCCATCGCGGACTTGCGAATTGTCGTCGCGGGACTGAATTCGACGATCGCCGCGACGCATCGTCAGGAAGACGACTACGGCAGTGTGGGGCAGACCCAGGTCGCGTGGTTCTCCGAGCAACTACGCGCGTTCGAGGCACGCGGATGGTTACGCCTGGGTGTGGTGCGCCACGATCCGATGCCGGGTGCGGGGGCCGCGCGAACCGACCCAGCGCTTCTTCGTGACGCGACGACGGTCTCCCGGCTGCTCGGCAACCGGTTGAATGTGTTGCTGCACGGGCCGGGACCCGGTGGCGTGCACGCCGATCTGCTGGGGGGCGTGCTGCCGGTGCTGCCCGCCGCGGCCCCGGGGAGCGCGGAGATCATCCACCTGACCGCCGAGGGCATGTCGCGCTATCCCGCCCAGCACCATGATCGAGAGGTCGAACGCACGGTCATCCCCGTGTCCTGGTCGAATGTGGCCGCGGCCCTGTCCGCGCCCGCCGAGACGAAGATGATCGAATCCGCGGGGACCGAAGATCCGGATTCCGATGAACAGGCCGGTGACTCGGCGCCCGTGGTCGATCCGCAGGGGCGTCTGCTGGAGCGCGTCATCGAGGTCTGTGCCGCGCGCTACCCCGGCGCGCGGATCAGGCGGGTCGAGGCGGACCCGCCACACCTGTTCGTCACCCATCATCGTGACGGGATGGCGGCGCAGTGGCGCATCGGCGCCCACGTGGGAGATCTGACCAGACAGGTGGTCGAGGATTTCCTGGCGCACGACCCGGAATTCGGATCCGAGCTCGTTTATCGTGGCGCGGTTCCGGCCCGTTCGCTGCGGGAGGAGGCAGCGGGTCAAGGGTTGCGCATCCGCAGCTTCCTGGAATTCCAGGGCATGCTCGATCTGACCGGCTATCTCGCCCGTCAGGTGCTCGACCTGCGCACCGACCGGCGCTACCCACCCGAATTGTATGTACCACAACGGTTTCGGCTGCTGGAGGAGAACGAAACCGCGATTCGCGACGATCTGATCGCCGAACTCATGGGCGTGGTGACCGCCGATCACGGCTGGTTCGTACTCCTGCTCGGTGACTTCGGGCGTGGCAAGACGTTCGCGCTGCGCGAGCTCGCCCGCCGGATCAGCGAGTCGACGCCCGCGCTGATTCCGATCCTGATCGACCTGCGGGCGCTCGACAAGACCCACTCGGTCGACGGACTGGTGGCCGCCCATCTGGCCAATCACGGCGAAGACCGGATCGATCTGAAGGCATTGCGCTACATGCTGCGCGAAGGCCGGGTGGTGCTGTTGTTCGACGGCTTCGACGAACTGGTGACCAGGATCAGCTACGAGTTCGCCGCCGACCATCTCGAGACCCTCCTGCAGGCCGCCGTCGGCAAGGCGAAGATCATCGTGGCCAGCCGGACTCAGCACTTCGAGTCCAGGGCCCAGGTGTTGACAGCGTTGGGCGAGCGGGTGGGTCTGCTCGACGACCGGCGCATCATCAGCATCGAGGAGTTCGCGCCGCCACAGATCCATACCTTCCTCACCAATCGCTACGGGGGTGACACGCGGCGCGCCGACGCCAGAATGCAGTTGATCAGGGGCATCCAGGACCTGCTCGGGCTGGCACAGAACCCGCGCATGCTCAGCTTCATCGCCGATCTCGAGGAGCGCCGGTTGCGCGCGGCCGCAGGAACAACCAATGCCATCGGCCCGGCCGCCTTGTATCGGGAGATCCTCGATTCCTGGCTTCGCTACGAGGTGGATCGCACGGCTACCGTGGCCGGATCGCTGCCGGGACTGGGACTGGACGAATTGTGGAGGGCGGTAACGGCTTTCGCGCTGCGGGTGTGGGAGACAGGCAGGCCCTATCTGCGTGCGGCCGAATTGTCGGAAGTGGCACGGGAACTCACCGACACCGCGGTCCGCGATCGCATGTCGGTGCAGCAGTCGGCGCACGCCATCGGTTCGGGCAGCCTGCTGGTGCGTACCGACGACGACCTGTTCGGTTTCATCCATTCCTCGGTGACCGAATGGCTGGTGGCCGATCACCTCGCCCGCCTACTCGGTGCGGGCGTGAGTGCACCACACCTCGCGCAAGCCCAATTGTCGCTGCTCATCATAGATTTCCTGTGCGATCTCGCCGACCCGCGCACGCTGCGTACCTGGGCGGAGTCGGTGCTGTCCGACTCCGACGCCGACCCGAACTCACGCACCAACGCGCTGCGGATCACCACCCGGCTGCGCACGGCGCCGAGCTCGGACCTGCGCGGCGCGATGTTGGCCGGCGAGGACCTCTCCTACCGCGACCTGCAAGGGGTCGATCTGAGCGGCGCCGATCTCAGTGGTGCGCGGTTGATCGGCGCGAATCTGACCCACGCGGTGCTGCGCGGTGCGCGGCTGGTCGCGGCGCGGCTGGACGACGCACGCCTCGTCAGCGCTGATCTGACCGACGCGGATCTCACCAGGGCGCGCCTGATCCGTACCGACCTGACCGGCGCGCGTGGCAGGGGTAGCCGCTGGCAGCGCGCCGCACTCCTGGACGTGATCGGCCAGGCCTCGGGGGCGGATCTGCGCGGCGCGGCCGTAGTACCCGGCGGATCGGTGCAGACCGAATTCGCGCCTGCCGCACTGGGCGTTCGGCACGGATTCCACGCCAGTCGAGGCAGACTGCCCCAGCCCGTCGCGTACAGCCAGGACGGAAGTACGGTCGCGGTCGGCAGTGACGACGGGGGCGTGCTGATCTGTGACGCCGACACCGGCCGGCCACTGCGGATGCTGCAGACCCACCGCGCGCGCACCTTCGCGGTCGCGTACACCGACCAGGTCCTGATCACCGGCTCCGGCGACGGAACGGTCGGCATCTGGGATGCCGTCAGTGGGGAACTCCGCCGGATTCTGCGGGGGCACGAACAGTGGCCGTGGCCGGTGCTGCTCGGTCCCGGCGGTGATCTGCTGGCCACCGGTGACGCGCGTGGTGTGCTGCGGCTGTGGTCGTTGCCCAGCGGCGATCTGCGTCACGAGTGTCTGCCACCCGAACACGGCATGACCTTGATCTACAGCATCGCCCTGCACGGTCGGACGCTGGCCGCCGCCTACGGCAACGGCATGGTGCGCCTGTGGGACATCGAAACCGGCAGGCAAACAGGGGAATTCCAGGCAGCGGGCGGCGCCGCCTACCGCATCGCCTTCGACTCGTCGGGAACCCGGATAGCGGTGGGTGGAGTAGACGGACTACTGACGCTCTGGGACCCCGTCACCTGCACGCTCACCGGCAGGTTGACCGGTCACACCGGACGCATCTACACGCTGGCCTTCCACCCGTCCCGGGACGTGCTGGCCAGCGGGGACACCGACGGGCTGCTCCGCGTCTGGAATACCGACACCGGAGAAGTGCTGCACGCGCCGACCGAACACAGCGCGGCGATCTATTGGGTGTCGTACGACCCGTCGGGAGAGCTGCTGGCCTCCGGGGACAGTGCGGGGCTCGTCTGCCTGCGTGCGTCCGAGACCGGTCAGCTGCGGCATCGTCTCACCGCCCACACCGGATCCATCTGGCCGTTCGCTTTCCGGCCCGACGGCGCCCAGCTCGTGGTGACCGACGACCAATTCACCACGCGTTTCTGGGATCCGGTCACCGGAGCCTGCCGATACCTGCTCACCGGGCACGGCCGCCGAACGACAGCGGTGGGCTTCAGCGCCGATTCGGCGATGCTGTCCACCCGAGGCAACGACGGCGTCGTCCGGCTGTGGGACACCGTCACCGGACGTCTCGTTCGCACGCTGACCGGCAGCGACGACCACCTGCTGACCTTCGAGTCGGCGCTGTTCAGCACGGTGCGACCAGGGCAGCTCGCGATGGTGGGCAACGACGGCAGACTCAGCCTGTTCAACCTCGACGCCGACTCCTATGAGCGCCACATCAGCATCGAGGATGCGCCGATCTGGGCGATCGCGTTCAACCCCTCCGGTGAACTGATCGCCACGGCGAACGACGATGACACAGTGACGATCTGGAACCGTGCGACCGGTGCCCAGTACGGGATCTACCGCGAGCACCGAGGCAGGGTTCGGTCCCTGGCCTTCAGCGCGGACGGGGCGCTGATGGCCTCGGGCTGCGACGACTCCGTCGTTCGGATCTGGGACGTGGAGTCGGGGCGGTGCTTGCACACTCTGCGCGGGCACCGAGACCGGGTGTACGGGGTGGCATTTCACGGCAACCGCGTCGCCAGCGTCTCCTGGGACGGCTCGGCACGGATCTGGGACGTCACGTCGGGCGAGCCGGTGCACGAATTGACGCGGCACACCGGAAAACTCTGGTCGGCCGCCGTCGACGCCCAGCGGGGCATCCTCGCCACCGCGGGAGACGACCTGGTGATCCGGCTGTGGGACATGGACACCGGTCGGCATCTGCACACCTTGGAAGGTCATCGCCGCCGGGTGTCGACCTTGGCGTTCGACGCGTCGGGCGATCTACTCGCCAGCGGTAGCGAAGACGGAAACGTCGTGTTGTGGTCCGGTGCGGCGGATCAGGGGGCGGCGCCCTCGATTCGCGCGGTGTTGCTCGGACTGCCCGAAGGATGGGCCGCGTTGACCCCCGACGGGCGATACAAATACGAGGGCAACGTCGCGGGCCAGTTCTGGCATGTGATCGGCACGACTCGCTTCGAGTCGGGCGAACTGGATCCGCATCTCGCCGAGGTCGTGCGGGTCGCCGCAGATGCCCCGCTGTGAGCCCGACGGCCTCCGCCGGTGGGTGTACGAGGAAACCGGCGGAGGCGCGACCGACGCTGGGTAGGCGCGGTGTCGGGTTGTGCTCGGGGCACGAGGTGAATCCTGCTACCTCGAGTGCGCTCGAGGTCAAGCGGTTCAGCGGGGGGCGTGGACCAGTGGGGCGAGGAAGCCGGTGAGCTGGGCTGTCGAGGGTTGGCCGAGGCGGCGGCCGAGATAGTCGGGGGCGTCGGCGGCCGCCCGGCAGCGGTCCTGGTCGGTGTTGGCCGGGTTGTCGGAATAGCGTTCACCGAGCATGGTGGCCTTGGCGACCTCGCGTCCGGTACGGAGTTCGTAGACGGCGACCTCGTAGGTGGCGCGGAAGAGGTTGACGGTGCGCCCCACCGGTGCGCCGGGGGAGGGGCCGTACTGGCAGGTCTGCACGAGGTCGCGCAGTTCCAGCTGCTTCATGCAGGCGATGAGCTGCACGGTCGACGGGTCGTCCGGGTTCCACGCGGTCGGATCGTTCGGGTGGACCATGGTCGTGAGGTCACCGGACAGATAGATCGGGCGCGCGCCGTCGCGCTCGTAGGGCGCGGCGTTCGGGAACGGCTTCTTGTCCTCGCCACACATCCGGTCGTAGTCCGACATCTCGAATCGGCTCGCCTGCACCGCCGCGATCGCGAAGAACCCGGCTCCGAACAGCGCGATGAACAGCAGCAAAGCGACACCGGGCCCGACTCGCAGGCCCCGCCTGGGGGCACTCCGCTCCCGAACGGGACGGTTGTGCCACCGCTCGAGCAGTGACGGGCCGTCCCCGCGACGCCACGACCGCCATTTCTGCGAGAGGGTCGGCTGCCGCGTCGTTCGGTCGTGTTCGACCCAATCGGACCAGTGCTCCGGGTGTCGCTGGGGCGCTGGGGTTTCCGGGGAACGATACGACGGTGCGACGGCGGGGGTGTACGCCGGGGAAGGGGTACTTCGCGATTCGGTCTCGCGGGCCGACCCGGCGGCACCGACCGCGGCAGCAGCGCCCGACGCGGCCACTGTACCGACTGCGGGAGCCCACTCGGCAGTGCGGTTTTCGCCGGTACCAGCGGATGTGCCCGCAGCGGCCACTTCGTCCCCGGGCGTGGGTTCGTGGCGTTCGATGCCATCGGTCGGTGGATCGTCGATCGCGACCGATTCATCGGCGGCGACGGATTTGCTCAGTGAGACAGTGCTTTCGGGCTGACCGTCCGATGATTCGGCTACTTCACCGGGCGCGGGTTCGTCCAGATCGATCGTGTCGTCGTCGAAAGGCTCAGCGCGTGTGGCGCTTTCCCGATCCGGAGCAGCGCCCTCAGCGGTTGGCTCGTGCTCCGGGTTGTCGTCCTGGGCCGAGTCTTGTTCGGCACCGTCGGGGGGTGAAGTTCGGTCAGTCATCGGTTCGGCGGATTCGGTGCTGGGTATCGGCTCGTCGGGCGGTCCGATCGCTGTGGCCGATAACGCCGCGTCGTCGGACTCGTCGGCTTGCGCGCCGGTGAAACCTTCACTCGAAGAAGGGGATTCCGTCTCGCGTTCAGCGGGCACCGACGTCGGATCCTCGGGATGAGCCGCGGTAGGGGGTCGATGGGCGAGTCTGTCGATCGCGGCGAGAAACGCGGGTGTAGATGCGCGAGCCGAACCGGTCGACGCCGCAGGGGAATCCGATGTGGTGTCGGAAACAGCTGTCTCCGAGGGGGAGCCGAGCTCCACAGCGGTCGGGGCGATGGGCCGGGAAGTGGTCGCCGGGTCGAGCGCGGCCGGAAAGCCCTGTGCTGTCAGCTCATCGGGGGAAGGCAACAGATGGCCCAGGTTCAACGCGCCGAACACCCGGGTGACGTCATCGATGCTGAGCCGGACCGTACGCCCGCTCTCGGCCTGGAAATAGTCGTGCAACGCGCCGGCGTCGTCGCGATCGATCAGCACCGCGCGGTACCCGTCGGCGATCCTGGTTTCCTCGATGGTGATCTCGGCGCCGGGCTGAGCGACCAGCGCGATCACCGCGTTCACCCAGCCGAAGATCCCGGATTGCTGCAGCAGGCTCTTGGCCGCGAACACCTGTCGGCGCACCTGGACGAACGGGTTCGGCACCCGGACGGCGTGATAGAGCGCCGCCGGTTCGCCGTCGATGGTCCACGGGCCGTTCGGTGGGGTGGCGAGGGTGCCTTCCTGACGGGCGGTGAAACCCTTCACCTCCACGATGGTCACGCTCTGCGGCGTGCACACCAACGCGTCGACCTCGACCGACCCACCCCGGTTCTCCGGTACGTGACAGCGGAACACGGCGACGCCGCCCGCCCGAAACGCCTGGTCACGGAGCGCCGCGCCGACGATCTGTTCCGCGCCTTCGAGTTCGCTCTCGTCCGCGACAACGACGATCACCACGACCCCCTGTGCACCTGACTGCGGACTGCTACCAGGATACGGCCTCCACTAGCCGTATCGAAACCGAATCCTGTTGCTGAGCAACGGCTTCGGCAATGTCGATTACCGATCTCACCACGGCGGCCCCGGGTTTCGTCTGCCCGCCGGTTCCACACCGACCGGCCGAACCCATTCCACCGGCGGCTTCGTGACCTGACCTGCGACCAAGACGAGGCCGGTCGGCCGGTCTACCGCGATGAATCCGAAGGGGCGGTCGACGTTCACCGATGTGATCGTCGACCATGTCTTCTGCGGAACGCCGCCGAGGCGCATTGCCACGGCCGTGACGGCAGCCGCTTCGAAGCCTTCGGCGTCGAAGCGTGCGATGACGTCCTGACCCGCAGCGTCCAGCGCCAGCGGATCAGCTGCGAGTCCAGCGAAATGGGAACCGGGAACGTTCATCGAGGTGGACAGGCCGAACATCGCCGCATGGCGAGCGAGGTTGTGCTTGTTCTCCACCTCGAACGGTGGCATGGTCAGCACCACGGAGTCGCCACCGCCGAAGGTCTCCCGTCGACTCACCGATAGACAGGGTGCCGTCGTGCCGACAGGCAGTTCCGTCCGCACCTCGACGGTCCCGTCCAGAGCTGCGAGGCCAGTGGCCAGACCGTGCCGCGGATTCGCGCCGATCAGCACGTGCACGTCGAGTTCGCCCTTGCCGGTGACGATCACCCGGGTCACTTCGTCGTCGAGTACCGACACACTGCCGTCGGGATGGCTCGTGCGGTACAGGCCGGGTCCCCGATGTCCTTGCCACGGACCGGTTTCCGGTGTGTAGAGGATCTCGTCGAACGCCGTCACCCAGCGGGTGCGTGCCATCAGCGCGGTCGCCAGCGCGAGCGCCGTGTCCGAGGTGATCGGTACCGGAAATTTCTTGATCAACCCCCGGGTCTGCTCGTTCGCCCACGCATCCAGTGCCGCCGGATCGCCCAGCTCACCGACCGTCCCGGCGGGCATGCTGCGAACCCACTCCTCGCGCAAGGTCAGCCCCGCCCGGACCCACGCCCCGATCGCCGTCGACACCTCCCGCGAAGTATCCAGCGATTTCAGCATGTCCAGCCCCGCCGCATGCGCCTGCTCCGCCGGAACTCCCACCGCGGCAGCGAGCTCATCCCTGGCCGGGCCGGAAGCAGCCCCGGCCAACACAGCGAGCAACGGCCACAATCCGGCCCCCGACACCACCGCGTCCCCGCCCTCGAACGTTTCGCACCACCGCCCCGTCAGCGCGTTCGATGCCCGCACATGCGGCAGAAGTGAACTCCCCATCCCCGGATCCTACGACCAGCGACCGACAATCCGCCACGTCGCCGACATCCGTCAGCCCCGGACGATCCCCAGCCAGACATAGTCCCTGGCCCGCGTGACCGCGACGAACTGCTGGCGCATGATCAAATCCTGACGCTCCCGTTCGGCGTCGGTACCCGGCGGCGTCGGCTCGACGAACGGATGGATCACCGCGCGGAAATCCAAGCCCTTCGCGCGATAGACCGTGCCGACCTTGACGCCGCTGTCGGTGTCGGCGCAGCGGTACTCGACGAGCTCCTGCGCGGCGATCCCCCAGCGGCGCAATCGGCGGAGCACGGCTTCCGCTTCGGCGTTGGTGATGGTGATGATCGCGGTGTCCGACAGCGAGATGCCCTGGGCGACAATATTGTCCAGCTGGCGACGAATATGACCGTGCAGCTCGGCCCGCGTGCAGTACTGCCGTCCGGCGTAGCCGTCGGGAAGGGCGGCGTCGGTGAGATCGAGGCTCTGCCGTTCGCTGGTATCGAGGTCCTCGACGGGTCGTGCGCCCGGCAGGCTCGCCGCGAGTCGCAGGACCTCCCGGCGGTTGCGGTAGTTCTTGGTGAGCTTCTCGCTGCGCCCGACGATATTGACTTCGGCATCGACGAATCGCCAGCCGCCCGCGTAGATCTGCTGCTGGCGGTCGCCGACGAACAGCAGGGAGTTGGGTTCGTCGCCGGTCAGCGCGTGAACCAGCCGCACACTCTGCACGGTCATGTCCTGCATTTCGTCGACGACGACCATCGCGTACGGCTGCCGGAGGGGACGCGCGCGCAGTTCGTCGAGCGCTGCGGTGATGACATCGTTTCCGTCGAAGCATCCCCACTCGGTCCGGTACGCCTCGTAGGCCTGGTACAGCTCCCACACGTGTCGGCGCTGACCGGTACGCAACGACACTCGGCGACCACGCCGATCCACCTCGGCGTAGGCGGTGAACCCGGCGTCGTCGCAGGCGAGTCCACGCCCCTTGATCACCCGATCGACTTCCTCGCGCCAGTAGGGGAGCGCGGGCGAGATCTCCGCCAGTGGGCCCGACCTGCCGACTCGCCCCCACGCGAGGTTGAAGGCTGTGTCGGCCCGCTTGAGTTCCATTCTCATCGGAATCCCGCGCTCGGTCAGGAACGCCTGCGCCCACGCGTGCAGGTTCGTGAACTCCGCCCGCCCGGCCGCATCGGGCAGCAACCGCGCGAACGCCGACTCCTGGCACGGCGGCAGGTTCTTCACCAACGTGGTGAACAGCAGCGGTCCGGTGCTGCGGCGGGCCCGATGTGCCATCCGGTGTAGCGTCAGTACCGTTTTCCCCGACCCCGCCGGACCCACGATCCGTGCCGGACCGTTGTGATTGCGGGTTACCAACGCGAGCTGGGCGGGATCGAGGAAAGCCAGCCAGGTCGGGAACGGCTTGGCCAGCGCACCGGCAAGATGGTCGGTATGTAGCGTTTCCACCTCCAGCAGGCCGTCTGTCTCGGCGGGCGGCTGCGCGGGAGCGAGCCGGGCGATCGGACGATAGTCGCGATGGCGCTGGGCGGTGTGCTCGGCGAGGTCGCCTGCCAACCGTGCGGGCATCACCGATCGCCGACCCATCAGTGTGCGCACCGTCGCGTCGGTGACGACCACGAACCGGCCATCGCCGCCGGCACGTCGGCCCGGCGGCAGAACGAACACCAACTCGACTGTCTCCCGGACGAACTCATTGCGATTCGGTCCGATCGACACACCGGCAAACAGCTGTTCGGCCTGTGCGCGCAGCCGCCGCACCTGGTCGTCGTCCGGCAGCTCGTCGACCACGGCGAGCGCGAACACTCCACCGGGCCCGATGAGCAGCGCGTCACACCGACCAGTCGGAGCGGGCTGGGTCCGGTACACCGACAGCCGCCATCGCTGTCTACCCGCCAATAGCAACGCTGTGTAGACGCCACGCAAACGCCCGGTCAGCCCGACCACGCTCTGCGCGAGCGCCTCTTCCGCACGCAGACGCAGGAATTCCTCATCATTACCGGACGTCATCTCGGCCACCCCGCTTGGTCCGTAATACTCCGTTCTTTCGAGTATCAATGAATTACCAAGCAACAGAAAGTGTTTCGACCGAATCAGTCCGACGGACGTCGTCGGGTCAGCGGACCCCGCGGGGGCGGAACTGGATGCTGATGCGGGGTCCGACGGGGCGTGCGGTCTTGGGGACCGCGTGTTCCCAGGTGCGCTGACATGCCCCGCCCATCACCAGGAGATCCCCGTGCCCGGCCGTGAACCGGACGCTCGCGCCACCGCCGCGCGGGCGCAGCAGCAGAGCGCGCGGCGCTCCGACCGAGACGATCGCGACCATCGTGTCGTGGGTGGCGCCGCGGCCGATCGTGTCGCCGTGCCAGGCGACGCTGTCCCGACCGTCGCGGTAGAAACACAGCCCGGCCGTGCGGAACGGTTCACCGAGTTCCGCCGCGTAATGCGCGGTCAAGGCCGCCCGCGCATCGACCAGGATGTGATCGGGGAGCGGGTCGTTCTCCCCGAAGAACGACACCAGCCGCGGCACGTCCACGACCCGGTCGTACATCGGCCTGCGTTCGGCGTGCCAGGGAACGCGTTCGGCCAGTCGATCGAACAGCCGGCTCGCGCCGCTCAGCCAGCCGGGCAGCACATCGACCCAGCTGGTCGCGTCGAGTGGGGTGCGCCGGATCGCCTCGATCGAACCCAGGGCAATCGCATCACCGTCGAACAGTGAACCTTGCAGGGGCAGCGACATGAGCCCCAGTCTACAACGTGTTCGAATGTATGTTCGATAGACGGCTTGTGGTGCGAGTGTCGCTCAGCGGAGTTCCTCGACCAGCCCGAGGAGGACGCCGTCGGGGCCGCGCACATAGGCGTAGCGGCAGATGTCTTCGTAGCGGGCGAGCGTGCCCACGAGTTCGGCGCCGTGGGCGCGCAGGCGGTCGAGGACGTTCTCGACATCGTCGACGACGAATGTCAGGCGCGGGATGCCGGGGATGTTCACCGGCGCGTTCGGCGCGGCAAGGGTGGTCGTCGGCGAGCGGAACGTCGAGAGCTCGACCCGGCTGTGGCCGTCGGGTGTCCGAACGACGGCCATGTTGGCTCGGACGCCCGTCAATCCGAGCAGGTCGTCTGCCCATTGGCCCCCGACTGTGGCTTCGCCCTCCAGCTCCAGGCCCAGTTCGACGAAGAACGCGACAGCAGCCGCGAGATCGTCGACCACGATGCCGACATGATCCATCCGATGGACCGTCATGATGTTCTCCTCGGGTTCGTCCGGCTCATTCTGGCCGGGTCGATCGATTTCGGACGCGCTGACGCTCGTCGTCTCGAGGCCCGTTCGGCTCTCGTAACCCTGGGACGGAGCCGCCCGGGCGCTCTCGACATCTCAGTCCTGCCAGCCGCTCGTGTCGAGAACCGTGTCCCACGTGTACGGCACCAATTCCGGATGCCGCAGCCGGAGGATCTCGCCCGGCAGCGAGCCCGGCGGTGCCTTGCGCGGATCGGCGACGGCTTGACGTTCGATGATGTCGGTGAGAGCTCGCGTGCCGCCGAGACGTGGATAGGAGGCGTGGACCAGGTCCGCGAATCCCGGGGGCAGATCGTCGGGGCCGCCGCCGACGTCGAGACCGATGCCGGTGACCGCGATCCAGATGGCGGCGGGTCGGCGACGGCGGTATACGGGTGAGTCGCTGAGGCCTGTCGTGTGTGCGGCGATGGCGTCCCAGATGATGTCGACGCGTTCGTCGTCGATGCCCTGCGCTTCGAGGAACTCGGCCGCGAAATCCGCGCCGTCGATCTCGAATCGCTGTGTGCCGACGGCACGTTCGGACAGGCCGATGTCGTGCAGCGCGCAGATGAGGTACATGAGCTCCTCGTCGTAGTCCGCGCCGGGCCGCAGGCCCTGCTCGGCGGCGTGGGCGCGCCCGAACAGGAACCCGCGAACGCTGTGATGGCATACGGATGTTTCGAGGGCCTCGTTGATCAGCCGGTGGGTCTCGATCGCGAGTGGGGTGGACGGTAGTGCCAGCGAGTCGACGCCGAATGTGGCCTGTGACATGAGGTTTGCTCCTATCGGTGTGCCCGGGTTGCGTGACGTCCACCAACCTTCAGGCTGGTTGAAGCATACCTCGAGTTTCAAGGAGACTGAAGGTTCATGGACGCAGGAGCACCGTGCCGAAAGCGGTTCTGTCCTCCAGCATTCGGTGTGCCCGCGCGGCGTCGGCGAGGGGGAGGATCGAGTCGATCGCGGGTGTCAGCAGGCCCTGTGCTGTTGCCGTGAGTGCCGCCGATCGCTGCCGGGCGACTTCGCCGAGCCAGGCGGTGCCCGCGCAGCCGGTGAGCGTGAGCCCGCGCAGGATCAGTTCGGTGACGCCCAGCTGTGCGGGAGCGCCGTCGAGCCAGCCGTAGCTGAGGATTCGGCCACGCAGGGGCGTGATCAGGTCGAGCAGCGGCGTCAGTGATGCGCCCCCGATGGAATCGAACACGACATCGACCGTGCCGTCCGTGAGGAGATCGGCCAGCCGATCCGCCCAGTCGGGCGCGGTGTGATCGAGCACCTCGTGCGCGCCGCGCTCGCGCGCGAGCCGGGCCTTCTGTTCCCCGCCCGCGGTGCCGATGACGCGCACGCCCGCGGCGGCGCACAGTTGGGTGAGGCAGCTGCCGACACCGGTAGCCGCCGCTTCGACCAGGACGGTCTCGCCCGCCGCGACACCCGCGGTCCGCATCAGCGCCAGTGCCACCGATCCCGGCATCAGTATCGCGGCGGCGTGCTCGATGGTCAGGTCGGCCGGGATCGTGGTCACCGAATCGGTTTCGGCGACAACAAGTTCGGCGTAGGCGCCGAAGCCGCGGGTCGACGCGACCACCCGGGCGCCCAGCAATGCCCGATCGACGCCCGCGCCGATATCGATCACCGTGCCCGCCGCCTGGAACCCGAAGACCTCGGGCAGCGGCGCGGGAAACGGAAACGCGCCGGCCCGAACCTTGGTCTCGGGGTAGAGCACCGGCACCACTTCGGCCCGGAGGACGACCTGTCCCTCGCCGGGGCGAGGTTCGCCGATCTCGCGCGCTACCAGAACGTCGGGTGCGCCGGTCTGGGTCATTACGATTGCCTGCATCAGAACTCCATAAGTTGACTGCCGGTCCAGATATCTCGAACGATATGGACCGTCGGTCAACTTGTCAACGGATCGGCGGGTGCCGAGAAAGCGGGTGCGATGACCGACCGACGTCCCACCGAACGCGCCGATGCCGCGCGCAACCGTCGAGCGATCCTCGATGCCACCGCCGCGCTGCTGGCCGAACACGGCGCGGCCGGGGTGACGATGGATCGGGTGGCCGCGGCGGCAGGTGTCGGAAAGGGGACCATCTTCCACCGGTTCGGCAGCCGCGCGGGCCTGCTCTACGAGCTCGTCGCCGAGGGCGCCGTCGCGTTGATGGCGGCGGTGTCGAGCGGCCCACCGCCGCTGGGACCGGGCGCGCCGGCGACCGACCGGCTACTCGCCTTCTTCGATGCGATGACGCGCATGGTCACCGACGACGTGGAGCTGATCGCGGCCTATCAGGCGATGCCGCCACATCCGCGCAGCGCCGAATTCCACACGTTCTGGGCGCAGCACATCGGCACGCTCCTGCACGAAGTCCGTCCCGATATCGACGCCGACACCGTGGGCGCGCTGTTGTTGTCGACAGTCGGCGGGGAACTCGCACAGCAACTGGCCAGGGCGGACGAGGTCGACCGATTGCGATCGGCGGTAGCGGAAGTGGTGCGTTCGGTGCTGCGCGCTCCCTGAACGCCCGGGTCGGAGCCGTTACCGCCGTGCTGTCGGCGGAAGTGGCCGACGCGGAAGCCGCACGGTGACGCGGAGTCCGCCGGCCGGACGGGGATCGAGTGCGAGGGTTCCACCGTGTGCCGCGGTGATGCTGTCGACGATCGCCAGGCCGAGGCCGATGCCCGCGTGGTCGGTGCGAACGCGTTCGGTGCCGCGCTGAAACGGCTCGACCAGTGTGGAAACCACCAGGGGGTCGAGGACCGGGCCTGTGTTCTCGACGGTGAGCACCACGGTCTCGGGGCACAGTCCGGTCGTGACCCACACGATGCCGCGTGCGGGCAGGTTGTGCACGATCGCGTTGTGCACGAGGTTCGTCGTCAGCTGCAACAGCAGGGCGTGCGAACCGATGGTTGGCGTCACCTCGCCGGAGGTCTCCAGGCTCACGCCGTGTTCTTCGGCGAGGGCGAGCAGCGTTTCGGCGGCTTCTTCCGCGAGCAGGGAGAGGTCGACGTGTTCTCGGGTGAACGACCCTTGATCGGCGCGGCTGAGCAGGAGCAATGCCTCGGTGAGAGCGATCGCTCGGGTGTTGACGGCGTGCAGGCGGTCGACCAGTTCGCCGGTGTCGTGGGTGCGGTCGTCGCGGGCCACGTCGAGCAGGGTCTGGGTGATCGCCAGCGGCGTGCGCAGTTCGTGGGAGGCGTTGGCGGCGAATCGACGCTGTTCGGTGACGTGTGCTTCCAGCCGGGTGAGCATGATGTCGAAGGCGTCGGCGAGTTCGCGGAACTCGTCGCTGCGGCCCGGCAGCCGGATTCGGTGGGCGAGTGAGCCGTTCGCGGCGGTCCGGGTAGCGGCGGTGATACGGGTCAGCGGGGTGAGCATCCAACCGGCGAGGAACCATCCGCCCACCAGACCGATCGCCAGCAGGAAAGCCATCACAATGGTCACGAACGGCGCGAAGGACCGTAGCAGCATGCCGCGATCGATCCAGAAATCGCCGCCGCTGGTGTAGATCCACCCCTCGGGCAGGTACCACAGGTAGTAGACACCCACAGCGGCGATGAGCAGAGAACCCACGACCGTGATGAAGCCTGCGTAGCTGAGGGTGAGTTTGAGGCGAACACTCAATCCGGGCGCCCTACCCACGCGCTCGCCCGTCGCTGATGCGATACCCGACACCGGCCACGGTGGTGATGACCCAGGGCTCGCCGAGCCGTTTGCGTAGCGCCGAGACGGTGATACGCACCGCGTTGGTGAACGGGTCCGCGTTCTCGTCCCACGCCCGCTCCAGGAGTTCCTCGGCGCTCACGACCCCGCCTTCGGCGGCGATGAGCACTTCGAGCACCGCGAACTGCTTGCGGGTCAGAGCGATGTAGCGGCCGTCGCGGTAGACCTCCCGGCGGAACGCGTCCAGCCGCAACCCGGCGATCTCGCGCACCGGTGGCCGGTTGTGCGCGCGCCTGCGATCGAGCGCTCTGAGCCGGAGGACCAGTTCGCGGAGTTCGAACGGCTTGGTGAGATAGTCGTCGGCACCGAGCCCGAAACCACTCGCTTTGTCGTCGAGCCGATCGGCTGCGGTGAGCATCAGGATCGGCAGACCGCTACCGGAGGCGACGATGTATTCGGCGATCTCGTCGCCGGAGGGACCCGGGACATCGCGGTCCAGGACCGCGATGTCGTAGGTGTTGACGCTCAGCAGCTCCAGTGCGGTGTCGCCGTCACCCGCGATGTCGCCGGCGATCGCGTCCAGGCGCAGGCCATCGCGGATGGCCTCCGCCAGATAGGGTTCGTCCTCGACGATCAGTACACGCATAGACGCTCGATTCTCCCAGCCCGGGGATATCGTCGGCGTATCCGAAACCGCATACGCGTCGGCAACACCATGCTGCCTTGACTGAGGGGCATGAACTACCGTGAACCGGCGATTCGCCGTCTCCGATCGATCGCCCTCGGCGCCGTTGTCATCGTCAGCGCGGCGTCTGTCGGTGTCCTCGTTTACCAGTCTCTGCCGACCATGTCCTCGGTCGCACGATCCATCGACGCCTTTGTCGGCGGCCACGCCGGTCCGCCCGGCGCGACGCTCTTCGATGACGGGAATCCGTCCGTCGGCAACCTCGACTCCGATCTGCTCGCCGCCCTGCGCGCCGCCGCCGCCGACGCCGCGGACGACGGAGTCGAGCTCGTCGTCAACAGTGGCTGGCGGTCGCCGGAATACCAGGAACAACTGCTGCGCGAGGCAGTCTCGAAATACGGCTCGGAAACCGAAGCCGCTCGGTGGGTGGCAACCCCCTACACCTCCGCTCACGTAGCCGGCGAGGCGGTTGATATCGGGCCGACCGACGGCGCGGCATGGTTGGCCGCGCACGGCGCCGCCTATGGGTTGTGCCAGATCTACGCGAACGAACCCTGGCATTACGAACTTCGCTCCGACGCGGGGGAACTCGGCTGCCCGCCCCTGTACGCCGACCCGACCCACGACCCGAGGATGCAGCAGTGACCACGACAGTGTCTGCCCCCGTCGCCGCACGGGCCGGTCGGCCCGTGCTGACCCAGATCGTCCTCCGATTCTCCATCATCTACTTCGGCCTGCTCTGCCTGCTTCTCACCTATATCCCGTTCGCGCTGCTCGGCATCCTCGGCCGGTGGATTCGCGAATACCCGGGGCCGTGGAACATGCCCATCACCGACCCCGTCACCGGGCCGGTGGGTCGAGCGGTCTTCGGGGTCGACGCTCAGTTACACCAGGATTCCGGAGCGGGCGACCAGACCGCCGTCTGGGTACTGGTGTTCTGTCTGCTGGTCGTCGCGGCGACCGGCGCCGCGGTGTGGACAGCCGTCGACCGTCGTCCCGTACCCGCCCGCGCGCTCGCCTGGTTCTCGCTGTTCCTGCGGCTGGCTCTGGGCGGGCAGATGATCGGGTTCGGGTTCGCCAAACTGATCCCCACCCAGATGCCGGCCCCCGGACTGGCGCAGCTGTTGCGGCCGTACGGCGAGATGAGCCCCGCCTCGGTGTTGTGGCTGCAGGTCGGCAGCTCGTATCCGTACGAGATGGCTCTCGGTGGGGTGGAAGTGGTGGCGGGGCTGCTGCTGTTCGTGTCCAGGACCGCAGTGCTCGGCGCCGCGTTGACGCTGGCGAGTACAGCGCAAATTCTGCTGCTGAACATGACGTTCGACATACCGGAGAAACTGCTCGCCGCGCACCTGCTGCTGATCAGCGTGTTCCTGCTCGCGCCGTACCTGCGCCGGCTGACCGATGTCTTCGCGCGCGAACGCGCGTGCGCGCCGCTGACCCAGCCCGCGCTGTTCACCGACGCCAGGAAGAACCGCGTGGCGATCTGGGTGGTGGCGGCGCTGGGCTTGTGGGTCGCGTTGGGGAGCGGCTATGACCGCTGGGTGGTCTGGCACGAACAATCCGGTGCCGCGAGCCCCAAGTCCGCGCTGTACGGAATCTGGGAGGTGCGGGATTTCACCATCGACGGGCAGCCGATCCCGCCGCTGACCACCGACGAAACACGGTGGCAGCGACTGGTTTTCGATGACCCGCAGGAAGCCGCCTACCAGCGGATGAACGGCGAACTGGTACCCGCGCACGCCCACTTCCGCCCCGATGGACAAGTGGAGCTCACCTCGATGAACGCCATCGGCGCGGTCGACCCCGGACCACCGTTCGCGACACTGTCCTCCGAAAAACCCACCCCGGACCGACTGCTGCTGCGCGGAACACTGCACGACCGCCCGATCACGATCACCCTGGAACGCAAGGACCCCGACACCTTCACCTTGCGCAGCCGCGGATTCCATTGGGTCCAGGACTATGTGTACTTCCGCTGACAACCACCCTGACGGTGACCCGCTGACTCGTTGCCCCTTCTAACTTATAGCTCACCCCGGGGCTTGCGGCAAGGCCCCGGTGGTGCTGCAGAATCGCTGGGCAATGCAGGGACCAGCCGTATTCGGGAGTGACGAGATGCAAGAGATGACCACCGACGTGATCGTTGTCGGCGCTGGGCCTGCCGGATTGATGCTCGCCGGGGAACTGGGCCGGGCCGGGGTGCGGCCGTTGGTGCTCGAACGTCGTGAACGGCCGGGCACCGCGCAGAAGGCCAGCGGTCTCGGCGGGCGAATTCTGGATGTGCTGCGCCATCGGGGCCTGCTCGACCGGATGACGGCGGTCAGCGGTGACGCGAGTCCGAAGCCGATCTTCCCTTTCGGCGGGGTGTACCTGGACTTCACCGGTCTCGACGAAACTCCGTTGCACGCCATGGCGATTCCGCAGGCGCGGGTCGAGGAACTGCTCGCCGAGGACGCCGTCGACCTCGGCGCCGAGATCCGGCGCGGACACGAAGTGGTCGCGGTGACCCAGGACGACGAGGCGGTGATCGCGGAAGTGAACGGGCCGGACGGACCGTACCGGGTGCGGGCCCGCTACCTGGTCGGCTGCGACGGCGGCCGCAGCCGGATTCGCGAACTGGCCGGAATTGGGTTCCCCGGCAGCACCTATCCGGAGGTCAACCGGCTGGCCGTGGTCGCGGTGCACGAGTCGGTGACCGTGCTCGACGACGGCGGCCTCGAGGTGCCCGGTGTCGGACGGATCGATCCGGGATTCACCCGCACCGACACCGGGGTGTTCGCGCTGGGACGGGTCAGCTCCGAGGACCGCGTGATGTTCTTCCAGACCACCGAGAACGACGACGCCGAATACGACAACGACGAACCACTGACCATGGCCGAACTCGGCCACAGCGTCCGGCGTGTGCTGGGCGCGGAGGTTGCGCTCGGTGCGCCGACTCGCTTGTCGCGCTACCAGTTCCAGGACCGACAGGCCGAAAACTACCGTGTGGGCCGGGTTTTCCTGGCGGGGGACGCGGCCCACCTGCTGCCCGCGACCGGCGCCGCGATGAATCTCGGCATGACCGATTCGGTGAACCTGGCCTGGAAGCTGGCCGCGGACATCCACGGTTGGGCACCGGCCGACCTGCTCGACACCTACCACGACGAACGTCACTTCGCCGGTGGTCGCGCGCTGCTGCAGACCCGCGCCCAGGCGGCACTTCGCCAGGGTCAGGACCCTGCCGCCGAGGCACTGCGCGCGGTATTCCAGGAACTGCTCTCCGACGAACCCGCGTTGCGCCGTATGGGAGCCCTCGTCGCGGGCACCGATCTGCGCTACCCCTCGCCCGGAACCCATTCGCTCACCGGAACTTTCGCTCCTGATCTGAGCCTGCACACCGACCAGGGCACCACCACAGTCGCCGAGATCATGCGCGGCGCGCGACCGGTCTTCCTCGACCTGGCCGACCGTGCCGATCTGCGTGAGATCGCCGGGGAGTGGGCACCGCGCGTCGACATCCACGCGGCCAAGACCGGCGATCGTGTCGCCGACGCACTCCTGATCCGCCCCGACGGTCACATCGCCTGGGCGGCAACGATCGACGAGTCGTCGGACATCGCCGCAGCTGATCTGCGCGCGGCGCTGACCAGGTGGTTCGGCGTCCGGTAACCGCGCGAACGCGAAACTCCGCAGCTGCCGGCGTCGACGTTCCGGCAGCCACGGGACGCACTGTCACCGGTAGTGCGAACCGGTCCTCGATCATTCGATCCCGGGCCGGTTCGCGTTGAAATCCGTGCCCGTGTGTGGATTACTCCTGGGATGAATGCGATCTCGACAACCGACCGGGCGGCGACGCGCGCGCTACCCGGCTGGTCGGTGCCGATGGTGTTCATCATCGCGGCGACCTCGCAATATGTGGGTGCGGCACTCGGCGTCTTCCTGTTCGACACCACCGAGCCGTCCACTGTCGCCTGGTTGCGGGCCGCGGCGGCGGGGGTCGCGTTGCTGGCCTGGCGGCGGCCGTGGCGGACCCGCTGGACACGGCGGGGCATCGCGACGGCGGCGGGCTTCGGCATCGTCACCGTGTCGATGAACATCGTGTTCTACGAGGCCATCGCGCGTATCCCGCTCGGCACCGCCGTGGCCATCGAATTCCTCGGTCCGGTCGCCGTCGCGACGCTCGGGTCGCGGCGGGCGCGCGACCTGCTCGCCGTGGCGCTGGTGGCGGTCGGTGTGGTGTTGCTGGCCGGCGTGCAGTTCGACGTCGAGCCGGTCGGGGTGGGGTTCGCTCTCGCCTCGGCGGTCCTGTGGGCGGCGTACATCCTGGTCGGCAAGCGCGTCGCCGATACCGGTGAAGGCCAGGATTCTCTCGCTGTCGGGATGGCGGCCGCGGCGGTGCTACTGGCGCCGTTCGTGCTGATTCCGCAGCTGATGATCGATGCCGCGGTATTCGCCGATCCGCGGACCTGGCTGCTCGGTCTCGGTGTCGGTGTGCTGTCGAGTGCGGTGCCCTACGCGCTGGACCAGGTGGTGCTGACCGCGGTGGGACGCGCCCGATTCGCCCTGCTGCTCGCGTTGCTCCCGGCGACCGCGACCGTCGTGGGCGCGATCGCTCTCGCGCAACGCCCCACCCTGCTGGAACTCGCGGGCATCGCATTGGTCATGCTGGCATTGACGATCAGCGCCCTGCCCGCCCGCCAGACCACGCCGGAACCGCCCGCACCGCTGTGACCGTCCGTCCGGATCATGCGCGAGACGCCCGCTCCGGCGATGGCGCTGTGAGAGGCCGAGCGGCGCCGCTGATTCCGCGCAGCGAGGATTTGCCTCTCCCCCGAGGGGAGACGGCACGCTGAGATCCATGGACGACGACACGCTCCGCACGATCGGTGAAGTGGCCGCGCGTACCGCGCTCACGGTCAAGACCATCCGCTTCTACGCCGACCGCGACATCGTGGCGCCGACCGTACTCAGCCCGGCCGGCCACCGCCTCTACGACACCGCCGCGATCGCGCGACTGGAATTCGTGCGCACCCTGCGCGCACTCGGCATGGATCTGAGCACCGTGCGCGCTGTGCTCGATCGCGAATCCTCGATGGCAGAGGTCGCCGCCACTCACGCGGACGCGCTCGACGTCGAGATCCGGACCCTGCGGGTGCGCCGGGCCGTGTTGCGAGCGGTGGCCGTCAGGGACTCCAGCCAACGAGAGATGAACCTCATGCACCGACTCGCCGCCCTGTCCGCTGCCGAAAGGCACCGCCTCATCGAGGAATTCGTCGACGACACCTTCGGCCGCTACGCCGCCAACCCCGCCATGGTGGAGCTGGTCCGGGCAAGCGTGCCCGACCTCCCCGACGACCCGACCCCCGATCAGCTGGCAGCCTGGATGGAACTGGCGGAACTGGTGCAGGACAACGACTTCCGTGACGCTGTCCGCCGGATGGCCGACTACCAGGCCCGCGAACGCGCCGCAGGCGACACCACCGGCCTGCACCACGACCTCACCGAAGCCGTCCGCACACTCGTCGGTGACGCCATCGCCGCGGGCATGCCCCCACAACCCCCGGCCGCGACCCCCATCCTCGATGCCCTCACCGCCCGCTACGCCACCACCTTCGACCGCCCTGACGACAACGCACTCCGCCGGTGGATTCTCGAACGACTCCATGTAGCCGACGACCCACGCGTACAACGCTATTGGCGGCTACTCGGCACCGTGAACGCCTGGCCCGACCAACCCGACCTGGCCCCGATCTTCACCTGGTTCGCCCAAGCCCTGCGCGCCCACATGGCGTGAGCCGCAGGTCCTGACCTGGAACGAGGCACAGGCACCGGCTCGAGCGGCGTGGTTCGGCGACTACTCGCCCCGTGTGGCGTGTCAGTTTCCCTGAGCCAGGTAGTTGTAGATTTCGTGGACTTCGATGGTGGGCTGGTTGGGCATGCCGACTTCCATGCCGATGGGGCCGAGGGTGGATTCGGCGAAGCTCTGGAATTGCTCGGGGGTTTCCCACACGTCGGTGACGTGGAATCCGGTGTCGGTCTTCCTGACCAGATGGAACAGGAGGCCGGGGCCGCCGGAGCCGCCGTGCACGAAGCCCATCTTCCCGAGGGCCTGGTCGTACTGTTCGAGTGTCGCGCCGGTGAATTCGAGTTCGACGGCAACCGCCATGACGGTCATCTCCTTGCGCGGTCGAGCGGGTTGGAGTGACTTCGGGCCCGGTCCGACGAGCGGGGGGCCACGATCGAACACCGCGATCCGGCGCTCCGATCGGATCACGATCGCGCTGGACGGCGGTGTGCACCCGCCGTCGCGATATGGTGCGCGTCACAGTCTAGTCCGGGGGTCGTCGAGCGACAAGCGATCTCCTCGGCCCGCCCGAGGACCCTCGATGGTCGACCAGACCATGCCGATGCCGGAGTCGGCGGGCGCTGTGCGCGGGCGTGGGGCAGTGCTGACCAGCTCGTATCCGAGCCGTCGGGGAACAGCCGCACTGCGGACATTGGCCGCGTCGCAATGGATTTCGACGCGACCGATGTGGGGGAGGGCGAGCGCGGCGGTGGTCAGAGCATGGGCGGCGCGCGTGATGATTCCCCGTCCGGTGTGGGCGGTATGGCACCAGTAACCGATCTCCAGTGCGGCCGGGTCGATCCTGTCGTGGAGTCCGATGCCACCCGCCACCTCGCCGCTCGCGGTGAAGATCCCGTAGAGGTAGCCGCCGTCGGGTGTCGGCCAGTGTGCGGACGAGATCTGCAGGGAACGGCGTTGCCCGGCGAGCGTCGGCGGCTCCCCGGCCCACGACATCCACGGGCGCAGGTGTGCGTGCGAGGTGCTCAGCGCGGTGAACTGGCGGGTCAGGTCACTGGGGCGCCACCGGCGCAGCAGCAGATCGCCCAGATCGATCCGCTGCGGGGGAGTCGACCCGGGCTGAGCGCTGGTGCTGATGGTCATGATCGATGATCGCGGACGCAGGTGCTCGCGGGCAACGCGTTTCCGGCGCTCGACGATGTACGTTCAGTGGATCCTGGCGAGGATATCGATCGCGATATCCGTTGCCGCGGTGTGCATCTGGTCGTCGGTCAGATCGAGATCGTCCATCATCGACAGGCTCCAGCTGATGGCGAGCAGCGCTTGCCGTGCGTGGTAGATGTCCAGCGCAGCACCGTCGGGCGCGGTCATGAGGTCGGCGAGCACGCGGAACTGGTAGCGCAGGCCCGCGCCGAAACCGAGGTCGCGGAACGCGGGTTGGTTCTCGTGCCAGAACCGCACCATGTCACGGCCGAGACTGTGCAGCAGCGCGCTGTAGCGGCGCAGGATCTGCTCGGCCCGTTCGGAACCCGGCGGTGCCTGTTCGGCCCAGGTGACGATGTCGTCGATGCCACGGCGTAGATCGTCGGAGAGGCTGACGACGATGTCTTCCTTGGTCCGGAAGTGGTAGTACAGCGCGGCTTTGGTGACGCCGAGCCGCTCGGCGATCTCGCGCAGCGAGGTCTTCTCGTACCCGCGCTCGGAGAACAGTTCCATCGCCACCGTGCGAATGCGTTCCCTGGTGTCGCTACGACGTCCGTCCACGGGGCTTTCCTTTGCTTGACGACCGGCTAGGGGGAGCCTACCGTCGAATCATGACCGAGATCACTAGCCGGTCGGCAAGTTAGTTTGAAGGAGGGGCAGATGACACACGTGAACGCACCTACCGCGGGGGTGGCGCTGACAGCGATCGGCGTCGCGCTGATCCGCGAGCAGGAGTCGCGCAGGCCGGATCGGCTCTACGCCGACCCGCTCGCTACGGCGTTCGTCGACGCGGCGCGACGTGACTTCACCCGCACCGGGGCAGGCGCCGCGAAATGGGAGCGAGTCGAGGCCGTGGCCGAACAGTTCTTCGCGGGAAGATCCGTCGGGGTTCGCCTGGTCGACGACCGGGTGGCCGAGGCCGTCGCCGCCGGATGCAGGCAGATCGTTCTGCTCGGCGCCGGTCTGGACACCCGCGCGTTCCGGATGGGTCTGCCCGCCGACGTCACCGTCTACGAACTGGACCTGCCCGAGTTGTTCGCCTTCAAGGAGCCGGTACTGCGCGCACTGCACGCCACGCCGACCACGCAACGACACGTCCTACCGATCGACCTGCGCACCGACTGGGCTGTTCCGCTGCGCGAGCGGGGATTTCGGCCCGAGCTGCCGACTCACTGGATCGACGAGGGCGCGCTCCCGTACCTCCCACCCGGGGATCATCTCCGCACGGTGGCGACGCTGACGACACTGTCCGCGCCCGGCAGCCACTTCGGTCTCAGCCGGTTCGCGGTCGACCCCGAGGCTGCGCCCTATGCCGAATTGCGTCGCCTCGTCGCCGGTGACGACGCCGGTATGCCACCGCCGGACGCCGGGCGCCCGGGGGAGCAGTGGCTGCTCGAGCACGGCTGGCACACGCGGTTCCGCGCTTGGGACGACATGATCGTTCCCCTCGGCAGAGACGTGGCGGTGAACGACCCGGAGGTCGGCGTCGTGCTCGCCGAGCGGGTGTGACGGAAGGCAAACCATGTCGCGTCGAGGCGGCGGCGGTTGCCGAGGTCGTTCCGGCGACGTGAACGCGATCACCGACCGCTCGCCTCGGGGCGGTCGCCCCAGGTCTGCGTGGGGGTGAAACATGCGCGCTCGCTGCACTTTCGGCGTGCCTGTGAGCACCGACACGGCAGCGGTCACCCTCTTGTGCTCCGTGGTCGCGCTCACAGGTGGGCCTACCTGGTCAAAGGCACCTCGCGGCGCTGATAGGCTGACGGGCGAGTTAGGCATCCTTTAACGGACCGTCCGGTGAGGCGGGGAAGGAGGTCGGCATGGCTGTGCCCGAACGGGCGGCCAAAACCGGCGCGGGCGAAACATCGCAGCGGCACACCCCGGAGTGGGTGGCGGCCGGACGCGAGCTGTTGTCGCCATCGGACGTCACCAGGACCGTAGCGCGCATCGCGCATCAGATCATCGAGAAGACCGCCTTGGATTCCGGCGACGCCGACGCACCGCGGGTGGTTCTCATGGGAATCCCGACGCGCGGCACCACCCTGGCCAATCGGCTGGCGGACAAGATCGAGGAATTCTCCGGTGTGCGCCCCGCCCTCGGCTCCCTCGACATCACGCTGTACCGCGACGACCTGCGCAGTCGCCCGCACCGCCCGCTCGAACGCACCTCGGTGCCCGACGGCGGCATCGAGAACTCCCTGGTCGTCCTCGTCGACGACGTGCTGTTCTCCGGCCGCACGGTCCGCTCCGCCCTCGACGGCCTGCGCGACCTCGGCCGCCCCCGCGCCGTGCAACTGGCCGTGCTCATCGACCGCGGCCACCGCGAACTGCCGATCCGCGCCGACTACGTGGGCAAGAACGTGCCGACCTCGCGCGCCGAGGACATCTCGGTGCTGATGGTCGAGCACGACGGTCGTGACGGTGTGTATCTGCATCAGGAAGGTCAAGAGTGAAGCATTTGCTGACGGTCGCCGACCTGGATCGCGGCGCCGCCACCGAACTCCTCGACGAAGCTGAGCGCTTCGAACAGGCGCTGCTGGGCCGCGAGGTGAAGAAGCTGCCGACCCTGCGCGGACGCACCGTGATGACGGTGTTCTACGAGAACTCCACCCGCACCCGCGTGTCCTTCGAGGTCGCGGGCAAGTGGATGAGCGCCGACGTGATCAATGTGAGTGCGTCGAGTTCCTCTGTCTCCAAAGGTGAATCGCTGCGCGACACCGCCCTCACCCTGCACGCGGCGGGCGCCGACGCGCTGATCGTGCGGCACCCGGCGTCGGGTGCCGCGCACCAGATCGCGCGCTGGATGGAGCAGTGGGCGCGCGAGGAGAACCGCGCCGCCCCGTCGATCATCAACGCGGGCGACGGCACCCACCAGCACCCCACTCAGGCCCTGCTCGACGCACTCACCCTGCGCCAGCGCCTCGGCGACATCGAGGGCAAGCGGATCGTGCTGGTCGGCGACATCCTGCACAGCCGGGTCGCCCGCTCGAACGTCTCCCTGCTCAACACCCTCGGTGCCGAAGTGGTCCTGGTGGCGCCGCGCACGCTGCTGCCGGTCGGCGTGGAGGCCTGGCCCTGCCGGGTCTCGTCCTCGCTGGACGCGGAACTGCCCGGCGCCGACGCGGTGATGATGCTGCGGGTGCAGGCGGAGCGGATGAACGGCGGGTTCTTCCCGTCGGCCCGCGAATATTCGATCAACTACGGACTGTCCGAGCGCAGGCTCGCGCTGCTCGGCGACGACGCGGTGGTACTGCATCCCGGCCCGATGCTGCGCGGCATGGAAATCGCTTCGGCGGTCGCGGATTCGCCGAAATCTGCTGTGCTGCAGCAGGTCTCGAACGGAGTGCACATGCGGATGGCCGTGTTGTTCCGGCTGCTCGTGGGTCAGGAGGAAACGGTATGAGTGAGCTGCTGATCAAGAACGTCAAGCCCTACGGCGAAGGCGACCCCGTCGACGTCCTGGTGCGCGGCACCCTCATCGCCGACATCGGCACGGGCCTCACGGCGTCCGACGGCGCCGAGGTGATCGAGGGCAACGGCCAGATCCTGCTGCCCGGCTTCGTCGACCTGCACACGCACCTGCGCGAACCCGGCCGCGAAGACACCGAGACCATCGAAACCGGTTCCGCCGCCGCCGCACTGGGCGGTTACACCGCGGTGTTCGCGATGGCCAACACCAGCCCGGTCGCCGACTCGGTGGTCATCACCGACCACGTGTGGCGTCGCGGCCAGGAAGTCGGTCTCGTCGACGTGTTCCCGGTCGGTGCCGTGACGGTCGGCCTGCAGGGTAAGCAGCTGGCCGAGATGGGTACCATGGCCGCCGGTATCGGCCAGGTCCGGATGTTCTCCGACGACGGCCACTGCGTCGACGACCCGCTGATCATGCGCCGTGCCCTCGAATACGCGAACTCGCTGGGCGTGCTCATCGCCCAGCATGCCGAGGAACCGCGCCTGACCAAGAACGCCATCGCGCACGAAGGCCCCAACGCCGCGCGCCTCGGACTGCACGGCTGGCCGCGCGCCGCCGAGGAGTCGATCGTCGCACGTGACGCACTGCTGGCCCGCGACGCGAACGCCCGCGTGCACATCTGCCACGCCTCCACCGCGGGCACCGTCGAACTGGTGAAATGGGCCAAGTCCCAGGGCATCTCGATCACTGCGGAGGTCACCCCGCACCACCTGCTGCTCGACGACTCGCGCCTGGAAACCTATGACGCGGTCAACAAGGTGAACCCGCCGCTGCGCGAATCCACCGACGTGGCGGCCCTGCGCCAGGCACTGGCCGACGGCATCATCGACTGCGTCGCCACCGACCACGCCCCGCACGCCGAGCAGGACAAGTGCTGCGAATTCGCGGCCGCCCGCCCCGGCATGCTCGGGCTGGAGACGGCGCTGTCGATCATCGTGCAGACGATGGTCGAGCCCGGCCTGCTCGACTGGCGCGGCGTCGCGAAGGTGATGAGCGAGAAGCCCGCCGCGATCGTCGGCCTCGACGACCACGGCCGCCCGATCGCGGTCGGCGAGCCCGCCAACCTCACGCTGATCGACCCCGACGCCGAGTGGACGGTGCGCGGCGCCGAGCTGGCGAGTATCTCGAACAACACACCGTTCGAGGACATGACGTTCCCGGCCGAGGTCACAGCCACTGTGCTGCGCGGCCGGGTAACTGCCCGCGAGGGCAAGGCGGTCGGGATCTAGGGAGGCCAGGACGTGGAAAGAACGCTGTGGGTAGTCGGGCTGCTGGCATTTTTCATTGTGTGCCTGTGGCTGATGTACCGGGCTTGGCAGAAGAAGGCCACGCGACAGCAGGCACGCATCGGCGAACTGCCGACGGTGCCGGCCGAACTGGGCGCACAACTACTGGAACCGACCACCGGCATGTACCTGGGCAGCACCATCGCGCCCAGCTGGCAGGACCGGATCGCGGTCGGTGACCTGGGATTCCGGGCGACCGCCGAACTGACGCGGTTCGAACGCGGGATTCTGCTCGAACGCGACGGCGCCACGGTGATCTGGATTCCGCAGGAATCGGTGACAGCCGTGCGTACCGAGCGCGGACACGCGGGCAAAGTGATGACGGAGAATGGTGTGCTGGTAATTCGCTGGACACTGCCGACCGGAACCGAGATCGATACCGGATTCCGGGGCGACGACAAGACGGTGTACCCGGCATGGACTGCGGATACCAGGGTGACGACGGGAGACGATGAATGAGCACAGTGAAGGCAGCCTTGGTGCTCGAGGACGGCCGCGTATTCCGCGGTACCGCCTTCGGCGCCGAGGGACAGACACTCGGTGAGGCCGTGTTCTGCACGGCGATGACCGGGTACCAGGAAACCCTGACCGATCCCAGCTACGCCCGCCAGATCGTGGTGGCCACGGCCCCGCAGATCGGCAACACCGGCTGGAACGACGAGGACGACGAGTCCGCCAAGATCTGGGTCGCCGGCTACGCCGTGCGCGACCCCTCGCGGGTCTCCTCCAACTGGCGCGCCACCGGCACGCTGACCGACGAGCTCGACCGCCAGGACGTGGTCGGCATCGCGGGCATCGACACCCGCGCGGTGGTCCGCCACCTGCGCAGCCGCGGCTCGATGAAGGCGGGCATCTTCTCCGGCGCGGCACTGGCCAACGACGAGGAACTCCTCGCCCGGGTGAACGGCCAGGCCTCGATGCTGGGCGCCGACCTCGCCGAAGAGGTCAGCACCGACGCGATGTACACGATCGAACCGATCGGTGACCACAAGTTCACCGTCGTCGCGGTCGACCTCGGCATCAAGACCAACACCCCGCGCATGTTCGCCGAGCGCGGCGTGCGCACCCACGTGGTGCCGTCGAACACCTCCCTCGACGACATCCTCGCGCTGAACCCCAACGGGGTCTTCCTGTCGAACGGCCCCGGCGACCCGGCCACCCAGGTCGGCGCGATCGCGCTCACCCAGGGTGTCCTGGAACGCGGGATCCCGCTGTTCGGCATCTGCTTCGGCAACCAGATCCTGGGCCGGGCACTGGGCCGCAGCACCTACAAGATGAAGTTCGGCCACCGCGGCATCAATATCCCGGTGATCGAAGAGGGCACCGGCCGCGTGTCCATCACCGCCCAGAACCACGGCTTCGCCCTCGAGGGCGAGCGCGGCGAGGTGTTCGACACCCCGTTCGGCAAGGCCGAGGTCTCCCACATCTGCGCCAACGACGGCACCGTCGAAGGGGTCCGGCTGATCGACGGCCGCGCCTTCTCGGTGCAGTACCACCCCGAGGCCGCCGCAGGCCCGCACGACGCCGCATACCTGTTCGACCGTTTCGCCGGTCTCATGGAAGGAGCCTGATGCCTCGCCGCGAGGATCTGAAGCACATCCTGGTGATCGGCTCTGGCCCGATCGTGATCGGCCAGGCGTGCGAATTCGACTACTCCGGTACCCAGGCGTGCCGGGTGCTGCGGTCCGAAGGACTGCGCGTGTCGCTGGTGAACTCCAACCCGGCGACCATCATGACCGACCCGGAATTCGCCGACGCCACCTACGTCGAGCCGATCACCCCGGAGTTCGTCGAGAAGGTCATCGAGAAGGAACGCCCCGACGCCATCCTGGCCACCCTCGGTGGGCAGACCGCGCTCAACACTGCGGTCGCGCTGCACGAGAACGGTGTGCTGCAGAAGTACAACGTCGAGCTGATCGGCGCCGACTTCGACGCCATCCAGCGCGGTGAGGACCGGCAGAAGTTCAAGGACATCGTCGCCAAGGTCGGCGGTGAGAGTGCCCGCAGCGCCGTCTGTTACACCATGGACGAAGTCCGCGAGACCGTCGCCGACCTCGGTTACCCCGTGGTCGTGCGTCCCTCGTTCACCATGGGTGGGCTCGGCTCGGGCATGGCCTACAACGAGGAAGACCTCGACCGCATCGCCGGTGGCGGCCTGTCCGCCTCGCCGACCGCGAACGTCCTGATCGAGGAGTCCATCCTCGGCTGGAAGGAGTTCGAACTCGAGCTCATGCGTGACCGCAACGACAACGTGGTCATCGTCTGCTCGATCGAGAACGTCGACCCGATGGGCGTGCACACCGGTGACTCGGTCACCGTCGCCCCCGCGATGACCCTCACCGACCGCGAGTACCAGAAGATGCGCGATCTCGGCATCGCGATCCTGCGCGAGGTCGGCGTCGACACCGGCGGCTGCAACATCCAGTTCGCGGTGGATCCCGCAGACGGTCGCCTGATCGTCATCGAGATGAACCCCCGCGTCTCGCGCTCCTCGGCGCTGGCGTCGAAGGCCACCGGCTTCCCGATCGCCAAGATCGCCGCCAAGCTGGCCATCGGCTACACCCTCGACGAGATCGTCAACGACATCACCGGCGAGACCCCGGCCTCTTTCGAGCCGACCCTGGACTACGTCGTCGTGAAGGCGCCGCGGTTCGCGTTCGAGAAGTTCCCCGGCGCCGACGCCACGCTGACCACCACCATGAAGTCGGTGGGCGAGGCGATGTCGATGGGCCGCAACTTCTCCGAGGCCCTCGGCAAGGTGCTGCGCTCGCTCGAGACCAAGGCCGCCAGCTTCTGGACCACCGACGACGGCCAGTGGGCCCCGGCCGATCCCAGCGATCCGGCCTCGGTGCGCGAGGCGATCGAAGCCATCCTCGCCGACCTGCGTGTGCCGACCGAAGGTCGCATCTACCAGGTCGAACGCGCACTGCGCTACGGCGCGAGCGTCGCGGAGGTCGCGCTGGCCTCCGGTGTGGACCCGTGGTTCGTCGCCGAGGTGCTCGGCCTGGTCGAGCTGCGGACCGAAGTCCTCGATGCGCCCGTCCTCGACGAGGATCTGCTGCGCCGCGCCAAGCACTACGGCCTGTCCGACCGTCAGCTCGCCGCCCTGCGGCCCGAGCTGGCCGGTGAGTCGGGTGTGCGCTCGCTGCGTCACCGGCTCGCGGTGCGCCCGGTCTACAAGACCGTCGACACCTGTGCCGCGGAGTTCGAGGCCAAGACCCCGTACCACTACAGCACCTACGAGCTGGATCCCGGCGCGGAGTCCGAGGTCGCGCCACAGCGTGAGCGCGAGAAGGTCATCATCCTGGGCTCGGGCCCGAACCGCATCGGTCAGGGCATCGAGTTCGACTACTCGTGTGTGCATGCGGCCCAGACCCTGTCGGCCGCCGGGTACGAGACCGTGATGGTCAACTGCAACCCCGAGACCGTCTCCACCGACTACGACACCGCCGATCGTCTCTACTTCGAGCCGCTCACCTTCGAGGACGTTCTCGAGGTGTACAACGCCGAAGCCGAGTCGGGCACCGTCGCCGGTGTGATCGTGCAGCTCGGTGGACAGACCCCGCTGGGTCTGGCGCAGCGGCTCACCGACGCCGGCGTGCCGGTGGTCGGCACCTCCGCGGCCGCGATCGACCTGGCCGAGGACCGTGGCGAATTCGGTGACGTGCTCGTCGCCGCCGGACTGCCCGCGCCCAAGTACGGCACCGCCACCACGGTGGCCCAGGCCAAGAAGATCGCAGGCGAGATCGGCTACCCGGTGCTGGTCCGCCCCTCCTACGTGCTGGGCGGGCGCGGCATGGAGATCGTCTACGACGAGCAGTCCCTCGAGGGCTACATCTCCCGCGCCACCGAGCTCAACCCGGATCACCCGGTGCTGGTCGACCGCTTCCTCGAAGACGCCATCGAGATCGACGTCGACGCGCTGTGCGACGGCGACGAGGTCTACCTCGGCGGCGTGATGGAACACATCGAGGAAGCCGGCATCCACTCCGGTGACTCCGCCTGCGCGCTGCCCCCGATCACGTTGGGCCGCAGCGACATCGAGGCCGTGCGCCGCTCCACCATCGCGCTGGCCAAGGGCATCGGCGTCAAGGGCCTGCTCAATGTGCAGTACGCCCTCAAGGACGACGTGCTCTACGTCCTGGAAGCCAATCCCCGGGCGAGCCGCACGGTTCCGTTCGTCTCCAAGGCCACCGCGGTTCCGCTGGCCAAGGCGTGCGCGCGCGTGATGCTCGGCGCCACCATCGCCGACCTGCGCGAGGAAGGCATGCTGCCGCCCGAGGGCGACGGCGGTCATGTGCCGCTCGACGCGCCGGTCGCGGTGAAGGAAGCCGTGCTGCCCTTCCACCGGTTCCGTCGCGCCGACGGCTCCGGCATCGACTCGCTGCTCTCGCCGGAGATGAAGTCCACCGGTGAGGTCATGGGCATCGACGCCGACTTCGGCACCGCCTTCGCCAAGAGCCAGGCCGCCGCCTACGGCTCGCTGCCGACCGAGGGCACCGTGTTCGTCTCGATCGCCAACCGCGACAAGCGCGCCATGGTGTTCCCGATCAAGCGCCTGCACGACCTGGGCTTCCGCATCCTCGCCACCGAGGGCACCGCGGAAACCCTGCGCCGCAACGGCATTCCGTGCGAACAGGCACGCAAGCACTCGGATCCGGAATCGACCGATCCGGCCACCGGCATGCCGGAGGCCTCGATCGTGGAGCAGATCCGCGACGGCGAGATCGACATCGTGTTCAACACCCCCTACGGCAACTCGGGCCCCCGCGTGGACGGCTACGAGATCCGCACCGCCGCGGTGGGCGCGAACATCCCGTGCATCACCACCGTGCAGGGCGCTGCCGCGGCGGTGCAGGGCATCGAGGCCGGTATCAACGGTGGCATCGGGGTGCGCTCGCTGCAGGAACTGCACTCGAAACTGCGTGGCTGACATGAGCTTCGGTCACCGGTTGCAGCACGCCATGCGGCAGTTCGGACCCGTGTGCGTCGGCATCGACCCCCACCCCGCGCTGCTGCGGGCGTGGGGGCTCACCGAAGACGTCGACGGGCTCGAGGCGTTCGCCGAGATCTGCGTCGAGGCCTTCGACGGGCGCGTTGCCCTGGTGAAGCCACAGGTCGCGTTCTTCGAAACCTACGGTTCCGGCGGCATCGCGGTGCTCGAGCGCACCATCTCGGTGCTGCGCGCCTCGGGCACCTTGGTGCTGGCCGATGCCAAGCGCGGCGACATCGGCTCCACCATGGACGCCTACGCCCATGCCTGGCTCGGCGACGGCCCGCTGGGTTCGGACGCCGTGACGGTCTCGCCCTATCTCGGGTTCGGCTCCCTCGACCCGGCGCTGAGCCTGGCGAAGGACAATCACCGTGGGGTCTTCGTGCTCTCGGCGACCTCGAATCCCGAAGGGGCGCAACTGCAGCGGATCACCGCCGCGGACGGGCGCACCATCGCGCAGACGATGGTCGACGAGGCCGCGGCTCGCAATGCCGGGTCCGGTTTCGGCTCCGTCGGCGTGGTCGTGGGTGCGACGCTCACCGAGGCGCCCGACCTGTCGGATCTCAACGGCCCGATCCTGATGCCCGGTGTCGGCGCGCAGGGCGGGGGAGCGGACTCCATCCGTGCCCTGGTCACCGAGGCGAACTTCGCCGCCGCCGTCCCCGCGGTGTCGCGCGAGGTGCTCAACGCGGGCCCGTCGGTGACGGCGCTGTGCGACAAGACGGCACAGCTGCAAGAGGAGTTCGCCTTCCTGCAGCGCTGATGCACGCCATGGCGGGCCGGGGTAGCGACACGCTGCCCCGGCCTCGTCGTTGTCGCGCCCCACTGCCCAGGGGAGAACTCCGTCAGGCGAGGCAGTAGGTGGCGGTGACCGTGGTGAACAGCGACAGCGCGTCCGACGACGCCGCCGAGCCGAGAACCATCGTCAGCGATCGGCCGCCGGTCGAGCGGAACGCGTACGAGACGTAGCCGAGCAGTTCACCGCCGTGTCCCCACAGGTCGGCGCCACACGGAGGCTCGAAACGCTGCAGGCCGAGGCCGTAGTGGAAACCCATGCCCATCGGGACCGTCTCCCGCATCCGGTCCCACGACGCGGGGCTCAGCAGGCGCCCACCGAGCAGTGCGGCGAAGAACGCGTCGAGATCGGCTGTGGTGGAGATCATTTCACCCGCGGCCCAGTCCAGCGAGGGGTTCATCTCGGTCACATCCACGCGCCCGACACCGTCGATGTCGCGGTGCGCGGTGAGGGCGGGCGAGGGGACGCGCGGGTCGTCGCCGGGCACGGTGGTGGCGGTCAACCGCAGCGGCGTGAGCACACGGTCGCGGATCTCGTCGCCGTAGCGGTGCCCGGTCACGTGCTCGATCAGCAGGCCGAGCGCGATGTAGTTGGTGTTCGAGTACCGGAAGCGGGCGCCCGGTGCGAAATACGGGTCGTGGCGCATCGCGGTGGCGAGCAGATCGCGCGGCGCGTGCGCGCGGAAGCGGTCGTCACCGCGCCACCGGTTCGTCGACAGGCCCGATTCCTTCATGTAGTCGTAGAGCCCGCTGGTGTGATTCATCAACTGCCGCACCGTGATCCGGTCACCGCCCGGAATCGGCTCCGGCAGCTGCCCGGCGATCGGGCCGTCGAGCTCGACTCTGCCCTCGTCGACCAGTTGCAGCACCACGGTGGCGACGAAGGTCTTGGTGATGCTGCCGATCCGGAACCTGCTGTGCGGTCCCGGCGTACTCGTCTGCCCGGCGGCGCTGCCCTCGTGGTGCCATTCGCGCTGCCGCTCGCCGTCGGAAACTCGCACCACCACGTCGGTGTCGTTCCAGCGCGCCGTGGCCTCGACCATATCCCCGACGACCCGCCACCGTGCCGTCACGAGGACGAGAGCGGCCACCAACGTGGCCGTCACAACGGTGCCCACAACGACCACTGTGGCCCGAAAGAGTTTCTGTCGCATAGCTTTCGACGCTAAGTGGCTACTCGGACCGTATCGATGGTGCAGGCCTCGCGACGACGGGTGCGGAAATCCTCACCCTGCGACTGCGGTCGTACCGCGTCGACCGGGTGGTTGACGCTACTGATCACCGCGCCGGGGCTCCCTAGCGTCGAAAACATGGATACGACAGGGAATTCGACCGAACTGACCGGCATCGCGGGCTGGGCCGTCCAACTGATGGAACAGCTCGGCGGCTTCGGCGCCGGCCTCGCGATCGCACTCGAGAACCTCTTCCCCCCGCTGCCCAGCGAGGTGATCCTGCCGCTGGCCGGCTTCACCGCCAGTCGCGGCCGGTTCAGCATCGCTGAGGTCTTGCTGTGGACCACCCTCGGCTCGGTCGTCGGCGCGCTCGCCCTCTACGGCCTCGGCGCCGCCCTCGGCCGCGACCGCCTGCGCCGCATCGTCGACCGGCTACCCCTGGTCCGCCTGTCCGACCTGGACCGCACCGAGGACTGGTTCGCCCGACACGGCGACAAGGCGGTCTTCTTCGGCCGGATGATCCCGATCTTCCGCAGCCTGATCTCGATACCCGCCGGTGTCGAACGCATGCCGCTCGGTCGCTTCACGCTGCTGACCACGGCGGGCAGCCTGCTGTGGAACGCGGTCTTCGTGTTCGCGGGCTACTTCCTCGGCGAGAACTGGCACGTCGTCGAGACCTACGCCGGCATCGTGCAGAAGGCCGTGATCGCCGCCGTGCTCGTGGCCGCGGCCGTCTTCGTCGTCCGGCGCGTGCGGCAGCGGCAGGTACAGCCGAGCACCGGCCGATGAGCGTCACGGCGTGGGCTGACCGCGCGTCCGGAGTGGTTGCCGGTCGGACATCGACGGGGGCGGGGCCCGGATGGCCGGAGTGGGCGCGGCACGCGAGAATTGGCCGATGAGCACCTCTGCGGCGCGATCCGCACGCGTCGCCGCCGCGGTCGCGGGATATCTGCTCGGCGTGCTCACCGTGCCTCTCGATCTGCTCGGGGTGCTTGCCGCGCCGATCTCGCCGGGCCTCACCGATCGGATCGCTCAGGTCGAGCAGCGGCGCCTCACCCGGTTGCTCGACGTGCGGTCGAGTGGTGTTCCGAGCGGGCGGCGGGCGGCGGGGTATCTGGCGGTCCGCGCGCTCGTCGGGGTGCTCGGCGCGCTGGTGCTGGCGCTGTCGGTGCTGGGCGTCGTGGTCTCGGTGGCCGTGGTCTACGGCGCTGCCACCGGCGCCGCGGTACTGATCATCGACGCGACCGAACCGGGACAGGTCACCTGGGCGACGGTCACCGTGCTGGTTCTTCCCGGCGCGGTGCTCTGCTTCCTCGCCGTCCAGGGTCTGCTCGGGGTGGTGCGCGCCGAGGCCTGGTGCCTGCGCCGGAGCACGCGCCCGGGACAGCACGAACTGACCCAGCGGGTCGCCCAGCTCACCACCACCCGCGCCGAGATGGTCGAAGTGATCGACGACGAACGGCGCCGGATCGAGCGCGATCTGCACGACGGTGTGCAGCAGCGGGTGGTCGCGTTGTCGATCCTGCTCGGCCGGATGGACCGGGCGGCCGACGAGGACGGGCGCGCCGACCTGCGCCGGCGTGCGATCGCCGAAACCGGGCACATCCTCGACGAACTGCGCGAGGTCTCCTGGCGGATCTACCCGGCCATGCTCGCCCGCGACGGCCTGCGCGCCGCCCTCGAAGCCCTCGCCGACCGCACCCCGATTCCGACTCGCCTGACCGTCGACCTCGACGAACGCGCACCCCGCCCGGTCGAGTCGGCCTGCTACTTCACCGCCAGTGAGGCGATCACCAACGCCATCAAGCATTCCGGCGCCACGGCCGTCGAGGTCGGCGTACAGCGGGTGGGATCGATCGTGCGCCTGCGGGTACACGACGACGGACAGGGCGGCGCCGACCCCACCGGACACGGCCTGACCGGCATCGCCACCCGCGTCACCGCGCTGGACGGCACCATGACGGTGGCCAGCCCGCCCGGCGGCCCGACGATCATCACCGTGGAGGTTCCGTGCGGATAACCCTGGCCGAGGACTCCGCGCTGCTGCGCGAGAGCCTGGCCCAGCTGCTCACCGCGGAGGGACACGAGATCGTGGACTCCGTCGGCACCGGGACCGAACTGCTCGCCGCCGTGCGAGTGCGCCCGCCCGATCTGGTCATCGCCGACGTGCGGATGCCGCCCGACCACGTCGACGAGGGGATCAGAGCGGCCCTGGAAATCCGTCGCGACCAGCCGGGCGTCGCCGTCCTGGTGCTGTCGCAGTATGTCGAGCGCAGGCACGCGGCGGAGTTCCTCACCGGCACCGGCGGCATCGGCTACCTGCTCAAGGACCGGGTCGCCGCGATCGGCTCGTTCCTCGACGCCGTCGAGCGGGTGGGTGCGGGCGGCACAGCCTTCGACCCGGAGGTGGTGCGTCAGCTCCTGCTGCACAATCGTGCCGACTCGCCACTGCACCGGCTCACCGAGCGCGAACGCGAAGTGCTCGAACTCATGGCGCAGGGTCTGAGCAACGCGGCGATCTGCGGACAGCTCTACGTCACCCGCAGCGCCGTCGAGAAACACATCAACGCGATCTTCACCAAGCTGGATCTGCCGGTCGGTGAGGCGCACAACCGGCGGGTACTCGCCATCCTGCAACACCTGCGGGCGGGTGCGGCGCAGGGCTGACCGCTCAGGCCGTGGCCCGCGCGTTCCTGGCCCGCCACCAGCCGAAGACGCCGGCACCGAGCGGCAGCAGCACCGTGATGAACCCCGACAGCGGCATGAACGCGAGACCGAACACCGTCGCGACGCCGAGCACGAGCAGCACCGTGCCGGGCACGTACCCCAGCGCGCGCTCCAGCGCGATCATCGCGAGGCCGAAACCGATGCTGACCACGCCGAACTCGGTGAACCAGAAGGTGAGCTCGACGTCCTGATCGCCGGCGGCGAACACCGCGACGCCGAGCGCGGTGTGCACCGTGCCGATGAATGTCAGGAGGGCTCCGGCGAGGGGAAATCTTGTTCTTGAATCCATATTCATAAACTGTGCCACTAGGCTGATCCGGTGGCAAGACCCCGCCTTTTCACCGATGAGCAGGTGCTCGACGCGGCGCGCGACCTGCTCGCCGACCCCGCCATCACCCGGCCCACCGTCACGGCGATCACCAGGGCCGCCGGCGTGCACGCCGGGTCGATCTATGTGCGTTTCGCCTCACGTGACGAACTGCTCGCCCGCCTGTGGCTGCGGTCGATCCGCCGATTCCACGAGGGCTTCATCACGGCACTGACCGGCCCCGCGCCGCTGCTGGCCGCGGCCACGTTTCTGCCGCGCTATTGTCGCGCGCACCCGACCGAGGCGCGGGCGATGAAGATGTTTCATCGCGACGAACTGCTCGAGGTCGGCGCCGAGGATCTGCGGGCCGCGATCGCCGGTGTCAACGACGAGATGAACGCCGCGCTGCTGACTGCCGTGGTGACCGAATTCGGGGTCGCCGACGACCGCTCGCTGGCCATCGCGGACGCCGCGGTGAAGGCGATTCCGTACGGTCTGGTCCGTGATTACATCGCCCGTGCCGCCCCGATTCCGGACTGGATCGACGACGTCGTAGCGACCGCATCGGGTGCGGTTCTCGACCAGTTTCGGACCCGATCGTGACGACACGCTGTGCGAAATCGGGCGACACGCGGGCTTTTTCAGGAAACCCGCTGGTCGCGCGCCACCGGGTTTGCCAGGGCGGCACCCGGCACTCACGCTACCCGGTGGCTATCATCGCCCATATCGGTATAACCGCAGGTGAGGATGCATTTCAGCGATTCGACTGTACGATCGAGACGTGGGAATCAGCCGTCACCGCATCGGGTCCGCGCGCGCCATACGGCATGCGTAATCCTGCCCTGACCTGGGGGTCGGGTTCGCAATCGGCGCGCACCGTGGGTACGGTCGCACAGACCGTCCGGGTAACCGGCGGTAGATCTGGCAATGAACGATGAGACGGAGGAACCCGTGGCCCTTCCCCAGCTGACTGATGAGCAGCGCGCCGCTGCTCTGGAGAAGGCGGCTGCCGCTCGCCGCGCTCGGGCAGAGCTCAAGGAGCGCCTGAAGCGCGGTGGAACGAACCTGAAGCAGGTCCTCACCGATGCCGAGTCCGATGAGATTCTCGGCAAGATGAAGGTTTCTGCGCTGCTCGAGGCTCTGCCGAAGGTGGGCAAGGTCAAGGCGGCGGAGATCATGACCGAGCTGGAGATCGCGCCTACGCGTCGTCTCCGTGGTCTCGGTGCCCGGCAGCGCGCAGCGCTGCTCACCCGCTTCGACTTCGACGCCTAAAGTCTGGTGGACAAAAACACGCGGAAGGGCCGGCTGGTAGTACTGGTCGGCCCCTCGGCCGTGGGTAAGTCCACGGTCGTTCGGTGCGTGCGGGAACGCCTGCCCGAACTGGTTTTCAGTGTGTCGGCCACCACCAGGGACCCCCGTCCCGGCGAGGTCGACGGTCTCGATTACCGCTTCGTTTCCCGAGTCGAGTTCGACGCCATGATCGCGGCGGACGAACTGCTCGAATGGGCAGACATCCATGGGGGGCTGCAGCGATCGGGCACCCCCGCCGCCCCGGTGCGCGAAGCGCTGGCGAGCGGACTTTCAGTACTGATCGAAGTCGACCTGGCCGGTGCACGGTCGGTCCGGCAGGCGATGCCGGAAGCACTGCTGGTGTTTCTCGCGCCGCCCAGCTGGGAAGAACTGGTCTCGCGGTTGCGTTCGCGCGGCACCGAGACGCCCGAGGTGATCGAGCGCAGGCTCGCGACGGCTCGGGTCGAATTGGCGGCCTGTGACGAGTTCGACACGGTCATCGTGAACAGCGAGGTAACGACCGCGTGTGAGCAGTTGGTATCGTTGTTCGTTAGCACAAATTCGAGTTCTTGACCCACTAACCCGCAGGAGTCACCCCTAGTGAGCACGGACATCACCGCAGTACCCGCGTACGACACTCCGATCGGCCTCACCAACCCCCCGATCGACGAGCTGCTCGAGCGCACGTCCTCCAAGTACGCCCTGGTGATCTACGCGGCCAAGCGCGCCCGTCAGATCAACGATTACTACAACCAGCTCGGTGACGGCATCCTCGAGTACGTCGGCCCGCTCGTCGAGCCGGGTCTGCAGGAGAAGCCGCTGTCGGTCGCCATGCGCGAAATCCACTCCGACCTGCTCGAACACACCGAGGGCGAGTGACAATCTCTAGTCCGGAGGCGTAAAGACCATGCGGATCGTCGTCGGGGTCGGCGGGGGCATCGCCGCCTACAAGGCGTGTGCCCTCGTTCGCCGTTTCACCGAGACCGGACACCAGGTGCGGGTGATTCCCACCGAGTCGGCTCTCCAGTTCATCGGTAAGGCGACCTTCGAGGCGCTGTCCGGTCAGCCGGTGCACACCACGGTGTTCGCCGACGTGCCCGAGGTGCCGCATGTCCGGATCGGCCAGGAGGCCGATCTCGTCGTCATCGCCCCCGCCACCGCGGATCTGATGGCGCGCGCCGCGCAGGGGCGCGCCGACGATCTGCTCACCGCCACCTTGCTGACGGCTCGATGTCCGGTGCTGTTCGCGCCCGCGATGCACACCGAGATGTGGGAGCATCCGGCGACGGTGGCCAATGTCGCGACGCTGCGAGCGCACGGCGCCAACGTGATGGAACCCGCGTCGGGCCGGCTCACCGGCACCGATACGGGTCCGGGGCGGCTGCCCGAGCCGGAGGAGATCTTCGGTCTGGCCTCGCTGCTGCTCGAACGTGCCGACGCGCTGCCGCGCGACCTGACCGGTCGCCGCGTGGTGATCACCGCCGGTGGCACGAGGGAACCCCTCGACCCGGTGCGCTTCCTCGGCAACCGCAGCTCCGGCAAGCAGGGCTACGCCCTGGCCCGGGTCGCCGCTCAGCGTGGTGCCCAGGTGACGCTGATCGCGGGCAACACGATCGAGCTGGCACCGCCCGCCGCGGTCGAACTCGTCCACATCACCACCGCCGACCAGCTCAAGACCGCGGTCGACAAGCACGCGCTCGGCGCCGACGCGGTGATCATGGCGGCCGCGGTCGCCGATTTCCGTCCGACCCACGTGGCCGCGGCGAAGATCAAGAAGGGTGCCGACGAACCCGATGTGATCCCGCTGACCAAGAACGAGGACATCCTCGCCGGCTTGGTCGACGCCCGCACCGAGGGACGGCTCGCCGGTACCGCGATCGTGGGCTTCGCCGCCGAGACCGGTGACGACAACGGTGACGTGCTCACCCATGCCCGCGCGAAACTGGCCCGCAAGGGCTGCGATCTGCTCGTGGTCAACGCGGTCGGCGAGGGCAAGGCGTTCGAGGTCGACACCAACGACGGCTGGTTGCTCGGTGCCGACGGCACCGAGGCTGCTCTCGATCACGGTTCGAAGGCGCTGCTGGCCAGCCGGGTGCTCGACGCGCTGGTTCCGCTGCTGCGCTGACCGGGGAGTTCGCGTCGATTTCGCGCGAAAACGGTTGCGCGGCAACGCGGGTCGTGCAGTCTACCGCCCGTGCGGGTGTTCGCGGCGTGGCTTGGTACTTACTCGCCACCATGTCGGTGGTTTGGAATAGTCTTGATGAGAAGGGTTGCGCGGTAACACCGAGAAGTTACCGTCACAAGCCGAACGAGTAACCCGTTGAGGGAGAGGGAATAACTGTGCGTACGACAGGCAGTCGGCTTTTCACCAGTGAGTCCGTGACCGAGGGGCATCCGGACAAGATCTGTGACGCGATCAGCGATTCCATCCTCGACGCCTTGCTCGCGGAGGACCCGAGCAGCCGGGTCGCGGTGGAAACCATGGTCACCACCGGGCAGGTCCATGTCGCGGGCGAGGTCACCACCTCCGCTTACGCAGACATTCCGCGGATCGTGCGCGAGAAGGTCCTCGAGATCGGATACGACTCCTCCGCAAAGGGATTCGACGGCAACTCCTGCGGAGTCAACATCGCGATCGGTGCCCAGTCGCCCGATATCGCCCAGGGTGTCGACACCTCGCACGAGGCGCGCGTCGGCGGTTCCGACGACGCGATCGAGCGCCAGGGCGCCGGCGACCAGGGCCTGATGTTCGGCTACGCAACGACCGACACGCCCGAGCTGATGCCGCTGCCGATCGCGCTCGCGCACCGGCTCTCGCGCAAGCTCACCGAGGTCCGCAAGTCGGGCGTGCTGCCCTACCTGCGCCCCGACGGCAAGACCCAGGTCACCATCGAATACGACGGCGACCGCCCGGTTCGCCTCGACACGGTGGTCATCTCCACCCAGCACGCCGCCGATATCGACCTGGACAACCTCCTGGCACCCGATATCCGCGAGAAGGTCGTCGACGCCGTCATCGGCGACCTGAACCTGCCCAGCCTCGACACCTCCGACATCCGCCTGCTGGTGAACCCCACCGGCAAGTTCGTCCTCGGCGGCCCGATGGGTGACGCGGGCCTGACCGGCCGCAAGATCATCGTCGACACCTACGGCGGCATGGCCCGCCACGGTGGCGGCGCGTTCTCCGGCAAGGATCCGTCGAAGGTCGACCGCTCGGCCGCCTACGCCATGCGCTGGGTCGCCAAGAACGTCGTGGCCGCCGGTCTGGCGGACCGTGTCGAGGTGCAGGTCGCGTACGCGATCGGCAAGTCGGCCCCGGTCGGTCTGTTCGTCGAGACCTTCGGCACCGAGAAGGTCGACCCGACCCGCATCTCCACCGCCATCTCCGAGGTCTTCGACCTGCGTCCGGGCGCGATCATCCGCGATCTCGACCTGCTGCGCCCGATCTACGCGCCGACCGCCGCCTACGGGCACTTCGGCCGCACCGATGTCGACCTGCCCTGGGAGCACACGGACCGCGCCGACAAGCTGCGCGCGGCCGTCGGCCTGTAATACCCACGGACCGCGTGTCAGCGGGCGAAACATCGACAGCAGCGGGACACCCCATCGCGAGGGTGCTCCCGCTGCTTTCGCCTGCCCACCTCGACCGCGACTTCGACTACCTCGTCCCTGCTGAATTGGACGAGATCGCGCAGCCCGGCGTGCGCGTGCGCGTGCGTTTCGCAGGCCGCCTCGTCGACGGATATCTGCTCGAACGTCTCCCGCGCAGCGATCACAACGGCAAGATGATGCCGCTCGAACGAGTGGTCTCCGCCGAACGCGTCCTCACCCCGGAGATTCTGCGCCTGGCCACCGCCGTCGCCGCCCGCTACGCGGGAACTCGCGCTGATGTCCTGCGTCTTGCCATCCCTCCGCGCCACGCCCGTACCGAAACCGGCGGGGCGAAGAAGTCCGATGCCGTGAAGAAGTCGACGCGTTCGGCGGCTGGAGTTGTCGATATCGCCGACGATCCGACGTCGTCGCCGGAAGACCCGGCCCTCGCCGATGAGCAAGGCGCGGGCGCCGTGGCCGGCTCGGCACCGGAAGCTGTTGATGGTGAGCATCTTTCGCGCTCGACTGACGCGGACAGTGCCACCGGTGTGGATGGCTCCACCGGTTCGGGCGGCTCGGCGGCGGCGGGTTCGGGCGGCGGCGGCGATTCGGTCGCGGAATTCGGCGGGGCTGCGGGCGACAAGGCAGCGAAGGTCCAGGTCGAGCAGACGTCGAGCGCCGCGGCGGAAGCGCGCAGCGAGGTCGACGCGTCGGCCTGGGGCCGGTATGCGCACGGCATGGGGTTCGTCGGCGCGCTGGCACAGGGTAAGGGTGTGCGGGCGGCGTGGCAGGCGTTGCCGGGGGAGGACTGGGCGGCCCGGCTGGCGGAGTTGGCGGCGACGGTGGTGGCCGCTGGTCGCAGTGCGGTGTTGATGGTGCCCGATCAGCGCGACCTCGATCGATTGCTCGCTGAATGTGTTGCGCTGGTGGGTGATTCGGCTGTCGGACTGTCGGCGGGGCTGGGCCCCGCGGCGCGGTATCGGCGGTGGCTGGCGGTGTTGCGGGGGCAGGCGCGGATCGTGGTGGGGACTCGGGCCGCGGTTTTCGCGCCCGCGAGCGATCTCGGGCTGATCGCCCTCTGGGACGACGGTGACGACACCTACGCCGAACCCCGTTCGCCGTATCCGCATGCTCGCGAAGTGGCGATGCTCCGGGCGCACGAGACGGGGGCCGCGTTCGTCGCGGCCGGTTTCGCGCGGACCGCGGAGATCCAGGCTGTGGTCGAAACCGGTTGGGCTCATGACCTTCTCGCCGAACGTCAGGTGCTGCGTGAGGTGACGCCCAGGATCAGTGCGCCGGGCGACAGTGACTACGCCCTGGAGCGCGACGCGCTGGCCCGCTCGGTGCGAATGCCCGGCGTCGCGTTCGCGGCCGCGCGCTCCGCGATCAAGGAGAACGTGGCGGTGCTGGTCCAGGTGCCGCGGCGAGGTTATGTTCCATCGCTGGCCTGTGCGAAATGCCGTACTCCCGCGCGCTGCCGGCACTGCAACGGACCGTTGGCACTACCGCATTCGGGCAATGGTGAAGCGGCGAGTCCGCAGTGCAAGTGGTGCGGCATCACCGAAGCCGCGTTCCGCTGCCAGGCCTGCGGTGCGCGAGCGCTGCGGGCCACGGTGATCGGCGCGGCCCGCACCGCCGAAGAGCTCGGGCGTGCGTTCTCGGGCGTCCCGATTCGTGCTTCGGGCGGTGGGGAAGTGCTCGACACGGTCGAACCCGGCGCCCAGGTGGTCGTCGCCACCGTCGGTGCGGAACCCCTCGTTCGCGGTGGCTACGGCGTCGCGCTGTTGCTCGACGGCTGGGCGCTGCTCGGTCGCGCCGACCTGCGCGCGAGCGAGGACACCCTGCGCCGGTGGATGGGTGCGGCCGCCCTGGTCCGCCCCCGTGGCCAGGTCATCGTCATGGCCGAGCCGTCCCTCGCCACCGTCCAGGCGCTGGTCCGGTGGGATCCTGTCAACCATGCCGCCGCCGAACTGGAGGCTCGCGCGGAGGTCGGCTTTCCGCCTGCGGTCCGGCTCGCAGCCATCGACGGCACCACCGCCTCGATCGCGGAATTGCTCGACGCCACCACGCTTCCCGACGGTACCGAGATCCTCGGCCCGGTACCGCTGCCGCCGACGGCCCGTAAACCGTTCTCCGGCGGCGATTCTCCCGCCGAGGTCGAACGGATGCTGCTGCGGGTGGCCCGCTCGGACGGCGCTCCCTTGGCACGCGCCCTCACCGCGGCCCAAGCCGTCCGCAGTTCGCACCGCTCCGACGCGCCCTTGCGCGTGCAGATCGACCCGGTCGATATCGGCTGACGAGGGTCCCCGCGGTCCGGTCAGGCGTACATCGCCCGATGGCGCCTCGCCCACTGCGCGTAGGTGGTGGCCGGTCGACCGAGTACATCCTCGATATCAGTGCTGACCTGCTGTTCTTCCGCTGTGGGCATGCCGAGGATGGTGAGGGTGTGGTCGGCGACCGGCTCGGGCATGAAGCGCAGCATGTTCTGCTTGGCCTCGTCCACGGTGAGTTCGAGGAAGGTGATCGGGGCGTCGATCGCTTCGGCCACCGCCGCGGCTTGGTCGCGTGGGGTGAGCACGGCGGGTCCGGTGAGGGTGTAGGCGCGGCCGTGGTGGCCGTCTTCACGCAGTGCCACGGCGGCCACGGCGGCGATGTCGGCGGGGTCTACCGCCGGCAGGCCGATATCGCCGAACGGTGTGGGGATGACCCGCTGGGTGCGCACCGGTTCGATCCACGCGAAGGTGTTGGAGAAGAACGCGCCGGGGCGCAGGGCCGTCCACTCCAGGCCGGATTCGGCGAGGGCCTGTTCGAACGCGATGGTTCGTGCGTAGCCGTCGGACTGTGGGCGGGTGACCGCGCCCTGCGAGGAGACGAAGACGACCCGGCGGATGCCGGCGTCCGCGGCGGTTTTCAGCAGCAGGGCCGGCTCGGGGCCGGTCATCAGTTGCTCGCCGGTGATCAGCAGGAACAGCGCGTCGGCGCCCTGTAGCGCGGGGGAGAGGCTGTCGAGATCGCCCAGGTCGGCGACCGTGTGCTCGACACCTGTCGGCAGGTCGACGGGGCGTGTGCCGCGGGATACCGCCCTGACCTGTGCTCCCGCGTCGACGAGTAGTCCGACCAGGGTGCTGCCGATATTGCCGGTTGCTCCGGTGACGACGATCATCTGAATCCTTAGTTAGTTAGCTGACTGACTTGCTGGACACGAATGTATCCCACCGGCCGCGCTCTGTCTATAGTTAGTTGTATGACTAAATCGGACGCGCAGCTCAGCCCGAAGATCGGGAAGCGGGAACGCCTGGTGCAAGCGGCGATGCGCGTGTTCTACGAGCAGGGCATCGAGAAGACGACGATCGCCGATATCGCGCGTGAGGCCGACGTGCCGGTCGGCAACGTCTACTACTACTTCAAGACCAAGGACCAGTTCATCGCCGCGGTCATCGAGTTGCACGCGCAGGTGCTGTCCGGCGTCGTCACCGAACTCGCCGAACTGCCGGGACCCGCCGAGAAGCTGAAGGCCATGGTTCGCAGCTGGGTCGAACAACGTGAGATGGCGGCGCGTTTCGGCTGTCCGACCGGTTCACTCGCCGCCGAACTCGACAAGCGCGAGGACGCCTTCGGGGGGCAGCCCGCACGCGTGATCGGGCTGCTCGTGGAGTGGGCACGCGAACAGTTCGCCGCCCTCGGTCGCGCCGACGCCGCCGAGCTCGCCGTTGCCTTCGTGGCCGCGTATCAGGGGATCTCGTTGCTGACCAACACCTTCCGTGACCCGCAACTGATGGTCACCGAAGGTGCCCGGCTGGAACGATGGATCGACGAGCTGGCGCAGGAGTCCGGATAGCACCTGCGCCGGCTCGGGGTCGTTCGTCGGCGCGGCTCTGCCCGTGGCCGGAGGTCAATCGGTGGGCTGCCAACCCGAGCACAGCAGGTCGATGGTGGTGATCGCGTTATCGGTGGTGGTCAGGAAAACGCGCTGGTCGGCGACACGAGTCGTACCGTTGGCCGGGCGCATGCGGACCAGCCAGTGCATCGCGAGCTTGTCGCCGATGTGTTCGCGGCCGGAGTCGACGACGGCGAAGTCGTCGGGACCGCCGAACCAGCCGCGAAAGCGCGCGATCGCCGGATCGGGACCCACCGCGGTGAACGGGCCGGGTGGGATCAGACCGCGCAGCGTGACCTCGGGAGCGAGGTAGGACGCCATCGCGGCGAAGTCGCGCCGGATCAGCGCGGCGAGAAACAGGTCGGCGACCGAGGAGGTCGTCTGCGGGGTATGGGTCGAAGTAGTCATGGGAAAAGTCTGCGACCTGCGCCGATGTCGAACATCGGGTGATCACCCGATCTTTGCCGATTGATCCTCGTCGGGCAGTAGGCCGTGGCGCATCGCGAACACCGCGGCCGAACCACGGCTGTGGACACCGATCTTTGTGTAGATGTGCTCGACATGGCTGCCCGCCGTGCGTGGGCTGATGCCGAGGGCCTGGGCGATCTCTCGGGTCGACCGGCCGCGCACCAGCAGGGCGAGGACGTCGAGCTCGCGGGCGGTGAGCCCGGCGATCTGCGCGCGCTTGCGTGGTCTTCGGCCCTGGGCCGCGGCCAGTACGGCGGCAACGGCGTCGCCGTCGAGTCGCCCCGCTGTCACCTCGGCGCGCAGGATCCTGGCTCGCTCGTCCGGCTCGATGGCGGGTCGGTGCGGTCGCTGCTCGCCGAGTGCGCGAAACATCTGGGCGGCGGCCAGAATTCGCGCGGTGGGCGGCAGCATCGAGCCGGTGAGCCCGCGCGGATAGCCGGACCCGTCCAGCCGTTCGTACACCATCGAAGCCGGTCCGCCGAGCGCGGCCAGGTGCGGGCTGCGCGCCAGCACTCGCTCGGTCAGATACGGAACCATCCGCACCCGTTCGCGTTCGGATGCGGTCAGCGGACCCAGTTTGTTCCAGATGCCCGTCGAGACACCGATGGTGCCGAGGCGACACACCAGGGCTGCCCGCCGCACGGTCACCGCCTGGTCGGCGGGCAGGCCGTACTCGCGGGCCGCGGCGGCGGCCAAGTCGGCCACGGCCCGCGAATGACCGAGGAACCAGGTTGCTTTCGCGTCGGCGTAGTCGGCGAAGACGGTGAGGACGTCGGTGAGTTCGTCGTCCGCGATCGGCCGGTCGAGCGCCGCGCAGCCGTCGATCACCTGCTGCCAGGCGTCGACCCGGTCGAGTCCGTCCAGCAGCGCGCCGTCGCCCCGGGCGCACAGGTGCACCAGTTCGGGATCGAACTCGGTGCCACTGCGCGACAGCAGCATTCGGACCGCCGCGTCGACACCGCCCACCCGGGTATGGACCTCGGCGTCGTCGGCGATGTGCACGACACGCATCACCGGAATGATCGCCTCGCCCCGCAATCCGCCGGGTACGCCGTGGCCGTCCCAGCGTTCGAAGGCTTGCGGCAGCGCTGCCCGGACGGCGGCCGGCAGGCCGAGGCGGTCGGCGATATCGGCCGCGGTGCGGCAGTGGGTGAGGAACGAGTCCATCGTGTCGCGCACCCCGCCCGCGAGGAACCGGCCGGTCATCGAGATCCGCCGCAGCGACGACCCGCCTTCGGCGAGGTGCCCGAGCAGGAAGGCCATCATCGGCAACCCGGTTTTGTCGATGTTGTAGCTGTCGGCCCGGATCTGCAGGTCGTCACCGAACCAGCGCGCCATCTCGGGGGAGTCGGCGACGCAGCCGACCCACGCCAGCAGCGAGACGTAATACACCGCGGCGCGATCGGCCTCGGACAACCCCGCGGCCTCGGCGAGCCGGACAGCGAGAACGGTCTGGCGCAGGACATGTTCCTGCGGCTGGCCGAGCCCGAGGTCGGTGGCCAGTGACAGTGAGGCGACGAGTTCGGCGAGCCGAAGGGGTCGGGACGGGGCCGTCACGAATTCAGATTACTCCTTGCGCTCGATGCATTGCCGATATATCGTCGATAGTGTCAAGAACAACGAGAGAGCCTGAGGAGGCTGTCATGCAGAACCAAGAACAACGAGAATTCGGACACTTCCGGCGCGGTCGCGGACCGGGCCCCCGGGAATTCGGTCCCGACCGCCAGCAGTTCCGCCACGGCGGGCGCCATGGCCACGGCCCCGACTTCGGACCGGGCTTCGGCCCAGGTTTCGGACCGGGCTTCGGTCCTGGTTTCGGTCGCGGTCGCGGCCGCGGCGGGCGTGGCAGGCGCGGTGACGTGCGGGCCGCGGTGCTGCTGCTGCTCGTCGAGCGCCCGATGCACGGCTACGAATTGATCCAGCAGATCCGCGACCGCAGCGACGATGTCTGGCGCCCCAGTCCGGGGTCCATCTACCCGGCATTGGCCCAGCTCGAGGACGAGGGTCTGGTGCTCATCGAAAAGGTGGCCGGTCGTAAGACTGCCCAGCTCACCGACGAGGGCAAGGCCTATGTCGAGGCCCATCGTGAGGATCTCGGCGACCCGTGGGCCGAGGTCAAGCAGGACGTCGGCGCCCAGGCGCTGGACCTGCGCGGACTGGTCGGACAGGTGATGGGCGCGGTCGGTCAGGTGGCCCAGGTCGGCACGGCACAGCAGGCGGCGAAGGCGGCCGAGGTGCTCGCCGAGACCCGCCGGGCGCTGTATCGAATCCTCGCCGAGGATGATGTCGCCTCCGAGGGCGATGCAACCCCCGAGAAGTGAGGGCGTCGTGACCGCCCTGCCCGGCGTGCGGTTGTCGGTCCCATGGAGTAAATGTTTGGGGTATGGAACAACTGGGAACGTTGTGGGGTTGGGGAACATCACGATTGCGCGGCGCGGTGTCGGTCACGGCACTCGCCTGCACGGCGGTGATCGGTGTGTCCTTCGCACCGATCGCCGCCGCTGAACCGGCGGGCTATCGGCCCGCCGTCATTCCGATGCAAGCGGGTCCGGCGCAGTCCGATCACCTGGACGCCGCCCATTACATCAAGGCCAACCCGAACTCGGTTCCGGTGGGGCTCAACAACTTCGGGTGTACGCCCACCGCCGAGCACCCGCGGCCGATCGTGTTGGTACACGGCACCGACTCGAGTGCGTACTCCGACTGGGCGGGAATCGGGCCGCAGCTGGTGTCGGCCGGCTACTGCGTCTTCGCGCTGAACTACGGCGGAGCGCCGGGCGCCGACACCTACGGCACCGAGGACATGCGCATCAGTTTCGCCCAGCTCGCCCAGTTCGTCGACGATGTCCTCGTCGCGACCAAGGCGACCAAGGTCGATCTGGTCGGGTTCTCGCAGGGGGCGAACGTCAGCCGGTTCTATGTCAACAAGCTCGGGGGCGCGCCGAAGGTCGGGACCTGGGTCGGCCTGGCCTCACCCAGTTACGGCGGGGTCATGTACGGACTGGTCCCGGTGGGGCAGGCCGTTCCCGGCATGATGGATATCTTCGCGAAGGTCACCTCGACCGCTGCGGTCCAGCAGGCTCAGGGCGAACCACTCATGGTGGAGCTCAACGCGGGCGGCGACACCGTGTCCGGTGTCCGGTACGTCACCGTCGGCAGCCGGGTCGACGAGATGATCCAGCCGTTCTCGAACATCGCGCTGCGCGGTGCGGGCGCCGAGAACCTCGTCCTGCAGGACCTGTGCGCCGACGACCTGACCGGGCACTTCCACCTGGTCTACGACCCCTTCGTGCAGCAGTTGCTCCAGCGCGTCCTCGACCCGGCCCGGGCACCCGCACCGGTCTGCGCGCCCGTCCCGCTCGGCACCGGCATCCCCGAGGTGATCATCGCGGGCAACTCCTGACAGCCGGGCTGGACGGAAGTACCTCGCGGGGTCACTAGACTGGGACGACCGCAATTCGTCCTCCCCGGGAGCCGCCGTGACCATTCAGCCCGTTCGCCTGTTCGGCGACCCGATCCTGCGTTCTCGTGCCGACGCGGTCACCGAGTTCGGTCCCGACCTCGCCACGTTGGTCGCCGATCTCACCGAGACCATGCACGACGACGGTGGGGTCGGGATGGCCGCGCCGCAGATCGGTGTCGGGCTGCGGGTGTTCGTCTACGACACCGGCGATGCCGCGGGGCATGTGGTGAATCCGGAGTGGTCGGCCCTCGGGGCCGACGAACAGGTCGGTCCCGAGGGCTGCCTGTCGATCCCCGGCGTGCGGTACGACGTGCGCCGGGCGGCGCGCGTGCGGGTCAGCGGGGTCGACGTCACCGGTGCGCCGGTCGAATTCGAAGCCGACGGTCTGCTCGCGCGCTGCGTACAGCACGAGTACGACCACCTCGATGGCGTGCTGTTCATCAACCGGCTCGAACCGGCCGACCGCAAGGACGCGATGCGGACCATCCGCGAATCCGACTGGTTCCGCGGCGGGATCACCGTGCGCGAATCCAGCGGCGTCGGCGGTGGCCGCTGATGCGCGTAGTTTTCGCGGGCACGCCCGAGCCCGCTGTGCCGTCGTTGCGCCGGTTGATCGAGAGCGAAGGCCACGAGGTCGTCGCGGTCGTCACGCGGCCCGACGCGGTCGCGGGCCGTGGTCGCAAGCTCCTGCGCTCGCCGGTCGGGCAGCTCGCCGACGAACACGGCATTCCGGTGTTCACGCCACGCAAGCCGTCCGAGCCCGAGTTCGTCGCCGCGCTCACCGAGCTCGCACCGGACTGCTGCCCGGTCGTCGCCTACGGTGCGCTGCTGCCCCAGCAGGTGCTCGACATCCCCGCCCACGGCTGGATCAACCTGCACTTCTCGCTGCTGCCCGCCTGGCGCGGGGCGGCTCCCGTGCAGGCGGCCATCGACGCCGGTGATGACATGACCGGCGCGTCGACGTTTCTGATCGAAGCAGGCCTCGATACGGGCCCGGTGTACGGGGTGATGACCGAGAAGATCGGGCTCACCGACACCGCGGGCGAACTGCTGGCCCGGCTCGCCGAAGCGGGTGCCGTGCTGCTCGAGAAAACCCTGGACGGCGTGGAAGACGGTTCGCTGCAAGCGATTCCGCAATCCCATGACGGCGTGACCTACGCACCGAAGGTGACCGTGGAAGCCGGGCGGATCGGGTTCGACGAACCCGCGCTCGCCATCCACCGCCACATTCGCGCCGTCACCCCGGCGCCCGGCGCGTGGACCGAGGTGAACGGGCTGCGCCTCAAACTCGGCCCGGTGGAAATGGTGGAGGAAACCTTGCCCGAACGCGAGATCGAGGTGCGCAAATCCGGCGTCTTCGTCGGAACATCGACCACAGCGGTCCGCCTGGGTCAGGTCCAGCCGCCCGGCAAGAAGATGATGAACGCCCTGGACTGGGCGCGCGGCGCCCGCCTCGCGCCCGGCACGGTGATCGGATGAGTGCCTCGGACCGCCGCCGTCGCCGTGAAGCCGACGCCGCGAAGGGCGTGAGCCCCCGCGAGGATCGCAAACCCACCGGAAAGTCTGGCGAGCCGCGCGGCGGTAGCCCCCGCGACGACCGCAAGATCACCGGCAAGAACGTCGACGGCGGCTGGGCCGCCCGCGCCGCGAAGGGCACCACCACCCCGCGCGCGGACGGCGACCGCTGGACGGATCGCTCCGACCGCCCCCGCCGCGACGACCGCCCCGGGGGCGCCCGATCCGGCGCGCCCCGCCGCGAAGACGACCGCCCTGGTTTCGCTCGCGGCGCGCAGGGTCGCGACGCGGGCAATCGACGCGACGATGCTCCGCGCTCCGGCGCGCCCCGCCGCGAAGACGACCGCCCCGGTTTCGCTCGCGGCGCGAGTGACCGGGCGCAAGGACGTGACGCGGGCGCTCGACGCGACGACGCCCCGCGCTCCGAGGCACCTCGTCGTGCCGACGACCGCCCTGGCTTCGGCGGCGCGAACGACCGGGCTCAGGGCCGTGACTCGGCTGACCAGCGCGGTGACCGTGGCAACGCGGCACGTTCCGGTGCGGGACGGTCCGACCGTGGCGCCTCACGTCCCGATCGTGGTGCGCGCGTAGGAGACTCGCGTGGCCGTGGTGCGGGCAACCGGGATGCTGGTGCGCCGGCGGGCAAAGCGCCCGCTCAGCGTCGTCCCGAGCGTCCCGATCCCAGTGTGCCCAGTCCGCGCAAGCGCCGCGGCGAGCCCGTGGATCCCGCGCGCGAAGTCGCCCTCGATGTGCTGCGGGCCGTGCGTGAGCGCGACGCCTATGCCAACCTCGCGCTGCCGAAACTGTTGCGCGAGCGCAAGATCAGCGGGCGCGACGCCGCGTTCGCGACCGAGCTCACCTACGGCGCCAGCCGTTCGCAGGGGCAGCTCGACGCGGTGATCTCGGCATGCGCGGGCCGCCCGGTCGACGAGATCGACGGCCCCATCCTCGACATCCTGCGCCTCGGCGTCTACCAGCTACTGCGGACCCGTACCAGCGCGCACGCCGCCGTCGACACCTCCGTCGACCTGGCCAGTGCCGAATTCGGCCAGGGCCGTGCCGGTTTCGTCAACGCGGTGCTGCGGCGAGCGGGGGAGAAGACCGCCGAGGAGTGGATCGCCGAGCTGGCCCCCGCCGACCCGGTCGGCAAACTGGCCTTCGAGCACGCGCATCCGAAATGGATCGCCCAGTCCTTCGCCGACGCGCTCGGCGCGCAGGCGGGTGAGCTGGACGCACTCCTGAAAGCCGATGACGAACGCCCGGTCGTGCACCTGGTCGCCCGGCCCGGCGAGATCACCTCGGAAGAGCTGGCGCTGGTCACCGGCGGTGAGGAGGGCCGCTGGTCCCCGTACGCGGTGTATCTCGACGGCGGCGATCCCGGTCTGCTGGAACCGGTCCGTGACGGCATCGCCTCCGTCCAGGACGAGGGCAGCCAGCTGGTCGCGCTCGCTCTCACGCGTGCGCCGCTGGAGGGCCCCGACAAGGGTCGCTGGCTCGATCTCTGCGCAGGTCCCGGCGGTAAGGCGGCCTTGCTCGGCGCGCTCGCCGCGATCGACCTGTTCACCGTCGACGCTGTCGAACCGGCCGAGCACCGTGCCGAACTGGTTCGCAAATCCACCCGGAATCTGCCCGTCACCGTGCATGTCGCGGACGGTCGCGACAGTGGCCTGACCCCCGGCTACGACCGCGTCCTCGTCGACGCGCCGTGCACGGGCCTGGGCGCCCTGCGTCGCCGCCCCGAGGCGCGCTGGCGCCGCACTCCGGCCGACGTGGCGGAGCTGGTGACCCTGCAGCGTGAACTCCTCACCGCCGCATGGGATCTGGTGCGCCCTGGTGGTGTCGTCGTGTATTCGACCTGCTCACCGCACCTCGCCGAAACAGTATCGGTGGTCGCCGATTTCGTCCGCCGCAGCGGCGCCGAGGAACTCGACAGCCGCGAGTTCCTGCCCGGTGTCACCGATCTCGGTGACGGCCCCTCCGCGCAGCTGTGGCCGCATCGCCACGGCACCGACGCCATGTTCCTGGCGACGTTGCGCAAGAAGTAGCCGCGACAGTACGACGGCGCCGTCCCCCGCACGGGGGCGGCGCCGTTCCATTCGTCCAAGCGAGGAGCGAGCGCCGAGCGGAGAATCGGCGTATGGCGATGACATGGGATCAGGTGGTCGCGATGGCGACGGCACTACCGGGTGTGGCGGAAGGCACCTGGTGGCGCAGTCCCGGCCTGAATGTCGGCGGCAAGAGCTTCGCTCGACTGCGTGATGAGGCCGAAGGCGGCCTCGTGCTGCTCTGTGAGCCCACGGAGAAGGAAGCGCTGCTGGCTTCCGGCGACCCAGCTTTCTACACGACCCCGCACTATGACGGGTACCCGTACATCCTCATCGACCTCGACGTGGTCGACCCACAGCAGCTCGCCGAGCTACTCGACAGTGCCTGGTGGCTGCGCGCACCCGCGAAGCTGCGGCGCGCGAGGCAGGGTGCATAGGAGAGGACGCCGTTGTCCTGTCCCCGAGTCAGTCCCGTTCGGACAATTCGCGCAGGCGCGCCAGGGTTTTCGCGAGAATCCGGGACACGTGCATCTGCGAGATCCCCAGCTGCGACGCGATCTGTGTCTGCGTCATCGACTCGAAGAATCGCATGGTCAGGATGCGGCGCTCCCGTTCGGGCAGGCCCGCCAGCAGTGGCCGCACCGCGATGTACTCCTCGACCCGGTCGAACTGCGACTCTTCCTCGCCGAGCGTGTCGAGCAGCGACGCGTCGCTGTCGCGCCCGATCGAGGCCGCGTCGATCGACGTCGGCTGATAGGCATTGCCCGCGATGACGGCCTGGGTGACCTCGTCGGGGTCGACATCGAGTTCGGCGGCGATCTCCTTGGCGGTGGGGGAGCGGCCCAGTCGCTGCGAGAGCTGATCCACGGCCGCGCCGATCCGCAGGTGGGTTTCCTTGACGCGCCGCGGGACTCGCATCGCCCAGGTGTTGTCCCGGAAGTATCGCCGGACCTCGCCCATGATCGTCGGCACCGCGAAGGACAGGAAGTTCGAGCCACGGCTCAGGTCGAACCGGTCCACCGCGTGCACCAGACCGACGCGCGCCACCTGCGACAGATCGTCGAACGGCTCGCCGCGCCCGCTGAATTTGCGGGCGATGTGATCGGCCAGCGGAATGCAGCGGTTGATCAGCGCATCGCGCGCGACCGCGTGTGCGACACTGCCCGGCTCGGTCGCCGCGAGACGCTCGAACAGGGCGCTGACGTCGTCGTACCCCGACACCGGTTCCGGAGTTTCGGTCTCCTCCTCGATACTGTCCTGCTCGAGGGCTTCCTTGTCCGGTTCCGCGGCGTTCTCCGATTCCGCGGCAGGGGAGTCGGTTTTGTCGGGTTCGCTGAGATCGTGCTGGTCGGGCTGGTTGTCCTCGCCGTGCACTATGCCTTCCCCCGGACCCTGCGGAATCGGACCGTCGTCGGGTACCCGGACACGCCTGCGTCGAAATCCTGCTGTTCGGCGATGACCTCGTCGCAGAGCGTGCGCAGCACATGCCACCCGAAGCTGCGCTGATCCGGCATGCCCTGCGCCGCAGCGACACCGTCGACGCGCACCTGGAGTTCGAAGTCACCGACGAGGAATTCGCAGGTGAGCAGCGTATCCGGGCCCGCGATCGCGATGATCGTCGAGCACACCTCATCCACGGCCAGGCGCACGTCGGCTACCTCGTCGAGGGTGAAATCACTGAGTAGCACCAGTGTTTCGGCCAGTCCGCGCACGATTGGCAGCTGCGTCAGCTGTGCTGCCACACGAATCTCCACCGGGGCGCCGAAAGGCCCATGTTCCGCCGAAAAATTGGTCACCCTGAGAAGGCTACCCATATCCCGGCAGGGCAATCACCATCGCCGTCGCTACACTGGCGCGCTGTGTCCACTCCGACGTTCTCCCGTCCGTCCCAGCCGATGATCGCCCCGTCAATCCTGTCCGCGGACTTCGCGAATCTGGCCGCCGAGGCCGCCGCGGTCGAAGGATGCGATTGGCTTCACGTCGACGTCATGGACGGGCACTTCGTACCGAACCTCACGCTGGGTCTGCCGATCGTGCAGAGCCTGCTGAAGGCGACCGATATCCCGTTCGATTGCCACCTGATGATCGACGATCCGGGCCGCTGGGCCCCGAGCTACGCCGAGGCGGGCGCCTACAACGTGACCATTCACGCCGAGGCGACCGATGATCCGATCGCGGTGGCGCGCGATATCCGCGCCGCGGGCGGGCGGGCCGGGCTGTCGGTGAAGCCGAACACCCCGATCGAGCCGTACCTGGAAATCCTGCGCGAATTCGACACCCTGCTGGTGATGAGCGTGGAACCCGGTTTCGGCGGGCAGTCGTTCATCCCCGGCGTGCTGGAGAAGGCGCGGATCGTGCGCAATCTGGTCGATTCGGGCGAACTGCACCTGGTCGTCGAAATCGACGGCGGCATCAACGACGACACCATCGAGCAGGCGGCCGCGGCCGGCATCGATTGCTTCGTGGCCGGGTCGGCCGTCTACAACACGGCCGACCCGGGCGCTGCCGTGCAGAAGCTGCGCAACCTGGCCACCTCGGCCTGGCTGCCGTAACTACAGGGCGCGGAGCTTGCGGGTGCCCAGCGCCCGCGCCGCGTCGATGACGGCCTGCACCGGCGGCCGCTGGTCGCCGGACTCGGGTTCCTGCACCCAGGTGCGGTAGCCGGTGCGCTCGTCGTCGGGGGAGGGCAGCACGATCTGGCTGCCCGCGCAGGCGACGGTCGCGTACAGACGGAACAGTTCGGCCGACGCCGTCGCGGTGACGGAGTCCGGGCGGCAGGGGCCGGTGAGGAACGTCCAGCGCCGCGCGCGGGGATGATCGACCACCGGACCCGCGATCGCGGCCTCGCGCAGTCGGGCCTGGACGCGCTCGCCCAGATCGCCGGGCATGGTGACCGCGCCGTAGTGCGCGCCGATCTGGAGCAGAATGCGGCGGGAATCGAAATCGATCTTGGCCGGTAGGTGCAGTTCTCGCCGATAACGCACGCAGCGCATTTCCAGCGTCGAATCGATCAATGTGCTCACGCGGCACCCCCACATATAGCGAACCTGTTGTGACCCACAGTGTTGTCTTCCTGGAGTGGTGGACTATCCCTGGGGCGAACTCCCGGTAGCCGCTGTGCTCCGGGCGATGATGTCGGGAGAACCTGCAGTTCCAGGGCCCGACATCTGGCTGAACAGCAGGAATCGTTGACGTAACAATATTGCGTCAGCGGTGCGGCGGGCGCAAGCATTACACTCACCGTGTTTCCAGTTCGTAGTGGCGGGTAATACCAGGCTAAGGCAGCCTGATGAATGCCGGGGATCGGTTCGCCGAAAATTGGATTGAACGCCGACCGCCGTATTGATTAACGGCGGCGTTGCGTCATGTCGATACACGGTTGCGACCCCAACGATGCGCTATCGATCGCTTTCGGTGATCAAGGGCTGCGCGCGGTCGGGTTCGGCCCCCGACCCGGGCTCACGGGCCGCGCTACTAGGCTGTGCGACGAGCTGGGTGGCCTCGCGGGAATAGCGGCCACTCACCTGCTGTTGGGCCCAACGGGTACGGATGACGCGACAAGGGAGTCAGGCATGTTCACAGGGATCGTCGAGGAGCTCGGCGAGATCGTGGCCACCGAGGCGCTGACCGACGCCGCCCGATTGACGATCCGCGGCAAGCTGGTGACTTCCGATGCCGGGCACGGCGATTCGATCGCTGTCAACGGCGTCTGCCTCACCGTCGTCGACGTGATCGACGGCGACAGTTTCACCGTCGACGTCATGGACGAGACGTTGAAGCGCTCGAGCATCGGCGGCTTGGTCCCCGGATCGCCGGTCAACCTCGAGCGCGCGGCCGCATTGAACAGCCGCCTCGGCGGCCACCTCGTGCAGGGCCACGTCGACGGCACCGGCGCCGTGCTGCGGCGCACCCCGTCGGAGAACTGGGAGGTCGTGCGGATCTCGCTGCCGGATTCCATCGCGCGCTATGTGGTGGAGAAGGGCTCGATCACCGTCGACGGCGTTTCCCTCACCGTCTCCGCGCTCGGCATCGACGACGAGCCGAACGCCGACGGATCCCGTGACTGGTTCGAGGTCTCCCTGATCCCGACCACCCTCGCCCTGACCGTCCTCGGCACCGCCCCTGTCGGCGCCACCGTGAACCTCGAGGTGGACGTCATCGCCAAGTACGTGGAACGCCTCGCCCAGCGAGGCTGACACCGATCGGCGCCGGGCCTCACCGAACACCCCGAGGCCACGCCGTAATGTAGGAAGTCATTGCCATCCCCCAGGGCAGTTTCTCGGCCGCCTCGATCTGGACCGACCAGAGGGTGCGACGAAGGAGTGCCCGCCGGGAGGGAAGATCGAGGCCCACCGGGCCGAGAAACCCGCGGCCCCGGCCGCCAAATATACGGAGCAAGCAGACGTGACCAGGTTGGACAGCATCGAGCGCGCGGTCGCCGATATCGCGGCCGGCAAGGCTGTTGTCGTCATCGACGACGAGGACCGGGAGAACGAAGGCGATCTCATCTTCGCGGCCGAGAAGGCCACCCCGGAGCTGGTCGCGTTCATGATCCGCTACACCTCCGGCTACATCTGCGTGCCGTTGACCGCCGACGACTGCGACCGGCTCGGCCTGCCGCCGGCGTACGCGATGAACCAGGACAAGCACGGCACCGCCTACACCGTCTCGGTGGATGCGCGCGAGGGCATCACCACCGGCATCTCCGGCGCCGACCGGGCCGTCACCATGCGCCTGCTGGCCAGCGCGCAGGCCAAGGCCGACGAGTTCACCCGCCCCGGCCATGTGGTGCCGCTGCGCGCCAAGGACGGCGGCGTGCTGCGCAGGCCCGGCCACACCGAGGCCGCGGTCGATCTGGCCCGGATGGCCGGGTTGCGTCCCGCGGGCGTGATCTGCGAGATCGTCAGCCAGAAGGACGACGGGCACATGGCCCGTACCGACGAGCTGCGCGTATTCGCCGACGAGCACAACCTGGCGATGATCTCGATCGCCGACATGATCGCCTGGCGGCGCAAGCACGAGAAGCATGTCGTGCGGGTGGCCGAGGCCCGTATTCCGACCGCTCACGGCGATTTCAAGGCCGTGGGCTACCAGAGCATCTTCGACGATGCCGAGCACGTCGCGCTGGTGCGCGGTGACATCGGTGACGGCGAGGACGTACTGGTGCGGGTGCACTCGGAATGCCTGACCGGTGATGTCTTCGGCTCGCTGCGCTGCGATTGCGGCCCGCAGCTCGACGCGGCACTGGAGATGGTCGATCAGGAGGGGCGCGGCGTCGTCCTCTACATGCGCGGGCACGAGGGCCGTGGCATCGGCCTGATGCACAAGCTGCAGGCCTACCAGTTGCAGGACACCGGTCGCGACACCGTCGACGCCAACCTCGATCTCGGTCTGCCCGCCGACGCCCGTGACTACGGCACCGGCGCGCAGATCCTGGTCGATCTCGGCATCCGATCGATGCGCCTGCTCACCAACAATCCGGCCAAGCGGGTCGGCCTCGACGGCTACGGTCTCGCGATCACCGAGCGCGTCCCGATGCCGTTGCGCGCCAATGCCGAGAACCTGCACTATCTGCGCACCAAGCGGGATCGGATGGGCCACGACCTGGTCGGCCTCGACGATCTCGACCTCGGCGAAACCGCGCAGTGATCATTTCGTACGAAAGGCGGCAACGATGAGCGGTACAGGTGTCCCGAGCTTCGCGCTGGCGCAGGCCAAAGACGTCAAACTCGGCATCGTCGCCTCGCGGTGGCACACCGAGATCTGCGACACCCTCGTGGCGAATGCCGAACGGGTGGCCAAGGAAGCCGGCGTCGAACATGTGACCGTGGTGCGCTGCGCCGGTGCGATGGAGCTGCCGGTCGTCGCGCAGGAGCTGGCGCGCACGCACGACGCCGTGGTGGCTCTGGGCGTCGTGATCCGTGGTGGCACACCGCATTTCGAGTACGTGTGCGATGCGGTGACGGCCGGGCTGACCCGGGTGTCGCTCGATGCGGCCACCCCCGTCACCAACGGTGTGCTCACGACGAACGACGAGGAGCAGGCGCGCGATCGGGCCGGGCTGCCCGGTTCGGCGGAGGACAAGGGCGAACAGGCCTGCGCCGCCGCTCTCGACGCCGCGCTCACCTTGCGCGCACTGCGATCGGTGTGACCGTGCCGGTGGTGCGGACCTGGCGTCGTAGCGCTCCCCAGCCCGACGCGGGCTGGGAGTTCCAGGTGCGTCCGCGCCGGGCGACCCGCACCGCCATCGTGGTCGCGATCGTCATCCTCGTCGCGTTCACCGCGGGTGGGCTGATGCTGCGCACCGGGTCGACCGGGGTGAACTTCCGGGTCGCCGATCAGGTCGCGATGATCCTGATCGGGGTGGTCGGGGCGGGCGCGGTACTTATGCTCACCCGTCCGCGAGTGCGCGCGGGCAGCCAGGGTGTCGGGGTGCGCAATATCCTGGGCGAGCAGGTGTACCCGTGGGCCTACATCCGTGGCGTGTCCTTCCCGGACCGCAAGGCATGGGCCCGCCTCGAACTGGCCGACGACGATTACGTCCCGATGCTGGCGATCCGTTCCAACGACAAGACCCACGCCGCCGACGCCATCGAGCGCGTCCGCGAACTCGGCGCCCGCTACGCCCCGCGGGACTGACTTCGCTGAGCGGTCGGCACCTGGAGCCGACTGATTGCCGGCAACGCTGCTGTCTGTGCGCCACCGAGTCGTGACGCACAGACCAGCGCATCAGCGGGTATCGCCGAGGACCGCTCCCTCGCGGCGCGGATCCGCACCGCCGATCCAGCCGTCCTTGCCGTTGTGCTGCAGGGCGCTGAGCCCGCTGGACTGCGGCGCCACCGACACCTGATGGCCCATCGCCCGCAGCTTCTCGACCAGGGGATCGTGGTCGCCGTTGTCGGTCGCATTGATGTCCGGGTGCTCACCGCCGACGCCGGTGACCGGCGTATTGCCCGCGCCGAACGACACCCCGGAGACCGCCTGTTGCGGGTCGAGACCCCAATCCAGCACATTGACCAGCGTTTTCACGACGAACTGGATGATCACCGAACCACCGGGTGAACCCGTGACGAGCTTCAGTTCGCCACGGTCGCCCCGATCGTCACGATCGAACACCAGGGTCGGGGCCATCGAACTGCGTGGGCGCTTGTTGGGCTGGAGGCGGTTGGCCACGGGTGTCCCGTCGGGGTCGACCGGGTCGGCGGCGAAGTCGGTGAGCTGATTGTTGAGCACGAATCCGTCGACGAGATGGAAAGACCCGAACGCCGATTCGACCGTCGTGGTCATGGCGGCGGCGTTGCCGTACTTGTCGATGACGGAGATGTGGCTGGTGCCGTGTTCGGGCGGCTGTGGACCGTTGCCGAGGGGGACCGGCCCGAGGTTGCCGGGCTTGGCGGTACCCATGCTGCGCTGCGGGTCGATCAGCGTCGACCGTTCCTTGAGGTACTGCGGGTGCACGAGGGAGAGCGCCGAATTGCCCGGCAACGGAACGAAATCCGGGTCGGCGACGTACTTGTTGCGATCGGCGTAGGCCAGTCGCTCCGCTTCGGAGATCAGGTGCACGGCCTGCGCGTCGGGCCGCCCGCCGTTGGCGTCGAGCTCCTGTGGGCGCAGCGCGGGGAGATCGAAATTGGCGAGAATGCCCAGCGTCGCCGCGACGGTGCTGCCGCCCGAGGACGGCGCGGGCATGCCGCACAGTTCGTACTTGCGGTACCCGGTGCACAGCGCCGTGCGCTTCTTCGCCTCGTAATTCGCCAGGTCGGTGGTGGTCAGCGCGCTGGGGGTACGGCCGCCCGCCGTGCTGCCCGCCGCCTCGACGATGTCCTGGGCGATGGCGCCGCTGTAGAAGGCCTTCGCGCCGTCGGTCGCGATCGCCGAGAGCGTTTTCGCCAGCGCCGGATTGGTGAGGAGGGTGCCCGACTTCTTGGGCGAGCCATCGGCTTCGAGGAAGTAGCCACGCGCGGCCTCGTCGGCGGCCAGGTCTTTCGCGGATTCGGCGATCTGGCCTGCCAGCCGCGGGCTGATCTCGAAACCGTTGTCGGACAGGCTGATCGCGGGATCGAACAGTTCCTTCCAGGCGCTCATCCCGTGTTCGGAATGGGCGAGTTCGAGCATCCGCAGCACTCCGGGCACGCCGATGGAGCGACCGCTGGCCCGGGTATTCGGTGCGGGTTCGGTGCGGTCGGTGTCGCTGACCCAGCGCAGATAGTTCTCGGTCGCCGCGGCAGGAGCGGTCTCGCGGCCGTCGTAGGTATCGACCGTGCGCGACTTCGCGTCGTAGTGCACCAGGAAGGCGCCGCCGCCGATGCCGGAAGCCTGTGGCTCGACCAGACCGAGTACCGCCTGTGCGGTGACCAGGGCGTCGGCCGCGGTGCCACCCGCCCGCAGTACCCGGCACGCGGCCTCGGTGGCGATCGGGTTGGCGGTCGACACCGCGTAGGTGCTGGTGCGCACCGCGGTCATATCCGAGCGATAGCCCGACGCGATCTCAGGGTTGGTGCTGAGATTCTGCGAGGTCGGCGCCCCGGTGCCGGTGGCGGGCGCCGCGGACACAGGAGTGCCGTTGGGCGTGCTCGTGCATTCCGCGGCCGTTTTCTCGTCTGTCGAACATCCGGCCAGTACCCCCACCGCGAGCACTGCGGCCGTCGTGGCCCCGATCCACGTCCGTCGCCTTGGCGTCATCCAGCCAGGGTAACCCGGCGGTACGACGCGATTCGATCTTTTTCCGCCGGGGGCTTGCCGTGTGCTCCTGTCCGGCCGCGACGACCGGATGGCCGGCACACGAATCCTGGGTTACCCGGCCGATTTCCGCCGGGCGCACTGTCTTCGTCTCGCTACCCTGGCTGCCATGGACATCGACGCGGTGCTGTTCGACTTCTCCGGCACGGTCTTCCGCCTGGAGGACGACCGGACCTGGGCTCACGAACTGGTCGGGGACGACGGGACGCCGTTCGACGTGGCGGCGAAAGCCGAAGTGATGCGCCGGATGACCGCGCCGGTCGAACAATTCATGACCTTCGACGCGGTGGGCCAACACGCCTGGGACAACCGCGATCTCGACCCCGCCCTGCACCGGTATGCCTACCTGGAGGTGCTGCGCGGCTCCGATGTTCCCGAGGCCCAGGCGATCCGGCTCTACGAACGCCTCACCGACCCGCTCGCCTGGACCCCCTATCCCGACACGGGCACCGTCCTGGAATCGCTTGCTGCCCAGGGAATCCCGATCGGCATCGTCAGCAATATCGCCTACGACATCCGCCCCGCCTTCGCGAAACACGGCTGGACCGACCTCATCGGCTCGATGACGCTGTCCTTCGAGATAGGTGCCATCAAACCGAACCCGCAGATCTTCCGCGACGCCACCGACCGCCTCGGCGTCACCCCCGACCGCGTCCTCATGATCGGCGACAGCGCCGAGGCAGACGGCGGCGCCACCACCCTCGGCGCCCGCTTCGCCCTCGTCGACCCGCTACCCACCCCCGACCGCCCGCGCGCGCTCATCGACGCCCTCGCCGAACACGGCATCCGAACCGCCGACTGACCTCCTGTGGCCGGATCGCCGGCAGACAGTCCCGCCCGACGGCCGGGCGGATGCGCGCGGTCGGGCGACCCCGCCGAGGCGCAGGTCAGCGTTGGCGGGTGAACCAGGTCCGGGCAGAGGGCCGAAGGAGCATCGACGCGACCGCGCCATTGGCGACGACGCCGACCACACCCGGCGGCAGCCCGGTGAGAATGCCCGTCGACGACACCAGGCACGCCAGCACCGCGACCCCGATCGCCGCCTTGCGCACCAGATCACCGCCCTGCCGGAACAGCAGCACCAGCGGAACCAGCGCGAAGGACGGCAGATACCCGGCGAGCAGCGCGCCGAGCGAGCCGCCCAACGCCACTGTGATCGCGATCAGCACGACACCGACGGCGGTGGCGACCGCGGCGATCAGCCGCGCTCCGCGCACCGCCGTCGGCATGACTCCGTGCGGGGACACCTCGTCGTCGTACAGGTCGTCACCGGTTTGCGGCAGGGCGGCGGCATTGCTCATCGGACGTCCTTTCGGGCACATAATCCGAGCCCTCACGCTACACAGGCAGGCGCACAGCTCACCCCAGCGACCTCGCTCGTCCGTAGGGCTGCTGCGCCAGTTGACACCTCGGCGGTGCGGACCTGTCGGGGCCCCTCGCTAGGCTGGATGGGTGGCAGATCCCGCGACGTACCGGCCCGCGCCGGGCACGATTCCCGTCGAACCCGGTGTGTACAAGTTCCGGGACGTGCACGGGCGGGTCATCTATGTGGGTAAGGCGAAGAGTCTGCGCAGTCGGCTGAACTCCTACTTCGCCGATGTGTACTCGTTGCATCCGCGCACCAAGCAGATGGTCACCACGGCGGCCGCTGTCGAGTGGACGGTGGTGTCCACCGAGGTGGAGGCGCTCCAGCTCGAGTACAACTGGATCAAGGAATTCGATCCGCGATTCAACGTCCGATACCGCGACGACAAGACCTATCCGGTGCTCGCGGTAACCCTCAACGAGGAGTATCCGCGACTGTTCGTCTACCGGGGCGCGCGCAAGAAGGGCGTGCGCTACTTCGGTCCTTACGCGCACGCCTGGGCGATTCGCGAGACCCTCGACCTGTTGCTGCGGGTGTTCCCCGCGCGAACCTGCTCCAACGGAGTCTTCAAGCGGCACAGCCAGATCGGGCGTCCGTGCCTGCTCGGCTATATCGACAAGTGTTCCGCGCCGTGCGTGGGCCGGGTCAGCGCCGACGAGCACCGCCAGATCGTCGAGGACTTCTGCGACTTCCTGTCCGGCAAGACCGACAAGATGGTGCGCGCACTCGAACGCCGCATGCACGAGGCCGCCGAAGACCTCGACTTCGAGAACGCCGCCCGCTTGCGCGACGACGTGCAGGCACTGCGCCGCGCCCTCGAAAAGCAGGCCGTGGTGCTCGGCACCGGCACCGACGCCGATGTGATCGCCTTCGCCACCGACGAACTGGAAGCCGCGGTCCAGATCTTTCACGTCCGCGACGGACGCGTCCGCGGCCAGCGCGGCTGGGTCGTCGACAAATCCGGTGACGCGCTCGATGTCGCGGAATCGGGAACCGAGATGGCTGCCCTGGTGGAACAGTTCCTCACCCAGTTCTACGGCGAGCAGGCCGCCATGGCGGACCAGAACGGTGACGCCGCCATCGTCGTCCCACGGGAAGTGCTGGTCCCCGAACTGCCCGCCGACGCCGAGGAGATCGGGGAGTGGCTCAGCAAGATGCGCGGCTCCGCGGTCTCGCTGCGCATCCCGCAGCGCGGCGACAAGAAGGCTCTCGCCGAGACGGTGCAGCGCAACGCCGCCGAGGCGCTGGCTCAGCACAAGCTCCGCCGGGCCGGTGACCTCACGTCGAGATCACAAGCGCTGCAAGACATTCAGGACGCACTCGAACTCGACAGCGCCCCGCTGCGGATCGAATGCGTCGACATCAGCCACGTGCAGGGCACCGACGTCGTCGCCTCGCTGGTGGTCTTCGAAGACGGCCTGGCCCGCAAGTCCGACTACCGCCACTACGCGATCAAGGAAGCCGCGGGCGACGGCCGCTCCGACGATGTCGGCAGCATCGCCGAGGTGACCCGCCGCCGCTTCGCCCGGCTGGCCCGCGACCGCGAACAACCCGTGGAGATCGAACCCGACGAGGTCGACGAACCCGCCTCACGCCCCGGCATCGACCCCACCACCGGCCGACCGCGCCGCTTCGCCTACCCGCCCAACCTCTACGTCGTCGACGGCGGCGCACCCCAGGTCGCCGCCGCCGCCGAGGTCCTCGACGAACTCGGCATCACCGATGTCGCGGTGATCGGTCTGGCCAAACGCCTCGAAGAGGTCTGGGTGCCCGGCGAAGCCGACCCGGTGATCATGCCGCGCAACAGCGAAGCGCTGTTCCTGCTGCAACGCGTGCGCGACGAAGCCCACCGCTTCGCCATCACCTTCCACCGCAGCAAGCGCTCACGCCGGATGACGGCGTCGGCGCTGGATTCGGTGCCGGGCCTCGGTGAGACGAGGCGAACCGCCTTGGTCACCCACTTCGGCTCGGTCGCCAGAATCAAGGACGCGACTGTCGAGGAGATCACCTCGGTGCCCGGTATCGGGGTCTCGACGGCGAAAGCGGTGCTCGCGGCACTCAACAGTCCGTAACCCGCCGACGGCCGGTATCGCAGGACGCAACATTGCGTGTGCCGTACGTTGTGTGTCTGCGCCCGATACCCGAACCGGTGCGGGATGATCGAAAGGCACCCAGAAACGGATCCGGTAGGACATGACACGCGTCGAATCGAATAACAATGCGGGGGCGGCACCCGGGCAGTCCGGGACGGTCACCGACACACAGCAACCAGTAGAAGTGGTCATCGTGACCGGCTTGTCCGGCGCGGGCCGCGGCACTGCCGCGCGCGTGCTGGAGGACCTCGGCTGGTACGTGACCGACAACCTACCGCCCGAGCTGATCGGGCGAATGATCGAGCTGGGCGCCGCGGCGGACCCGCCGATCCGGCGGCTCGCGCTGGTCATGGACGTGCGCAGCCGGTTCTTCACCGGCGAGCTCTCCGGTGTCACCGAGCAGTTGCGCGGCGCCGGCATCCGCACCAGAGTGCTGTTCCTCGAGGCCTCCGACGACGTGCTGATCCGGCGGTTCGGCTTCGCCCGGCGGCGTCATCCGCTGCAGAGCGACAGCCCCGACGGGACGCTCTCGGCCGGTCTGACCGCCGAACGAGCCAGGCTGGCCCCGGTCAAGGGGGCCGCCGACCTCGTCATCGACACCACCGAGCTCTCGATCCACCAGCTGCACCGCAAGCTGGAGGAGGCATACGGCGCGGGCGCGCCAGCCGCACTGCAACTGACTGTGCAGTCCTTCGGCTTCAAGTACGGTGTTCCCCTCGACGCCGACATGGTGTTGGACGTGCGATTCCTGCCCAACCCGCATTGGATTCCGGAATTGCGGGAACACACAGGACAGGAGTCGGTGGTCAGCGACTACGTGCTGTCCAGGCCGGGTGCGCGGGACTACCTGCAGACCGGCAAACACCTGGTCGACCTGACGACGACCGGATACCGCCAAGAGGGGAAGCGATACATGACCGTGGCAGTCGGGTGCACCGGCGGCAAACATCGCAGCGTCGCTGTCGCCGAGGCACTGGGTGAGCGCATCGGCGCCGATACCGGGCACGTGGCGGTGGACGTCGTGCGCGTCGTCCACCGGGATCTGGGGCGCGAATGAGTGGAATCGAAGCCGACCCAGCCGTCGTCGCGCTGGGCGGCGGGCATGGGCTGTACGCGACTTTGACGGCCGTGCGCAGGCTGACGAGGCGGATCACCGCCGTCGTCACCGTCGCCGACGACGGCGGGTCCTCCGGTCGGCTGCGCGCCGAGCTGGGCATGCTGCCGCCGGGTGATCTGCGGATGGCCCTGGCAGCGCTGTCCGATGACGCCGACGGGGTGTGGACCACGACGGTGCAGCACCGCTTCGGCGGCACCGGCGCGCTCGCCGGGCACTCGGTGGGCAATCTGATCCTGGCCGGACTCACCGATATCCTCGGTGATCCGGTGGCCGCGCTCGACGAGGTGGGCAGGCTGCTGCGGATCACCGGCCGGGTGCTGCCGATGTCGCCGATTCCGCTCGACATCGAGGCCGAAGTATCGGGCCTGGAGTCGGACCCGCGGATCGGCCGGTGCGTGCGCGGTCAGGTTGCGGTGGCGACCACGCCGGGTAAGGTCCGGCGGGTGCGGCTGATTCCGTCCGATCCGCCCGCCAGCCCCGAGGCGACCTCGGCGATCGACGACGCGGATGTTGTTGTGCTGGGACCGGGTTCGTGGTTCACCAGCGTCATTCCGCATGTCCTGGTGCCGCAACTGCACGCGGCGCTGGTGCGCACGCGGGCACGCAAGGTGCTCGTGTTGAATCTGGCGGCGGAGCCCGGCGAGACAGCCGGCTTTTCCGCGGAGCGCCATCTGCATGTATTGTCCCAGCACGCACCGGATTTCGCGGTCGACGATGTGCTCGTCGACTCGGCGTCGGTGCCGGAGGGGCGGCAACGGGAACATGTGGCAAGAGCCGCCGAACAGTTGCGGGCACGGGTAACGTTCTGCGATGTCGCCGAGCCGGGAACGGATCGGCATCATCCCGGAAAACTTGCCGCCGCACTGGATCAGCTGGTCCGGTCGCCGCGGCCGCAACTGACTGGGCTTCGATTCGAGAGACGGCACAGTGCCTCAGATGTGCACAGTGTTCCAGATGAGCGTTCGGGGTCGGTGGGAAAGGAGCGCGTCTCGTGGCGATGACAGCCGAGGTGAAGGACGAGCTGAGCAGGCTCGTGGTGTCGCAGGTCAGCTCGCGTAAAGCGGAGCTGTCGGCGTTGCTGCGGTTTGCGGGCGGTCTGCACATCGTGGGGGGCAGGGTGATCGTGGAAGCCGAGGTGGACATGGGGTCCATCGCCCGGCGACTGCGCAGAGAGATTTTCGAGCTGTACGGATACGGCTCCGATGTGCATGTGCTCGGCGCGGGTGGGCTACGCAAGACTTCCCGCTACGTGGTGCGCGTGTCGAAGGAAGGCGAGGCGCTGGCGCGCCAGACCGGATTGCTCGATGTGCGCGGCCGCCCCGTGCGCGGGCTGCCGGCGCAGGTGGTCGGCGGCAGCATCGGTGACGCCGAAGCGGCATGGCGTGGCGCGTTTCTCGCGCACGGCTCGCTCACCGAGCCGGGTCGTTCCTCGGCGCTCGAGGTGAGTTGCCCCGGTCCGGAGGCGGCATTGGCACTGGTCGGCGCGGCGCGCAGGCTCGGCATCACCGCCAAGGCGCGGGAAGTGCGCGGCACGGACCGGGTCGTGGTGCGTGACGGCGAGGCGATCGGCGCCCTGCTCACCCGGATGGGCGCGCAGGACACCAGGCTCACCTGGGAAGAACGTCGGATGCGTCGCGAGGTGCGGGCCACCGCCAACCGGCTCGCCAACTTCGACGACGCGAACCTGCGTCGCTCGGCGCGCGCGGCCGTCGCGGCGGCGGCTCGGGTCGAACGGGCGCTCGAGATCCTCGCCGACGATGTTCCCGAGCATCTCGCCGCGGCGGGCAGGCTGCGGGTGCAGCATCGGCAGGCCTCCCTGGAGGAACTCGGTCAGCTGGCCGATCCGCCGATGACCAAAGATGCTGTCGCGGGCCGGATCCGGCGATTGCTGTCGATGGCCGACCGGCGCGCCAAGGATCTCGGCATCCCCGATACCGAGTCCGCGGTGACAGCGGAGCTGCTCGACGACGCGTAGTAGGAACAGCAACAGACTCCGCACGCCGAAAGGTGTGGCGAATCCGACGATTAGTGCAGAGCGGTCATACATGACCGCTCTGCCCTCTATTCTGGGGTCTCCGCAGGCCTGAGGCCGGGGAGCTCACAACTCACAGGTGGCTGTCGTGAAGGCTGGCGCGGCTACTACTGTGGTTACCGTCGGAATGAATCCGCTTGAAAGCTGAGGAGCGATAACGTGACTGTCCGGGTAGGTATCAACGGCTTCGGTCGTATCGGACGTAATTTCTTCCGTGCGGTGGAGGCGCTGAAGGCCGTCGGCGAGACCGATATCGAGATCGTCGCGGTCAACGACCTCACCGACATCAACACCCTCGCCACCCTGCTGAAGTACGACTCGATCCTGGGTCGTCTGCCGCAGGACGTCTCCGTCGAGGGCGACACCATCGTGGTCGGCGAGCAGCGCATCAAGGCGCTCGCGATCAAGGAAGGCCCCTCGGCACTGCCGTGGGCCGACCTGAACGTCGACGTGGTCGTCGAGTCGACCGGCATCTTCACGGCCGCGGAGAAGGCCAAGGGCCACCTGTCCGCCGGCGCCAAGAAGGTCATCATCTCCGCGCCTGCCACCGGCGACGACATCACCATCGTGATGGGCGTCAACGACGACAAGTACGACGGCAGCCAGAACATCATCTCCAACGCGTCGTGCACCACGAACTGCCTCGGCCCGATCGCCAAGGTGCTCAACGACTCGTTCGGCATCGTGAACGGTCTGATGACCACCATTCACGCCTACACCCAGGATCAGAACCTGCAGGACGCGCCGCACAAGGACCTGCGTCGCGCCCGCGCCGCTGCCCTGAACATCGTTCCCACCGGCACCGGTGCCGCCAAGGCCATCGGCCTGGTGCTGCCCGAGCTGCAGGGCAAGCTCGACGGCTACGCGCTGCGCGTTCCGGTTCCGACGGGCTCGGTCACCGACCTCACCGCCACCCTGGCGAAGCCGGCCACCATCGAAGAGATCAACGCCGCGATGAAGGCCGCCGCCGAGGGCCCGATGAAGGGCATCCTCAAGTACAACGAGGACCCGATCGTGTCCAGTGACATCGTCACCGACCCGCACTCGTCGATCTACGACGCGCCGCTGACCAAGGTCATCGACAACCAGGTCAAGGTCGTCTCCTGGTACGACAACGAGTGGGGCTACTCGAACCGGCTGGCCAACCTGGTCGATCTCGTCGGCAAGTCGCTCTGACCGCGATGACAGTTCAGACACTGCAGGATCTCCTGGCCGAGGGTGTCGAGGGTCGGGGCGTACTCGTGCGCTCCGACCTGAACGTTCCCCTCGACGACAACGGTCAGATCACCGACCCGGGCCGCATCATCGCCTCGGTGCCCACGATTCAGGCGCTGGTCGAGGCCGGCGCCAAGGTGGTCGTGATGGCACACCTGGGCCGCCCCGAGGGTGAGCCCGATGCCAAGTTCTCGCTCGCCCCGGTGGCGGCGAAACTGGCCGAGCTGCTGGGTCGCAATGTCCAGCTGGCCGGTGACGTGGTGGGCTACGACGCGCTCTCGCGCTCGGAGGGCCTCACCGACGGCGACGTGCTGCTGCTGGAGAACGTGCGCTTCGATCCGCGCGAGACCAGCAAGGACGAGTCGGAGCGGGCCAAGCTCGCCGCGGCGTTCGTCGAGCTGGTCGGCGACGACGGTGCGTTCGTCTCCGACGGTTTCGGCGTGGTGCACCGCAAGCAGGCGTCGGTCTACGACGTGGCCCAGCAGCTCCCGCACTACGCGGGCACGCTGGTCGCGGCCGAGGTCGAGGTGCTGCAGAAGCTCACCCAGGACCCGGCCCGCCCGTACGCGGTGGTGCTCGGTGGCTCCAAGGTCTCCGACAAGCTCGCGGTGATCGAGGCGCTGGCCCCCAAGGTCGACACCCTGGTGATCGGCGGCGGCATGTGCTTCACCTTCCTTGCCGCGCAAGGTCTTCCGGTCGGCGGCTCGCTGCTGCAGGCCGAGATGATCGACACCTGCAAGGATCTGCTCGAGCGCTTCGGCGACGTGCTGCACCTGCCGGTCGACATCGTGGTGGCCGACAAGTTCGCGGCCGACGCCGACACCGAGACCGTCGCGTCGACCGAGATCCCCGACGGCTGGCTCGGCCTGGACATCGGCCCCGAGTCGGTGTCGCGATTCGCAGCGCTGCTGACCGAGGCCGAGACGGTGTTCTGGAACGGCCCGATGGGCGTGTTCGAGTTCGAGAAGTTCGCCGCGGGTACCCGTGGTGTCGCCGAAGCCATCGTCACCGCTACCTCCAAGGGTGCGTTCACGGTCGTCGGTGGCGGCGACTCGGCGGCCGCCGTGCGTGCGCTCGGTCTGCCCGATGACGGCTTCTCCCACATCTCCACCGGTGGCGGCGCTTCCCTGGAATACCTGGAAGGCAAAGAGCTGCCCGGTATTTCGGTGTTGGAGGGCTGAGCGATGGCAGCACGTAAACCGCTCATCGCGGGCAACTGGAAGATGAACCTCAACCACCTCGAGGCCATCTCGCTGGTGCAGAAGGTGGCGTTCGCGCTGCCCGAGAAGTACTTCGCGAAGGTCGACGTGACGGTGATCCCGCCGTTCACCGATCTGCGCAGTGTGCAGTCGATCGTCGACGGCGACAAGCTCCTGATCACCTACGGCGCCCAGGATGTCTCGGCGCACGACTCCGGTGCCTACACCGGCGAGATCAGCGGGTCCATGCTGGCCAAGCTCGGCTGCACCTTCGTGGTCGTCGGGCACTCGGAGCGTCGTCAGTACCACCTCGAGGACGACGCGACCGTGCTGGCCAAGACCAAGCAGGCGCTGAAGAACGAGATCACCCCGATCGTCTGCATCGGCGAGGGTCTCGGCGTCCGCGAGGCGGGCACGCACGTCGAGTACAACCTCGAGCAGCTGCGTGGTTCGCTCAAAGGCTTGACGGCGGAACAGATTTCGCAGGTCGTCATCGCCTACGAGCCGGTCTGGGCCATCGGCACCGGCAAGGTCGCCTCGGCGGCCGACGCGCAGGAAGTCTGCGGCGCGATCCGCGGCGAGCTGGAGAAGCTGGCTTCCCCGGAGGTCGCCGCCGGCGTGCGCGTGCTCTACGGCGGCTCGGTGAACGCCAAGAACATCGGCGAGCTGATCCGGCAGACCGATATCGACGGCGCGCTGGTCGGCGGTGCTTCGCTCAAGGGTGACGAGTTCGCCACCCTGTCGGCGATCGCCGCGGGCGGTCCGCTGCCCTGATCGGGCACCGAACACTGAATACCGAAGGGCCGGAAACCGAGTGGTTTCCGGCCCTTCGCTTTTCGTGAACGCGGGCGGCTACCGCGCGTGCAGGATGAGGCCGTAGCCGTTGTCGTTGCGCAGGGTGAGGGTGTCGGCGTCGATGGTGGCGCTGGTTCGGCCGTCCAGCGCGCGCAGCACGTTCTGCTCGACCTCCATCACCTCCGGCGCACACATCATCTTGGTGGTGGCGACGGCGAAATTCACCGCGTCGCCGGGGCCGACGCCCGCGGTGCCGGTGATCCGGTTGCAGCCCGCCGAGCCGTTGACGGTGCCGCCGTCACCGATGGTGAGATTCGGGCTCACCTCGTCGAGCGTGGTCGAGCGGATCTGCGCGTCCGGGGTGAGCATGGTGGTGACCACCCACGCGGTGCCGGTCAGCGGCTTGTCGGGAGTCACGACCTTCTTGTCGGTGAGATGGATGGTGACGGACTTGCCCGTCAGTGTCAGCCGATCACCGTCGAGGCGCCAGGTGGGGTCGGATTCCAGGAAGTCGCTCTGCCAGGCGTCGGCGCGTTCGCGGTCGCCGGGACAGGCCATCAGGGTGCTCGCCAGTGGCGAGGTGTGCAGGATGTGGTTGCTCAGGTCGACGGTGCCACCCGCGGAGTTGCAGCCCGAGTTCGCCGAGATCCGTCCCTCGGTGAAGCCGAGCGTCATCGGACCGCCGCCCGGGATCTCGTCGCCGACGACCTCGGTGGAAACATAGGTGTGGCCCATCGGCGTGGCAGTGTCGTCCACCGGTTCCGTTCCGGTCGAACCGCACCCGGCCGCCACCAGGCCGACCAGGGCGAGCAAGGCGGCCAGAGGACGAGGTGATATCCGCATGGAGCCGATGGTACGGACCGCCCCGGGCATCGCTCGTCGATGCTCGGGGCGGGTCGCGATCCGGCGCGGAACTACTTGCCCGCGTCGCCCGTGCAGCTGGCGCTGGCGAGCTGACCGGTGGCCTGATCCTCGGCGATCACCTTGCCGCCGACCGTGATCTTGCAGGACACCGTTCCGCCGTCGATGCCCGACATGACGCTCAGCGACACGAACTTCACCAGCCCGGTGATCGTCACGTCCTTGGACCACGGCAGCGCGGTATCGGATTCGGTGACCACGTCCAGGCTGCCATCGGTGTAGATGACCGTGGAGGTACCGGTTCCGCCGGCCTGATAGGAGACGGTGACCTCCCGGCTCACCTCGTTCTCGATCTCGTTGGCGACCGTGCCGACGAGCGCGACACATCCGCCGACGACCAGCAGCAGGACCACCAGCACCCCGCCGAGCACCCATGGCCACACCTTCTTCTTGCGCGGCGGCTGCGGGTAACCACCCTGGGGCGGGTAGCCACCTTGCTGCGGGTAGCCACCCGAGGGCTGCTGACCGTAAGGCGGCGGTTGCTGGCCATAAGGCTGCTGCGGATGGCCGGGTGGGACAGTCATGCGAATTTTCCTCCGTGTCGTGCAGGCCCGCCGAACGAAACGGGAGCTCTGTACTGATCGCTCGAAAGCGACCAGAAGATAACACCGCAGCGAAGATTCGCTCTTCTATTGTCTTGCACCACAGTATTTCTGACCGATCACGGGGATCTGTCGCGGAAGCCGTCGCCGCCGTCGTCCCGCTGTGCCGGCACGGAGTGCTGGCCGGGGATCGGCGGTCGCCAGGGATATGCTCGACCGGTGGGCACAGTGGCGGCGGAGCGGATCTCGACCTGGGCTCCGTTGCGTTCACCGGTGTTCCGGGCGCTGTGGATCGCCCAGCTCGTGTCGAATCTGGGCACGTGGATGCAGACGGTCGGCGCGCAGTGGATCCTCGTGGATCAACCGAACGCCGCGGCACTGGTGTCGTTCGTGCAGACCGCGCTCGCCCTGCCGGTGATGTTGCTGTCGATCCCGTCCGGGGTACTGGCCGACCTGGTCGACCGGCGCAGGCTGCTGATCGGCGCGCAGACCGGGATGGCGGTCGCCTCGCTCACCCTCACCGTCTTCACCGCCACCGGCCACACCACCCCCGCGGTCCTGCTCAGCCTGCTGTTCCTGCTCGGCTGTGGGCAGGCGCTCACCGCGCCCGCCTGGCAGGCGGTACAGCCCGAGCTGGTGCCCCGCGACCAGATCACCTCGGCGGCGGCGCTGGGCAGCATGAGCGTCAATATCGGCCGAGCCGTCGGGCCCGCGGTGGCGGGCGTGATCGTCTCGATCGCCGGGCCGACCGTGGTGTTCGGGTTCAACACGGTGTCGTTCGTCGGCATCGTCGCGGTGCTGCTGGTGTCGAAGTGGCCGACGCGAACGAGTCCGCTGCCCAGCGAACGGCCCCTCGCGGCCTTGCAGGCGGGCACGCGATTCATCCGAGCTGCGCCCGCGATCCGACGGGTGCTGTTCCGCGCGATCCTGTTCATCGCTCCCGCCAGCGCGGTGTGGTCGCTGCTGCCGGTGATCGCCCACGACCGACTCGGCCTGTCGTCCTCCGGCTACGGTCTGCTGCTCGGCGCGCTCGGGCTCGGCGCGGTGTGTGGCGCGCTCGGATTGTCACGCCTGCGGGTCCTGTTCACCCCCACCCAGCGGCTCGCGCTCGCGGCGGTCCTGTTCGGGATGGGTGCGATCGCGACCGCACTGGTCCACCACGTGGTGGTGGTGCTCGTGTTGCTGGTGGGATCCGGTCTCGCGTGGTTGCTGGCGATGGCGACGCTGAACTCGACCATGCAGTTGCTACTGCCCGCCTGGGTGCGCGCCCGTGGGCTGTCGGTGTACATGCTGGTGTTCATGGGTGGGCAGGCCATCGGTTCCCTGCTCTGGGGTCTGGTCGCCGGTGCCTACGGTGCAGTGACGGCACTGTTGATCGCGGCTGCGCTGCTGGCGTGCTGTGCCGTGAGCACCCTGTGGTGGCCGATCCGGCACAACGTCGAGGAGATCGACCTCTCCCCGGCGGCGTTCTGGCCCGAACCGCAACTCGTCGTCGAGCCCGAACCCGAGGACGGCCCCGTCCTGGTGATGCGCGGCTACGACGTGCCACCCGCCGACGTCGCCGCCTTCACCGACTCGATGGCGCTGGTCGGGCGATCGAGGCAGCGCACGGGCGCGATGGAATGGCGGCTCTACCGCGACGTCGGCACCGTCGACCGGTTCGTCGAAGCCTTCGTCGTGCGGTCCTGGGCCGAGCACATGCACCAGCATCAGGTGCGCCTGACCGCCCGTGACCGGGAAATCGAAGAGACCGTCGCCCAGTACTCCGCAGGCCCCCACACGGTCTCACACCTGGTCGCAGTCGAGCCTGGTTAGACCAGTCGACCCCACACCACCTAGGATGAACCCCATGTCGCTGTTCCTCGATATCCTCCTTGTGATCACCAGCTTGCTGTTGGTGCTGCTGGTGCTGCTGCACCGCGCCAAGGGTGGCGGCTTGTCCAGCCTCTTCGGTGGCGGCGTCCAGTCGAGCCTGTCCGGCTCCACCGTCGTCGAGAAGAACCTCGACCGCATCACCATCTTCGTCGGCATCGTCTGGTTCATCGCGATCCTCGGCATCGGCCTCGAGATCAAGTTCGCCTGACGCGTCAGCTCGACGACACGATTCGTCGGGCCGCTGCTTCGATCGCTGATTCACCGAGCAGGACTGTGTCCGCGGCCGGTCCCAGCGGGATGAAGCTGTCCGCACTGGTGACCCGCGCGAGCGCGCCCTGGTAACCGGCGTCGACAAGCGTCGCGAAAACTGACTCGGAGACTCCTCCGCTGCGCCGGGTCTCGTCGGCGACCAGCACACGGCCGGTGGCTTCGGCGTGGTGGAGCAGGTCGGCGGCCGGTAGGGGATCGAGCCAGCGGAGGTCGAGTACTCGCGTGTGGATTCCCTGGGCGGCAAGGCGATTCGCGGTGCGCAAGCTCATCGGGACGCCGTTGCCGAAGGTGACGATGGTGAGGTCGGTGCCGTCGCCGTAGGTGCGTGCTGTGCCGATCGGAATGTGGTCGGTGGCAGGGGAGGCCAGCCAGGCCTCGTCGCCTGGATGGAGATCTTTCGTGTGGTACAGCGCAATCGGTTCGACGAACACACAGACCCGGCCGTCGACTCGGGCCGCTGAGACGCAGGTGCGCAGCATGCTTGCCGCGTCGTCGGCGCGCGCGGGCACCGCGACGACAACGCCGGGGATATCGCGCAGTGCCGCCAAGGAATTGTCGTTGTGGAAGTGGCCGCCGAAGCCCTTTTGGTAGGCGAGGCCGGCGATGCGTACCACCATCGGATTTCGGTACTGCCCGTTCGAGAAGAATTGGAGGGTGGCCGCTTCGCCGCGGATCTGATCGGCCGCATTGTGGACGTAGGCCAGATACTGGACCTCGGGGATCGGGATGAAGCCGGCCAACCCGGTACCGAGCGCGGTGCCGAGGACGGACTGTTCGTCGAGGAGGGTGTCGAAGACCCGGCGTGCTCCGAAGCGCTTTCTGAGGCCCTTCGTGACCCCGTAGACGCCGCCTTTGCGGCCGACGTCCTCGCCGAACACCAGCACATCGGAGTCTCTGGTGAGGAGTTCGCCGAGTGTGTGGTTGATCGCTTGCGCCAACGTCATCCGGGAGTCGGGCGCAGGAGTCGACGGACCAGGGCGGGTGACGTCCTCGCGGATGGCGGTGGGGTGAATCGGCGCGAGGGGCGCGATCACGGCCGCCGCGGAATCGAGCCGAGCTTCGTGAACCACCTCGTCGGCGGTCTCCCGCACGCGGGCACCGATCCGCTCGTAGCGCTCGAGCAGGTCGCCGGCGTCAGCGGCACCCGCCGCGATCAGATAGCGGGCGGTGCCGAGGAGGGGATCTCGGGCCAGGTCGGCGGCGATATCGGCCGGACCACGGTAGGCGGCCTCGACATCGGACCCGGCATGTCCACCGAGCCGGACGGTGCGCAGGTGCAGGAAGACCGGCACCCGCCAGGTTCGTGCCAGATTCACCGCATCTTCGGCGGCACCGAGAACATCGGGTAGATCGCAGCCGTCGGCGGCGAAGTAGGTGAGACCCGGCCGTGGACCGTAGGCGCGCTCGATCCAGTCCGGTGCGGTGGGCACACTGATGCCGAGCCCGTTGTCCTCGCAGACGAACACGAGCGGCATCGGCACACCCTGATGGGCGGCATGCAGGGCGGCGTTGACCGCCCCGACCGCCGTCGAATGATTGGCCGACGCGTCCCCGAAACTGCACACCACCACCGCATCGGCAGGCCATCGGCACGAAATCCCTTGCTTCGCAGCACGATCCAACGCGAATGCCAGCCCCACGGCTCGCGGCAGATGTGAGGCGATGGTCGAGGTCTGCGGAATGATCGACGCCGCCGCGCTGCCGATCACCTTGTGCCGACCACCGGAAATCGGATCGGCAGCCGCCGCGACAACCCCCAGCAGCACATCCCGAATCGGATCCAGCCCCGGAATCTGGCGGCATCGCTGCACGAAGAACGCGGCCGACCGATAGTGCAACAACGCCGGATCATCGACGCGCAGCGCGGCCGCCACCGCCGCGTTTCCCTCATGTCCCGAAGACCCGATGCTGTAGAAACCCTGCCGAGCGGACCCCAACCGCCGAGCCGCCAGATCGAGATGCCTACTGGCAGCCTGGGATTCGAACAACTCCGCCCCGAACGCGGCATCGATGCTCCCGACCGCGTCGATCCGATCGGACACGACGAGACCATCCATCGCGGCCCGAAACGCCCCATCCAGGTCAAGCGAACCCAGCGCCACCGCAACAACTCCTCGCCCGCAGTCGAGTCGACGTCCGAACCGTCGGCATGCCAAGAACCCGATGCTAGCGCCTGCCCGGCCGGATCCAGGGAGAACCCGACAGGGGAAGAATCCCGCAACCGGGATAGTCGTAGCTGGAGTGCTGGGGTGGTTCGGGCAGCCGGTAGTGTCCGGTGTTCAGGTGGGACGGTGAAGGAGGGGCTATGACGACGTCAGGTGGGCCGGGCGGTCCGTGGGGGTATCCGCAGCAGCCGGGGCCTTTCGGGGCGCCGCCGCAGCAGCCGTATCCGCAGCAGCCGTACGGGCAGCCGAGTTTTCCGCCGCAGCAACCGCAATATCAGCAACCGCCTGCCCAATACGGTGCGCCGCAGGCGAATTATGCTGCGCCACAGCAAGCTCCGCCGCAGGGCGGACCGCAGGAGAGCGCGGCGGTGCAGGCCTATCTGGCGGCGGTCGCTCACCATATGACGATGGGCGGGCTCCAGGTGAGCCGGAATTGGGTCGGCCCGGTGCTGTCGCTGATCGGCGTCGGTGCGGTCATCAAGAGCTCGCTGAATCCGATCGAACTGGCCGTGTGCGTCGGCCACGCGGGCGAGATCTCACCCGCCACCGTCGCCGGATTCACCAGGCAGGTCGATGAATTCGCCCGTTCGATTCGGCGCCCGAGCGCCTTCGCGGTGAAGGGTGGCGCATGCGCGGTCGCCGCGCTGATATCCGATCGTGTACACCCGGCCAGCTTCGGCGCCGTCACCAACAAGGCGATGAGCTTCGGCACCGTCGTGGTACCCGCGGTTATCGATCTGAGTAATCGGCAGATGATGATCGCCCAGAACACTCCGGTGATGGGATTCGCGATGTGGAGTACCGTGCGCGGCAAAGCCGGTATGTACCTTCCGGATCCACGCGCGGTCTTGGGCTGACAGCCGGCGATGGGCCCCGCACATCGGTGATCGCGCGAATGTGCAAAGGCTGCGGCGGCACCTGTTCGAGAGGGTGACCGCATGTTTCCGAAAGCGCAGTGGTGGTCGCGGCTGCCAGGGTAGCTCTACGCCGCCGGGAGGTGGCGGTGAGTGAGCGCCAGGAGGCAGATCATGCGAGGCAGAGTTCCTGTTCGGATGCGGGTGTTGGCCGCACTGAAGGGTGAGCCGGATTGGGATTCGATCACCCCGGCGGAGGTCGTCGAGGGGCGTGGGGCGCAGGAGAAGTTGCGTCGGTCGGCTGTCGGGACGTTCGTCACCGGGCGGTCGGATCGGGGCGCGCTCGGCACCGATCACACGCTCGAACTGGCCGGTCGCACGCTGCGTGTTCGCGTGCATCGGCCGGTGCACGGGGGCTCGGGGTTGCCGTTGATCGTCGCGTTTCACGGCGGTGGGTTCATCACGGGGGTTCCTGAGCAGGACGATTGGCTGCTGAGTCACCTGGCTGCCGAGTGTCCGGCGGTGGTCGCCTCGGTGGACTACCGGCTGGCGCCCGAGCATCCGATTCCCGCCGCTGTCGAGGACGCCCGCGACGCGGTACCGCGTCTTGTCGCGCGGGCGGGGGAGTGGGATGCGGACGGTACTCGGCTCGCGCTGCTCGGTAGTAGCGCGGGTGCCACTCTCGCGGCGCTGACCGCCTTCGATACTCCTGACCTGCGGACGCAGGTACTGATCAATCCCCAACTCGATTGGACCGACGGGGTCTTCGACTATCCCTCGTTCACCGAGAATGCGGACAGCCCTACCGCGACCCCCGCGAACTGCCGTGCGGTGCAACGCATCGCGCTCCCCGAGGGATTCGACGCGCGGCAGATATCGCCGATGTTCCACGACGACCTCGCCGGGTGCGCCCCCACCCTCATCCAGTCCGCCGGTCTCGATCCGCTGGAAGATCAATCGCCCGCCTACGCCGATCGTCTCCGGCAGGCGGGGGTCGAGGTAACGCTGACCCGCTATCCCAAAGCGACACACGGTTTCCTGAGCATGCGGGGGCTGATCCCCACCGCCGAACCCGCCCGCGCGGAGATCCTCGACCATCTGCGAAGCCACCTGGCTGTGCGTTCTGGAGCGCGTCGATGACCACCGTCAGTGAACAGTCCACCCGGGCAACGAGTCTCATCAGCTTGCTTCGCCCGTATCTCGGCAGTTTCGGCGCGGTGGCGATCCTGCAGGTCGTCGGGGCCGTGGCGGGGCTGGCTCCGTTGCTGGCCGTAGTCGAACTGGGCCGAATCCTGTTGTCACCCGGCGAGGTCGACCACGGTCATGCGTGGCTCGTCGTGCTGGCCGGTGCGGTGGGTCTGCTCGTCCGATTACTGTGTACCGCAGCCTCTTCGGCGGTCGGCCACCTCCTCGACGATCGCGTCCAGCTGTCCTTGCGGCGGCAACTGGCCGATCAGCTGGGGCGGGTGCCGATCGGCTGGTTCGCGCGGCGACGCACCGGTGAGCTGGCGAAGATCGTCGGCGACGACGTGAGCGCGGTGCACCCGTTCATCGCGCACGCACCCGGCGAACTGGTGTCGGCGTTCGTGGTGCCGTCGGTCTCGCTGATCTACCTGTTCACCGTCGACTGGCGGCTCACTCTCATCACCCTGATTCCGGTGGTGCTGGCGATCGCGCTCGTCCCCTTGATGATGACCCCCACCCGGCTGCGCGAACAGCAGGATTTCGACACGGCCATGGGTGGTATCGCCGGCTCGGTCGTCGAGTTCGTGCAGGGCATCGCGGTGGTGAAGGCCTTCGGCGGGTCCGAACGCGCCCATCGCCGATTCCGCACCGCCACGGAGGATTTCGCCGACATCTTCCTGCGGATGGTGCGTGGCCTGGCGGGCATCGCGGCGGGCATGCAGGTGGCGCTGTCGCCGCCGTTCGTGCTGCTGGTGGTGCTGCTCGGCGGCACGGTGCTGATCACGAACGGCGGAATGGCCCCGGCTGATCTGTTGCCGTTCCTGCTGCTCGGCATCGGGCTCACCGCCCCCGTGGCGGCGCTCGGACACTGTTTCGACGACCTCCAGGCCGCGCGGCGCGCGGTAGGCCGGATACGCGACGTACTCGACGAGGCGCCGCTGCCCGAGCCGACCCGACCGAGGACGCCGCAGGGGCATCGCGTGCGGTGGGCGGACGTCCGGTTCGGCTACGACGCCGAACACGAAGTGCTGCGCGGGATCGACCTGGTACTGGAGCCCGGCACCGTCACCGCACTTGTCGGACCGTCGGGCAGCGGCAAATCCACCCTGGTCCAGCTACTGCCGCGGTTCTTCGACCCGACCCACGGCACGGTCTCCCTCGGCGGCGTCGACCTGCGCGAACTCGGTAGCCGCGAGCTCTATCGGACGGTCTCGTTCGTCTTCCAGGACGTGCGGCTGCTGCGAGCCTCGGTCGCGGACAATATCGCCCTCGCCGTTCCCCGTGCCGACCGTAACGCCGTGGTGCGCGCGGCCCGCCTGGCGAACATCCACGACCGCGTCCTCGAACTGCCGCACGGTTACGACACGGTGATCGGCGACGATGCGGTCTTGTCCGGCGGTGAGGCACAGCGGATTTCGCTGGCTCGTGCCCTGCTCGCCGATACTCCGGTCCTGGTCCTCGATGAAGCGACCGCCTTCGCCGACCCACAGACCGAACAGGCCGTCCGGCAGGCGCTGGCATCGCTGGGACGTGACCGGACCATCCTGGTCATCGCCCACCGGCTGGAAACGATCGCCGACGCCGACACCGTCGTGATGCTCGACAACGGCGCGATCGTCGAACAGGGCAGACCCGCAGATCTGCTTGCCCGACCGGGAAAATTCGCCGACTTCTGGCACGCGCACCGAACGGTGACCGCGGAACTACAGGGAGACCCACGATGATTCGCATGCTGTTGCGCGTGCTCGGAGCCGACTACGCAGGTCCGGTTCGGCGCACGATCGCGCTGATGACGGTCACCGCGGTCGCCGAGGGCCTGTCCTATGCGCTGCTGGTTCCGGTCCTGCGGGCGCTGTTCGGTGACGACCCCGCCGCTGCCCGACCCTGGCTGATCGCATTGGGTGGTGCCGTCGCCCTCTATGCCGTCCTGCGCTACCGCAGTGACCTGTCCGGATTCCGCGTCGGCACCACGCTGCTGCGCGGGGTGTACCACCGACTCGGCGACCACCTGGCCCGACTGCCCATCGGTTGGTACACGGCCGGTCGAGTGGGTGAGGTGTCGGTGCTCGCCAGTCGCGGTGTGCTGCAGGCGTTGAGCGTGCTCGCACACCTGCTGGCACCGCTCATCTCGGCGGCCGTGACACCGCTGACGATCATCGTCGTGATGTTCGCGTTCACTTGGCAGCTGGGGTTGGCCGCGGCCGCCGCAGTGCCGATCGTGGCGGCGATCCAGGTCTGGTCGGGGCGTGCGATGGCGGTCGGTGACGCGCAGCGACACGAACGCGACCACGACGCCGCGCAGCGGGTGATCGAATATCTGCAGGCCCAGCCTGTTCTGCGAGCCGGGGGGCGTACGGCGGAACGGTTCGACCTGCTCGACGATTCCCTCCAGGAAGTCGCGCGCACCTCGCGCCGCCGAGCCTTCACGGCGCTGCCCGGAATCCTCGGTCTCTCACTCGCGGTACAAGCGGTGTTCACCGGGTTGCTCGCCCTCGGCACGTATCTCGCCCTCGGTGGAGACATCGGTGCGGCGGAGTTCCTGGCGATCCTGCTCCTGGCCGCTCGGTGCGCCGACCCGCTGCTGTCCCTCGCTGATCTCGGCGGCCAGCTACGTGGTGCCCGATCCGAACTGGTGCGCCTCGAGGCACTGCTGCGGACCGAAACCTTGCCGGAACCCGGTACGCCCCTGGAACCGCAGGCTCATGACCTGACCGTCGACGCCGTCACCTTCCGGCACGGCACCCGCACGGTGCTCGACGAGGTCTCGCTGACGATTCCCCGCGGACAACGGCTGGCCGTGGTCGGACCGTCCGGCGCGGGCAAAACCACTCTCCTGCAACTGATCGCCCGCTTCTACGATGTCGACGCCGGCACCGTCCGCATCGGCGGCGTCGACGTGCGCTCCATCAGCACCGAAACACTGATGGCCCAGTTCGCCATCGTCTTCCAGGACGTCTACCTGTTCGACGGGACGATCGAGGACAACATCCGCCTCGGCCGCCCCGACGCCACCGACGACGAGGTGCGAACCGCCGCCACCGCGGCCCGTCTCGACGAGGTGATCGACCGACTCCCCGGCGGCTGGACAACGAACGTCGGCGAAGGGGGCGCCCTCCTGTCCGGCGGTGAGCGTCAACGTGTTTCGATCGCCCGAGCCCTCCTGAAAGACGCCCCGATCGTCTTGCTCGACGAGGTGACCTCCGCCCTCGACCCCTTGAACGAGGCCGCGGTCCACGAGGGCATTGAACGCCTGATGGCAGGCCGAACCGTGGTCATGGTGGCCCATCGCCTGCGCACCGTCCGCCGCGCCGACCGCATCATCTTCCTCGACCACGCCCACATCGCGGAAGACGGCACCCACGACGAACTCCTGCACCGAGCAGGCCGCTACGCCGACTTCTGGACAAGCTCCCTGACCCCGGTCATCTGACTCGGCGAGCATCACCCGACACGACGAAGCCCGGGCCCGATCATCGGGCCCGGGCTTCGTCAGTGGCTTATTCGTCGTCGAGCAGCAAGCCTGTTGCGGCGGCCTCGTCGATCACCCAGGTGGTCGATTCGATGCCGACCGCGCCGGCCGACGGGATGTCGTCGGGGGAGGCGCCGTTGACGGCGGCGGCTACTGCGGCGGCCTTGCCTTCGCCGCTGACCACGAGCATCACGTGGCGGGAGCGGTGGATCGCGGGCAGGGTCATGGTGACTCTGGTCGGCGGGGGCTTCGGGCAGTTGTGCACGGCGACAACGTAATCCGTGGTTTCCTGCACTGCGGGTGAGTGCGGGAACAGGGAGTCGATGTGGCCTTCGGGCCCCATGCCGAGGACCGTGAGGTCGAACTCGCCGCGTTCGTCGAGTTCGGTGTGCACGACCTGGGCGTAGGCGGCCGCGGCTTCCTCCGGGGTGCTGTAGGGACCGTCGGAGGGGCCGATCGGGAACACATGCGCCGGGTTCAGCGCGACGAAGTCCAGCAGCGCCTCGCGGGCCTGGAGTTCATTGCGGTCCTTGTCGCCCGCGGGGACGAAACGCTCGTCGCCCCAGTAGACGTAGAGGGCGGACCAGTCGATGTCGCCGGGGGACTCGCGCACGCGTTGGAGCAGGCGGATGCCGTCGCTGCCGCCGGTGAGCGAGACCGAGGCGTGGCCGCGTTCGGCCTGGGCGGAGACGATCACGTCGACGAAGCGTTCGGCGGCCGCGTCGGCGAGCAACTCGGCGTCGTCGTGGATCTCGATCGTGTTGGCGGGGAATTCGGCACCGAGGTCGTCGTGCACGTCTATGTGGTCACTCATAGGTCACCTTCTCGATTCCGGCGAGCGCCTCGGCGTAGATCTCGTCGGCGTCGAGCCGGCGCAGTTCTTCGGCGAGGCAATCGCGAGTTTCCCGGCGTGCCAGCGCGATCCGCTGGTCGGGTTCGCCGGTGCGGGTCAGCGTGGCCGTCCTTCCTAGTTGCGGGCGTTCGATGGCGATCGAATCGGTGGCGCGCTGGATTTCCACCTTCAGCTCCCCGGTCTTGCGGATCACCGGGCAGTGCAGACGCGAGGCCAGCCAACCGGCCAGGGTGTCGAGCGCCGGTTCGGAGGCCAGGCCCGACACGGTCACCGAGGTGACCGGTTCGAACGGCGGTTCGTCCAGCGCCGCGGCCAGCAGCGCCCGCCAGTAGGTGATGCGGCTCCACGCCAGATCGGTATCACCGGTGGCGTAGGAGAAGCGGCGCTTCTTGATCGCGGCCTGTGGATCGCGGGCGTAGGTGGCGTCGGTGATGCGGCGTTTGGCCAGCTTGCCCACCGAGTCCATCGACGGGTACTCCGGCGCGCCACGCGGCCACCACGCCACCACAGGGGTGTCGGGCAGCAGGAACGGGGTGACGACGCTGCTCTCGTGGTTCACCAGCGCGCCCTGCAGGCGCAGCACGATCACCTCGGCCGCACCGGCGTCGCCACCGACGCGGATCTGGGCGTCGAGCCGGGTGTCAGCGTCGCGGTCGCCACGCGCCAATACGATGACCCGGCACGGATGTTCGCGGCTGGCGTCGTTGGCGGCGTCGATAGCGTCCTCGGCCTCCGAGGAGTCCAGGGTGCACACCACCAGGGTGAGCACCCGGCCCTGGGTGATCACGCCGTTGGTCTCGCGCAACTGGACCATCCGTTTGCCGACATCGACGGTGTTGGTATCGGGCATGTCGACGATCACGGACGCCGCCATTCCCGCCCGCTGCGCGCGAGCATCTCATCGGCCGAGCTGGGACCCCAGGTCCCGGCCTCGTAGGGTTCGGGTTTGCCGCCCGCGGCCCAGTGCGCGAGCACGGGATCGAGGATGCGCCAGGACAATTCGACCTCCGCGTTGACCGGGAACAGTGACGGCACGCCGAGCAGCACATCGAGGATGAGCCGTTCGTAGGCTTCGGGGGAGGACTCGGTGAACGCCTCGCCGTAGCTGAAGTCCATGTTCACATCGCGCACTTCCATGCCCGAGCCGGGGACTTTGGAGCCGAAGCGCAAGGTGATGCCCTCGTCCGGCTGCACCCGGATGACCAGGGCGTTCTGACCGAGCTCCTCGGTCATGGTCTGGTCGAAGGGCAAGTGCGGCGCGCGCTTGAACACCACCGCGATCTCGGTCACCCGGCGGCCCAGGCGTTTTCCGGTGCGCAGATAGAACGGCACACCCGCCCAGCGCCGGTTCTCCACGTGCAGGGTGAGCGCGGCGTAGGTCTCGGTCCGTGACTGCGGATCGAAGCCCTCCTCCTGATGCAGGCCGACGACGTGTTCGCTGCCCTGCCAGCCTTCGGTGTACTGCCCGCGCGCGGTCGTCTCGTCCAGCGGCGCAACGAGTTTGGTGGCCGAGAGGGCCTTGATCTTCTCGGTGGTGAGCTGCATCGGCTCGAAGGAGGTCGGCTCCTCCATCGCGGTCAGCGCGAGCAACTGCAACAGGTGGTTCTGGATGACGTCACGCGCGGCGCCGATCCCGTCGTAATAGCCTGCGCGACCACCCAATCCGATGTCCTCGGCCATGGTGATCTGCACGCTGTCGACATAGTTGGCGTTCCAGATCGGCTCGAACAACTCGTTGGCGAAACGCAGCGCCAAGATGTTCTGGACCGTTTCCTTGCCGAGGTAGTGATCGATGCGGAAGACCTGCTCTTCCGGGAAAACCCGGTTGACCAGGGCGTTGAGTTCCTTGGCGCTGGTCAGGTCGTGGCCGAACGGCTTCTCGATCACCACGCGCCGCCACGGGGTGTACCCGTCGGGGTCCGGCTTGGCCTGAGCCAGGTGGTGCTCGGAGAGCTGATCGAGGACCACGGGGAACATGTTCGGCGGAATCGACAGGTAGAAAGCGTAATTGCCGCCGGTGCCGCGGGTTTCGTCGAGATCGCGCAACGTGTCGGCGAGCGTCGCGAAGGCCGCGTCGTCGTCGAAGCTGCCCTGCACGAAGCGCAGTCCCTCCGCCAGGTGGTCCCAGACCTCCTGGCGGAAAGGGGTGCGCGCGTGCTTCTTCACGGCCTCGAGTACCACCGAGGCGAAATCTTCGTCGGCGTAGTTGCGCCGGGCGAAGCCGACCAGGGCGAAACCAGGGGGCAACAGCCCCTGGTTCGCCAGGTCATAGATGGCCGGCATCAGCTTCTTGCGGGACAGATCTCCGGTGACACCGAAAATCACCATGCTGCACGGGCCCGCGATGAAGGGGACCCGTTTGTCGCGTTCGTCGCGCAGCGGGTTGTGCCACAGCCCCGCCGCCTGATCCGTCGATGCTGTGCCGGCCATCGTGCTAGTTGCCCTCCGCCGCGATGTCGAGCTGGCCGGTGGTGGCCTCGATCAGCTCACCCCACGCGCTCTCGAACTTCTCGACGCCTTCGCGCTCGAGCAGCGCGAACACATCGTCGAGATCGATACCCACCGCTGCCAGATCGGCGAAGACCTGAGCGCCCTCGGCGCCACGGCCGCTGAGCGTGTCGCCCAGCACCTCACCGTGATCGGCGAACGCCTGCAGCGTCTTCTCCGGCAGGGTGTTGACCGTGTTCGGGCCGACGAGCTCGGTGACGTAGAGGGTGTCGGGGTAATCCGGGTTCTTCACCCCGGTCGACGCCCACAGCGGCCGCTGCCGGTTGCCGCCCTGTGCGGCCAGGTGGTTGTAGGTGGAGGTGTGCGCGCCACCGTCGAACACGTCCTGGTACTCGGCGTACGCCAGACGCGCGTTGGCCACACCGGCCTTGCCACGCAGGGCGAGGGCCTCCGGGGTGCCGATCGCCTCGAGGCGCTTGTCGATCTCGGTGTCCACGCGGGAGACGAAGAACGACGCCACCGAGTGGATCTTGGCCAGGTCGTGGCCACCGATCTTGGCGTTGCGCAGACCGTCGAGGTAGGCGCCCATCACCGCGCGGTAGCGCGGCACCGAGAAGATCAGCGTCACGTTCACGCTGATGCCCTCGGTGATCACCGAGGTGATGGCGGGCAGACCGGCCTCGGTGGCCGGGATCTTGATGAACAGGTTCTTGCGGTCGACGATCTTCCACAGCTCGATCGCCTGGGCGACGGTCTTGTCGGCGTCGAAGGCGAACCGGGGATCGACCTCGATCGACACCCGCCCGTCCACGCCGCCGGTCGCCTCGAACACCGGCGCGAGCACGTCGCAGGCGGCGCGCACATCGTCGGTGGTCATCGTGCGGATCGCCGCGTCGGCGTCGGCGCCTTGGGCCGCAAGGTCTTTCAGCTGCGCGTCGTAGGCGTGACCCACGCTCATCGCGGCCTGGAAGATGCTCGGGTTGGTGGTGACACCGACGACGCTGCGGGTCGCGACCAGGTCGGCGAGATTGCCGGACTGGATGCGTTCGCGCGAGAGATCGTCGAGCCACACCGAGACGCCCGCGGCCGAGAGCGCGGCGAGATTCTCGTTCTGTGCCATGGTCTTACCCCTTCACCTTGTCGGTGGAACGCAGTGCCGCGCGGACGACGGCATCGGGGGTGATACCGAATTCGCGGTACAGAGTCTTGTAATCGGCCGACGCGCCGAAGTGGTCGATGCCGACGACCTCACCCGCGTCACCGACGAATCGGTGCCACGGCATCGCGATACCGGCCTCGACCGCGACCCTGGCCCGCACCGACGGGGGCAGCACCTCGTCGCGGTATCCCTGATCCTGCACGTCGAACCACTCCACACACGGCATCGAGACCACGCGGGTCGGGATGCCCTGCTCTTCCAGCGTAGTGCGCGCGGCGACCGCGAGGTGGACCTCGGAGCCGGTGCCGATGAGGATCACTTCCGGTGTGCCGGTGGACGCCTCGACCAGCACGTAGCCGCCCTTCTTGACACCCTCGTAGCTGGTGCCCTCCAGGGTCGGCACGTCCTGACGGGTGAGTGCCAGCGCGGACGGGCCGTCCTGCTGCGGCGACTCGTACACCGGGAAGTGCGAGGTGTGCTCGTCGGAGTCACGCTCGAGCACGGTGCGCCAGGCGTGGACGGTCTCGTTGGCGTCCGCGGGGCGAACGACGTTGAGGCCGGGGATGGCGCGCAGCGCGGCCAGGTGCTCGACCGGCTGGTGCGTCGGGCCGTCCTCGCCGAGGCCGATGGAGTCGTGGGTCCACACGTAGATGGCGGGCACCCGCATCAGTGCGGCCAGGCGGACAGCCGGGCGCATGTAGTCGCTGAACACGAGGAAGGTGCCGCCGTAGGGGCGGGTCGGGCCGTGCAGCGCGATGCCGTTGAGGATCGAGCCCATCGCGTGCTCACGGATGCCGAAGTGCAGGGTGCGCCCGTACGGGTTGGCCTTCCACGCGCCGGTGGAGATCGACTCGGGGCCGAAGCTCGGCTGGCCGGGCATCGTGGTGTTGTTGGACTCGGCCAGGTCGGCCGAACCGCCCCACAGCTCGGGCAGCTCGTCGGCGACCGCGGCGAGGAACTTGCCCGACGCCTTGCGGGTGGCCATGCCCTTGGGATCGACCTCGAAGCTCGGCAGCGCCTCGGTCCAGCCCTTGGGCAGCGAGCGGGTCTGCAGGCGATCGAAGAGTTCCTTGTTCGCCGGGTTGGCCTCGGCCCACTGGTCGAAGCCCTGCTGCCACTCGGCCTGTGCCTCGGCGCCGCGGGCCAGTGCCTTGCGGGTGTGCTCGATGACGGCCGGGTCGACGTCGAAGGACTTCTCCGGGTCGAAGCCCAGCGCCTTCTTCACCGCGGCGACCTCGTCAGGGCCCAGCGCGGCGCCGTGCGCGCCACCGGTGTTCATCTTGTTCGGGGCCGGGAAGCCGATGATGGTGCGCAGGATGATGATCGAGGGCTTGCTGGTCTCGGCCTTCGCCGCGGCCAGCGCCTTCTCGATGGCCACCACGTCTTCGCCGCCCTCGACGATCTGCACCTGCCAGCCGTAGGCCTCGTACCGCTTGGCTACGTCTTCGGTGAAGGCGATGTCGGTGTCGTCCTCGATGGAGATCTCGTTGTCGTCGTAGATCACCACGAGGTTGCCCAGCTGCTGGGTGCCCGCGATCGAGGAAGCCTCCGCGGTGACGCCCTCCTGCAGGTCGCCGTCGGAGGCGATGGTGTAGATGAAGTGGTCGAACGGGCTGGTGCCCTCGGGGGCATCCGGATCGAACAGCCCGCGTTCACGCCGCGCGGCCATCGCCATGCCGACCGCCGAGGCCAGACCCTGACCCAGCGGGCCGGTGGTGATCTCGACGCCGTCGGTGTGGCGGAACTCGGGGTGGCCCGGGGTGAGCGAGCCCCACTGGCGCAGCTGCTCGAGGTCGGTCAGCTCCAGTCCGAAACCGGCCAGATAGAGCTCGATGTAGAGGGTGAGGCTGGAATGCCCACAGGACAGCACGAACCGGTCGCGACCGACCCAGCGCGGCTCCGCGGGGTTGTGGCGCATCGTGCGCTGGAACAGGGTGTAGGCCACCGGCGCGAGGCTCATCGCGGTACCGGGGTGCCCGTTGCCCGCCTTCTGCACGGCGTCGGCAGCGAGTACCCGGGCGGTGTCGACGGCCAAGGTGTCGAGGTCCGTCCAGTCGCTGGGGTAGTTCCGCTGAGTGAGGGCGCGAATGTCGTCTGTGACTGGCACGACCGTGGTTCTCCTGACCTAGGTTTCGTCGACGGCGATAGCTTGGCAGCGGCGATGATGTTCGACAGCGGGTCGCACGCGGCCGGGATGCGTACCGATGTACAGGAATACCCTAGTGGTGCTGCTACAGCGGTTGGCGCGAACCCTGGCGTTGAGTCTAGTTCGGATCGCACTGAGTCGGCGGTGTGCGGTGTAGACCATCGCCGCCGCGTGGGCCGAGCCCGTCGCGATGCCGTTCACCTGCGCGTCGATGCGGGTTCACCGCCGCGTGGGCCCGGGATGCGGGCTCGTGGGGCGGAGTGACCGCGCCCACGGTGGCGGGGGTCTGGCGCGGAGCGGCAGGTGAGTGGGTCTACCATCCTCTGTAGTAGTGGCCGCGCCGCAGCCGCGCGCTGCTCGTTCCATTACCGGATGCGAAGCGAAGCACAGCGTGCGAGGAGAAACAGTGCGGATCGGTCACGAGCCGGGTAGTAGCGGTGCGCACGGAACTTCGTCGACGGCGCTGGCCGACCGCCTCGCGGGCGACAGTCTCGCCGCGCGGATTGTGCGTAAGCCCCTTGCCTACATCGCGCTCACCAAACCACGCGTCATCGAGCTGCTGCTCGTTGCCACCATTCCGACGATGTTGCTGGCCGACCGCGGCACGGTGGACATCCGGCTGATCCTGGTCACCCTGTTCGGTGGCTGGATGGGCGCCGCCAGCGCCAACACTCTCAACTGTGTGGCCGACGCCGATATCGACAAGGTGATGAAGCGGACCGCGCGCCGCCCGCTGGCCCGCGAGGCGGTGCCCACCTCGCACGCGTTCGTCTTCGGTGTCGTGCTCGGCGCGATTTCCTTCGCCTGGCTGTGGTGGCAGGCCAACCTGCTCAGCGGGTTGCTGGTCGTCGCGACGATCCTGTTCTACGTTTTCGTCTACACCAAGGGCCTCAAGCGCCGGACCTCGCAGAACGTGGTGTGGGGCGGCGCGGCCGGCTGCATGCCCGCGCTGGTGGGCTGGTCGGCGGTGACCGGCGACATCGGCTGGCCCGCGGTGGTGCTGTTCGCGGTGATCTTCTTCTGGACGCCGCCGCACACCTGGGCGCTGGCCATGCGCTACAAGGAGGACTACCGCGCGGCCGGCGTGCCGATGCTGCCGGTGGTCGCGACCGAGCAGGTGGTGACCAAGCAGATCGTCATCTACACCTGGTTGACGGTGCTCGCGACGATGGCGTTGGTGCCCGCGACGGGTGTCATCTACGCGGCGGTCGCCCTGGTGGCCGGTGCCTGGTTCCTGCTGATGGCGCATCAGCTCTACGCCGGGGTGCGCCGTGGCGAGTCGGTGAAGCCGCTGAAGCTGTTCCTGCAGTCGAACAACTACCTCGCGGTGGTGTTCTGTGGTCTGGCTGTCGACTCGGTGCTCGGGTGGGACACGATCGGTAGCCTCGTCGGGCTGTAAGGCATTCTCGAACAGTGGCCGGGCAGCGATGCCCGGCCACTGTCATGTCCGGACCTGGTCTGGTAGCGGCCTCGCCGGATCAGGGGAGTGGACGACCTCGAAGCTCACCAGCGATGGGCGAGGTGGCCGTCGGGTCGGATCAGGATGGTGGTGCCCGCCGTCGCCGAAAAGGCGGTGAAGGCGTGTCCGTCGGTGTCGACAAGTGTCACAGACGCCGGTCTGGTGGATGACTCGGACGGGGCGTCGACGCGGCGTATCTCGACCGTGAGAACGCCGGATCCGTCGATCGGTGTCGCTGGAGAGCTGGATGTGGAGTTCGCGCCTGCCGCGAAGGCGGGGAGCTCGATGTCGACTGAGTTGTTGGCCGGGGCGAAGCGGAGCAGGGTCGCGTGGGGGCCTCGGAAGACGTCGAACAGGCGGATCGGGCGGCCGGTTTCGTCGTGCAGTGTGGCGTCCGGCGCGCGGTCGCCCGCCACGAGGGGGCCGTCGTCGTCGGGGCAGCGATAGGTGATGGCGAGCTGGCGGGTTTCGGGGCCGCGGTGCATCGCGTCCTCGTCGCCGTCGACGAGTTTGTCGAGGAGTTCGGTGCTCAGGCCGAGAATCCGGGCCGCGACCGTGCGACGTTCGGGTTCGTAGGTGTCGAGCGGGGCCGGGACGCCACCGAGGGCAGCGGCCAGTTTCCAGCCCAGGTTGTAGGCATCCTGAATGCCGGTGTTCAGGCCTTGGCCGCCGGTGGGCGGGTGGACGTGGGCGGCATCGCCCGCGAGGAACACCCGGCCGTCGCGGAAGCGTTCGGCGAGTCGAATATTGGGGCGCCACACCGTGATCCAGGACAGATCGTGCAGCACCAGGCCTGTCTCGGGGCCGTGGCGGTCGGCGAGATCCTGCAGGGTGGCCAGATCGGGGAAGCGGTCGTCGGTCAGCGGGGCGGCGAACTGGAAGCGCCGCGCGCCCGGTAGCGGGGACAGGGCGAACCCGGTCATCGGCTGGTCGGCCGCGGCGGCGAACCAATAGCCGTACTCGTGGTCGAGGGAGTCGGCGCGGACATCGCCGAGCAGCATCTTGATCGACTCGTCGGTGCTGCCCTCGAACGCGATCCCGAGGCGCTTGCGCACCGTGCTCGCGCCACCGTCGGCACCGACCAGATAGCTCGCGCGCACCGTCTCCGATGTGCCGCCGCGTTGCAGCGTCGCGGTGACGCCGGCGTCGTCCTGGGTGAATTCGACCAGCGCCGTGGCGAATTCGACCGTTACCCCGAGCTCGGCGAGCCGCGCCCGCAGGATCGCCTCGGTGTCGGACTGACCGAGCACCCAGGTGTTCGGATACGGCACATCCGGGGTCGGCTCGACTGGCTCGGCCATGCGGCGCTCGCCGACGAAGGTCCCCGCGAAGTAGGCGCGCATCACCGGGACCTCGCGCCCGGCGGCCAGTACCGCGTCGATGACGCCGAGGTCGTCGAACACCTCCAGGGTGCGCGGTTGGATTCCGTCGCCGCGCGACCCCTGGAACGGCGAATCGGCCCGGTCGACGAGCCGGACGTCCACGCCGCGCCGTGCGAGATCGAGGGCGAGGGTGAGTCCGGTCGGGCCCGCGCCCGCGATGAGTACCTGTTCTGACATGGAAATACCTCCTGCGACAAGAACTGAACTGATATTCAGTGAATGTGAATTCAGTTTCAGTGTTGGTACCGTGCTTGTCAAGGAGGTGATGTCCGGTGGTGGGCAGCAGGCGCGAGAAATCCGCGGAGACCGAGCAGGCGCTCAAGGACGCCGCCCGGCAGGTCTTCGCCGAACACGGCTACCTGAACGCGAAGATCACCGACATCACCACCGCCGCGGGCCGCGCGGCCGGCTCGTTCTACAACCACTTCGCGAGCAAAGAGGAACTGCTGCAAGCACTTCTGCGCGATATGGCGGTGGCAAGCGACGAGCGAGCGGCCGACCCGGAGCACAACGGCGACTTCACCGACCCGGCGGCGGTCCGCTACCACGTGCGCGGCTACTGGACCTTCGCCCGCGAACACGCCTCGGTCCTGCGCGCGATGGGCCAGGCGGCGCAGGTCAGCCCGGATTTCGCCCGGATCATCGCGGGCTTCGGCGCCGAACAACGCACCGACATCGCCGACCACGTAGCGGACTTCCCGGAACGGGGGCTACGCCTGCCGGGAACGGTCGACGCCAGCCTGGCGATGATGTTCGCCGCGGTCGACGGAATGTTGCGCATGGTCGAAGACGGCTCGGTGACCCTCACCGACGAGGAGGCGATCGAGTCGATCACCCGTTTCGTCTACCGCGGTCTGACCGGCCGCGACTACTAGGTCATGTCCCCCAGCCCGACCCGACGGCCTACCGATCGTGAACTGGAAATCCGATGGGGAGGCATGACCTAGCCGAATCGTCATCGGCCCGCCGCCGCGAACGGCCCCGATACCCTAACCGTCGAGCAGGACGGGCAGTCCGTTCAAGGCCGCGAAGCTGATGGAATTGAGATAGGCGATGACCTTGCTCGCCTGCTCACTCTCGGGGATCGCGAGGTCCAAGAGGGGGCCTGCTTCCTCGTCGAGGATGATGAGGCGGAAGGAGATGGCGAGCAGCTTCGCATAGGACCAATCGAAGCCCTGGCCGATGAACAGCATCTCGAAAACCTGGTCCCCGGTGAGTATTTCACCAGTCGGCCATTGCCGGACAGGGGCCACTGGGGACTCGAAGAAGGTCCGGCTCGCCGCCCGTACCTCGGCCGCCTGACTACCGTCCCAGCCGAAATGGTCCCACCCAGCTTTGAATTCGGTACCCGCGCCCGCCGCGGTGAGGTCACCGGGCAACATTGACAGCAGCATTTCCTCGGCAGCGAGGTCGAGGGGATAGTTGACCCGGCCGTAGCAGCCAAAGCCGCTCTGTCCGTCGTTATTGGCTGGGCAGGCTAGGCAATCGTCGACGAAGGCGTCGAGCTGGGCCGCTCGCTCGAGTGCTTTGGTGACGCTTGACCTGACTTTCACCGCGCCCGTCGGGCGCGTCACCACATTGCTGAAAGTCAGTCTGCGCCAAGGCCGTCCGCCGTTGCGCTGGTGATCGTCAAGCGTGAACATCGCCGCACCTCGCAGGATGAGCAATTCGAGGATCTTTTCGGTGCCGAGCGTCTGCTTCGGCCGACACGGTAGGTCAACGACGTAATCTAAAGCCACGCCGTCACCCTAATCAGCAATCGCGACCGACGCGGTGGACAGCAAGAGGACCACGTCGTCCGCGGTGACGTCCGGGTAGAGCGAATCGTTGCGGTGCGCGGCGGCGACCAGCTGCTCGACGGCGGCACGCCCGCGCGCCTGGATCTCGCGGAGTGAGTCATCGGCCACCCCGGCGACGGCGAATCGGAGCAGGCGTTCCTGCCGCATGTCGATCATCACGTGGTGCAGTAGTGCGATCACCTCGACGATGGCCGAGCTGGTCCCGTCCTCGGCTCTGGCGAGCGCCGAGTTCAGCGACCGGTCGATGCCCTCGGCCAGATCGGCCACGATGCTCTCGATCCGATCCTGCTTGGTCGGGAAGTGCCGATACAGCGTGCCGGTGGCGACACCCGCTGTCGTGGCGATCTCGTCCATGCCGATGCCCGGCCCTTCGCGCTGAGCGCATCGCGAGACGGGCACCCGGAGCGAAGGTCGACGCGGTCGCTCTCGACGATCCTGCGAGATCCGCTGGAAATGCTTATGCCGTATCGAAATTGGCGAATCTGCTGTTCACCTATGAGCTCGATCGCCGGCTCGCGGGAACGTCGGCCTGCGCACTGGCCGCTCATCCCGGCGGCGCGAGCACCGAGGTGTTCCGGTACTCCCCGGCGGTCTTCCGTCTGCCGAATCTCGCCGTCGCCCGCCTGTTCGGGCGCACCCCCGCCATGGGGGGCGCTCCCGACTCTGCGTGCCGCGACCGATCCGGCCGCGCAGGGGAGTGAATACTACGGACCCTCAGGACTTTTCGAGATCGGCGGCTATCCGGGGCGGGTGCGCTCCAGCTCTCGCTCGATGGACCGCGAGAGCGCTCGGCGACTCTGGGAAGCTTCCCAGGAACTGACCGGTGTCCGCTTCCTGGGGTGAGCGGACAGTCGGGGCTACGGCAGCAGCACGATCGAGCCGGTGGTCTTGCGCGCCGCGAGATCGCGGTGAGCCTGGGCCGCGTCGGCCAGCGGATAGGTGGCGCCGATGCGGAGATTCAGGGTTCCCGCGGCGATCCAGTCGAAGACATCGGTGGCACGCCACAGGAATTCGGTGCGATCGCGGGTATAGGCGCCGAGGGACGGGCGGGTCAGCCAGAGCGAACCGGCGGGGTTGAGGCGTTGCGGGTCGAAGGGCGGGACCGCGCCGCTGGCCGCGCCGAACAGGGCGAGGGTGCCGCGGATGCGGAGGGCGGCCAGGCTCGCTTCGAAGGTGCTGGCCCCGACACCGTCGTAGACCGCGGCTACGCCGATGCCGTCGGTGAGGTCACGGACGCGGGCGGCCAGGTCGTCACCGTAGCGCAGGACGTCGGTGGCACCCGCTTCGCGGGACAGCTTCTCCTTGGCGTCGGTGGAGACCGTGGTGATGACCCGGGCGCCCTTCTCGACGGCCATCTGAGTGAGCAGCAGACCGACGCCGCCCGCGCCCGCGTGGATGAGAACCGGGTCGCCGGGTTCGGGCGAGAACACCGATTCGGTGAGGTAGTGGGCGGTCATGCCCTGCAGGAGGGCGGCGGCCGCCACGGCCGGTTCGACGTCGTCGGGCACCTTCACCGCCACGGCCTCGTCGACGGCGACCAGGTTCGCGTAGCTGCCGGGCGCCGACGCCCAGGCGACGCGGTCACCGACGGCGAACTCGGTGACATCCGAACCGATCGCCACCACGCTGCCCGTGCCCTCGGAGCCGGGGATGTAGGGCGTCGCCTGCGGATACTGGCCCGTGCGGAAGTAGATGTCGATGTAGTTGACGCCCACACCCTGGGTCTCGACCAGCAGCTGACCGGGCCCGGCCTGCGGGTCTGTCAGTTCGACGTACTGCAGGACCTCGGGACCACCGTGCTCGGAAACCTGAATCGCGCGCATGAGTCCTCTTTCTACACCCCGTGTTCCAGGCCACTCGAGGCTGGACTGGAAACTACCTGCCGGTAAACTGCGGTGCATGAGTACAACCGCCGCCCCCGAGGCCGTGAAGGTGCCGGCCGAGGTCGAGAAGTCCATCGTGAAGTTCCTCGCCCAGCACGGTGGTTCGGGAACGGCCGTGCTGCAGTACATCGGCAAGCAGGGCGTGCGGATCACCCTGGTCGGCGCCGACGGCATCCTCGGCGACCGGGTGGTCGGCGACATGGCGACCGCGAAGGCGCTCGTGGAGCGCGTCGACGGCCTCGCCGAGACCGACGAGTGGAGCCGTGAGCTGGGCTCGATCGTCACCCCCGCTCCATCGCACTGGGCCAAGATGGCCGGCTGGGTCGCCCATCAGACCAAGTTCCCGAAGGCGCGCAACTGGAAGTTGTTCGCGGGCGCCTGATCTCCGCGCCGTACCACGAGCATCGAACGGCCCGCGATCGAATACC
>NZ_JBSGVG010000013.1:0-6822 GCF_053608345.1 Nocardia sp. NPDC055050
GAGCCCCCGTCCAGCGTGCGCTATTTCTTCGATTTGCGACGGGTGAGGCGCGGATAAGCCCTCAAGACGAGGCTCAGGAGCAGGGCGATTCCCGGATTGCTCGGGTTGATGTACTCGCGAATCGAATCGATACGACCGTCGCGAATATGTGCTATCCAGCAGTAGCCGTCGATGTTCAGCCGGACGCCACGGACAACGGCCTTGCGCTCGTACTCGACCACGACATGATCGTCGTTTCTGAACCAGCTGGTGATCCGCACCGTGGGCTCGCCGTCGTGCGAATCGGTTCCGCCCGAGACAGTGAGCGCCCCGATGACGTCCTCCCGGCCCTTCCATGTGTGACCGATCGGGACGAGAGTGAACTCGCAGTCATCCGTCAGCAGCTCACCGAACGTTTCGTAGTCGTGGTCGGCGATAATCTCCAGGTATCGTTCGACAAGTTCTTCGGAGCCGGCTTCGCTCGACGTCATTCGCACTTCTCCTCACTCGCTTGCGGGTGGACACGCCGACGTGCGGTCGGCGTCGGTGATCGGGATCTACGGAAGTACGCGCACCGGGACATTGTTCCAGCCCGCGAGATTCTGCATGTTCACCCGCTGGCAGCCATCCCAATCGACCTCGTACCGTGGCATGAAGTCGAGCAATCTCTGCAAGGCGATAGCGCTTTCCATCCGTGCCAGCGCCGCCCCCAGACATGTGTGAATGCCGAAGCCGAATCCGAGATTCAGGGCCTGGGTGCGGTCGCGATCGATGTCGAAGACGTCGGGCTCCTTCCAGGCGTCGGGATCGCGATTGGCGGCGCCGACCAGCAAGAACACCGGCTTTCCGGCGGGGATGGTGACGCCGTGCAGCGTGACGTCCTCGCGTGAGCGACGCACATTGTATTGAGTCGGTGATTCGTAGCGGAGCACCTCTTCGACCGCCGCGGGGATCTTGCTGCGATCGGCCTGCAATTTCTCCCACTGTTCGGGGTGCTGCGCGAACAACACCACCATGCTGGCCACCAGTCGCGTCACGGTCACCGCGCCCGCTCCGCCCAGAACGAGGGCGAACTGAGCGATTTCGGTGTTGTCCAGGCCGGTGACCTCACCGTTTTCGCGCTGCACCGTAGCCGACACCAAATCGCTGATCATGTCGTTCCGCGGCCGGGCCCTGCGCTCCTTCACCACCTGGTAGTAGACGACCAGCATCTGCAGGGCTGCCTGGAGGCCGGCTTGCGAGATCTTCACCGCGCCGGGCTCGCGGTGCAGGAAGTCGTCGAGCCACAGCCGAATCTGCCCACGACGCTCGTCGGGGACACCGAGCATCGTCGTGATGACCTCGATGGGGAACAGCGCCGAGAAGTCTTGAACGACATCGAATTTCGCAGGATCTGCGGCGTGGAGATGTCGATCGATCAAGTCCGTGGCCAAGGGGCGCAGTTCCTCGATCGCACGCGGGGTGAACACCTTGTTGACGAGGCCGCGCATATGGCGATGCTCGGGCGGATCCATGGTGATGATCGACTTGTGCATGGGGGGTTCCCCCGATTGCACGGTTCCGAGGTCTACGCCCTCGGCCGAAGAATACGTCTCGAAATTCTTGTGCCCGGCCGCGACATCGACATGGCGGCTCAGAGCATAGAAGTCATACTTCTCGTTGTAGTAGACCGGGGCGTCTTCACGCAACCGGCGATACGTCTCGAACGGTCCGTTGAAATAGTCTTCCGAGAAAGGGTCGAATTCTATTTCTTCAGGCGGCACCTGTGGCCTTCTTTCGCGCATTGCAAGAGGATTGCTGTGACCCGTCGTGTACCGGACCGGCTACGAAGCGGCTTCGTCGTGGTACTTCTTCGTCATCTGATCGATGACCTCCTGGTGCTGCTGGGCGAGTTCGTCTCGCACCTGTGCCGCCCGGGCGGCAGCATCCAGTGTCGGCTGCGATTGGCCCTGGAAGTGCGGCATCACCTCGTCGGCGAAGAGCTCAGCCGAGCGCTTGGTGGCCGCGGGATTCGCCCATTCGTGAGCCATCTGCAGCATGCAGCCGAACCCACCGGACTGGTCCCACAGTCGCTGAACCTGTGCCCGAGCGCGCTCCGGCGTGCCGATGACGCCCACCCCGAGGTTGTTGATGATGTCGATCATCTCGTCGAGTTTCTCCCCCGGCACCGTGAGGTGGGGGAAGGCAGCCACCTTCTGGAAATAGCGGAACCACGACTCGATGCCGAACTTGACGTCCTCGCGGGCCTGCTCGTCGGTCTCGGCGATATGGAACGGCCCGGCCAGCGCCCAATTCTTTCGGTCGACCCGGGTGCCGAAGGCTGCGGCCTGTTTCTCGGCGATATCCCAGTGGTACTGGAGGGCGTTGAAGCTTTCCAGTGTCAGCGTCGAGCCGATGGAGATCAGGCCGATCCCGTGCTTTCCGGCCAGCCGCGCGCCGGTGGGGGAGGAGACTGCGGCGACGGCCAGCGGTATCCCGCCATCGGAATAGGGGGCCAGCTGCAATCGGGCGTCGCACAATTCGTGTGTCGGCGTTTTGGCGCTGACGGTTTCGCCGGCCAGCAGACGGACGACGATGTCGAGATTCGTCTCGAGGAGTTCGCGCGTATCCGTTTGGCTCAAACCGATCATTCCGGCATCTGTCGGAAGTGAACCCGGACCGAACCCGCCGATCAACCGGCCGTGTGTGAGATGGTCGAGCAGCATCAGCCGGTCGGCGACCCACAATGGGTTGTGGTACGAGAGGGAGATGACGCCGGTGGCGAATCGGATTCTCTTGGCTCGTTGTGCAGCAGCGGCGATGAAGATCTCCGGCGAACCGATTATTTCGCTCCCCGCCGAGTGATGCTCGCCCAGCCACGCCTCGTCGTAGCCGAGTGCGTCGATATGTTCGATGAAATCGAGGTCGCGCTGTAGCGCAAGTGTCGGGTTCGTACCCGCGCGATGAAAAGGTGCGATGAAGTACCCGAACCGAAGCCGAGCCATGATGAATCCTCCCCTTGACGTGATTTCCTGAATCGTAGCGCGCTGGTCGGCCCGCCGCCATGGTTCGAGTCGACGTTCCGGCGGTAGGTGGGCCCGTGGGTGTATGTCTCTGCGGCCGTCGACCCTGGTGATCGGCTTGCTCGTACGCCTAGGTCCGAACGTGCGGATGTGCGGTGGCCCAAGCGATCTCGATAGGCGGGGGACGCGTCAACGGCCGTTGAAGGGAGCCATGACATCCGTCTGGTACCGCTGCATCGCCGCTGCCGGGTCGCCCCAGAACAGCCCCGCGGGAACTAATACCCGACTTACGCCGAGGCTGCGCAGAGTGTCCAGTTCTGCAAGGGAGTTCTTTCCGATGAGGGTTGTGCTGACGGTGACCTCGATATCGTCCAGATCCCTGTCTGCCGCTACCGCGGCATTTCTCATCTCGATCAGCAAAGATTTCAGGGTGTCGGCTTCCCTGGTCATCGGAAAGAATCCGTCGCCATAACTCCCCGCCCGCCTGGCCGAGGCAACGGAATTGCCGCCGATATGAACGGGTATCGACTTCTGGGCAGGCTGTGGGCGCAGGATACATTTGTCGAAATCGACGTACTTGCCGTGATAGCTTGCGACCGGCTGTGTCCACAGTGCTCGAATGGCTGAAATGTATTCGTCCGCGCGCGCACCACGATCCTCGAAGGGTACGCCGACGGCTTCGAACTCCTCCTTCAGCCAGCCCAGTCCGATGCCGAACTCGACCCGTCCGCCACTGAGGTGGTCGAGCGTGGCGAGTTGCTTGGCCAGTACAACTGGATTCAGCAGGGGAGCGATCATCGTGCCGGTGGCCAGTCGTATGGTGTCCGTAGCCGCCGCGATATAGCCGAGCCATACCAGCGGATCCGGGATCGACATATCATCGCCGCCGGGCATTCGGCCGTTCTGAGTATATGGACAGGGTGACGTATAGCCGGAGGGAATGACAACGTGCTGACTGGCCCACAAGGATTCGAACCCCAACCCCTCGGCCGTCTTCGCAAGGTCGGCCGCAGCTGCCGGCTCACCCATCGTCCCCGTGTTCGCGAAGAGAATACCGAATTTCATGATGTTTCTTCCTGCTGATCGATCACATCGTGCCGTCGTGACCGAAGCCTAGCCTCGATCTTTCGTGCGCTCAGCTGAACAGGAGGTCGCCCCTGGTAGGTGATCGGTCCGCGGCATGGCCCGGAAACGGTTCTCCTGTCGGCGATTTCACCGAGGGCCTCGGCCGCGATCGTCTGAGCAGCCGCGGCCCGGGTCTTCGGCGTCGGTCTGCTTCGGGATGTCGCGGGTTGATGCGGGGGAGGGAGGCCCCAGGCGGCTCAGCCTCGTTCGAGTTCCCCGCGCACGGTGGCGGCGATGCGGGTGAGCGCGGTCCCGAGGTTGCGGCGCTGAGCGGTGGTCAGCGGATCGAACACGAGCCGCTTCACCTGCGCCACGTGCTCCGGGGCGCTGTCGGCGAGCTTGCGGCGGCCGCCGTCGGTGAGGGTGGCGAAGGTGTATCGGCCGTCGCTGGGGTCGGGTCGGCGGGTGACCCAGTCGCGGGCTTCGAAGCGGTCCATGGCTTTCGACAGCCGGGGCTGGGTGCTGTCGCAGACCCGGGCGAGGTCGCTCAGGCGCATCGTGTCGTCGTCGGCCATCGACAGCCTGGCCAGCACCCCGTACTCGAAGTTGGAGATGCCCGCGTCGCGTTGTAGCTGACGGTCGAGAGCTGCGGGGAGGGCGGTGACGACCGTGAGGAGCGCCTGCCACAGCTCCTGTTGGTCCTCATCGAGCCAGGGTGACGGGGTGTCCATGCGCTCATCGTACTTGCCCAGGAAACACGTACTTGCCTGGGCAAGTAATCGTGCGCTACGTTGGTACTTGCCTAGGAAAGTGAAAATACTTTCCAGGGCAACTTAAGGAGCTGATATTGATGACAACCAGCCGCCGCCTCTCCGCGAACGGCCGAGCTTCGGGCAAGCCTGCTGCCGCCTACACGGAGCTCCTCGCCCGTGTTATGCCACAGGCGCGCGAACACCTCCTGTGGAGTCCGGCCGACGGGCCGCTGCCGAGCCTGTTCGTCAGCCACGGTGCCCCGTTCACCCTCGACGATCCGCAGTGGCTCGGCGACCTCTTCGCCTGGGCTCAGTCGATGCCCAAACCCCGTGGCATCGTTGTTGTTTCGGCCCACTGGGAACAAGCACCAGCCGCGGTCACCGGGGCCGTGGCAGGCACTCCGCTCTACTACGATTTCAGCGGCTTCGACCCCCACTACAAGACCCTTCCCTACGCGACCCCGGACGCCACCGACCTCGCCCGCCGAATCGCCGGTCTGCTGGGCCCTGCGCCCGTGCACGAATTCGCTGACCGCGGCTTGGACCACGGCGCCTTCATCCCGCTCATGGCCATGTACCCCGCTGCCGATGTCCCGGTCGTACAGCTCTCGATGCCCGGCCTCGATCCCCGCGTGCTCCTCGAACTCGGCGCACGCCTGCGGCCCCTACGCGAAGAAGGCATCCTCGTGCTCGGCTCGGGCTTCATGACACACAGCTTCGCCGTCTTCCGCCATCCTGAGCTCGTCGCCGAGACAGCAGCTTTCGATGAGTGGGCAGTCGATGCTCTCGCCCGCGGCGACGTCGATGCGCTGGCTGATCACCGGAGGAAGGCGCCCGGTGCCGCGGTTGCCCACCCGACGGCCGAACACTTCGTTCCGCTGCTGCTCACTGTCGGTGCCGCTGCGGACCCCGCCAGTGCGGTGAGCGCCATCGACCGCCTGGTCATGGGCAATTCCATCCGCTCGGTCCAACTGACCTGAGCCGGTTCGACTTTCCCTTCCCACTCGATCGCCTCATCTCGCGGCGACGAGATCGCACACCCTGGAGGACAGTTCCATGAAGGCAATCCGTTTCCACGAGTTCGGCGCCAGCGAAGTCCTACGCTACGAAGACATCGAACGTCCTGTCCCCGCGCCGGGGCAGGTACTCGTCCAGGTCGTCGCTACTTCGTTCAACCCGGTCGACGACCACATCCGCGCCGGGCATCTGGCGCAGATGCTCCCGATCGTGCTGCCGTATGTGCCGGGCATCGACCTGGCGGGCACCGTCGTCGAACTCGGCGCGGATGTGACGGGCCTGGCGGTCGGTGACCGGGTCGTGGCGATGTTGCCCCTCGACTCCGCAGGCGGCGCAGCCGAATTCGCGCTGGTTCCCGCCGAGTCCCTGGCCGCGGCACCGCAGTCGATCGAGTTGACGGACGCCGCGGCGCTGCCGCTGACCGGCCTCGCCGCCTGGCAGTTGGCGTTCGAGCTCGCCGAGCTGAAGCCGGGTCAGACGGTCCTGGTCAACGGGGCGGGGGGTGCGGTGGGCAGCCTGGTGGTGCAGCTCGCTGTCGATGCGGGAGCACGGGTAACCGCGGTGGACGCGCCGGAGCACGCGGACCGGCTCGGCGGCTACGGCGCAGTCCGGGTCGAAGGCCCGCTCAGCCTCGCCGACGGTCCGGACGCGGTGGGTGGTCCGTTCCAGGTGGTGGTGAACCATGTGCGCGTTTCCCCCGAGGAACTCGCACAGTTGACGAACTATGTCGCCGACGGCGGGATCGCCGTCAGCTCGGCAGGCCCCATTCCCGAAGACACCGCCCGCGCGGTCCGCAGCGAGAGTCTCTGGGTCCGTAGCGACGGGGCCCAACTGAGCGAGCTGGTCGCCAAAGTGGACGCCGGCAAGCTCCGCCTCCACATCGCCGACCGTCGCCCGGTCGCAGAGCTGGCCGAGGTACACGCGGACGCGGGCGCCGGGCGACTGACCGGGAAGACTGTCGTGCTCGCCCCCTGATCGCACCCGACCGAGGTAAGGCGCTTCCCGCT
>NZ_JBSGVG010000013.1:6832-202955 GCF_053608345.1 Nocardia sp. NPDC055050
CCTCCGCATCGAGGGTCGGGCGAGCTCGCCGTCGGCCAGGTGGAATGCAAGATCGTTGTAGGGTCTTGCCGGATCGGGGCGTCAGCCCATCGACACGCATCCCTGCAGGGTCTGGAAGTCACCTGCGAATCCGGGCCCGCCCGCACAGGTGGGTGTCGAGGTCCCGGTGACAGTCACCGTGGCTCCGGGTCCGGCAATGCCGATGGACAGTCCTGGCCGCACGCCGGTGACAACCGCCAGTGCACCCGGCCCCACCGCGATCGCGGCCGGTCCGGACAGATACTGCGATGCCGAGGCGGCCTCGCCGCCGTTCGCCGCGATCGCGAGCGACAGGCTGGTGGGGGCGGCGTCGGCGTCGGCGTTGCCGTCGAGTCCGTATGCCGCGGCCGCCCCCATGGCCTCGCTTTCCGCGGCGCAGGACGCACCCTCCTCGCCCGCCTGGGCCGTGGTAGCGCCGGGGGCCGGACAGGCCGCGACCGGCGCGGCATTCGCTGTCGGGCCGCCGACCAGAGCCGACAGTGAAACCGCACCCGCACCTACCAATAGGGCCGCGGCGCGCCTAGCAGTGAAGCTGAACATCGGGGTCACCCTCGCTCTCGATCGTGTCGCTCGTACCCGGCAACCCGCGAGGCTGCCCGGTCGAGCTGAAATCTGAGTTGGACAACCTTCAGCTTACGCACCTAATGATGCAAATTCGATGCACTCGGCTACTTTTACGTTCGCAGGACGGGCGAGACCGTTGAGCAGGCTGCGGCAGCGTGGAGGTGCCCGTACAGGTGGGCTCCGAGATCGGCCGGGCGGCCACGCCGCCGCTGAACACGACGAGCGAGCGAGGGCTCAGCCGTTCTTGAAGGGGTTGAGGGTCTTTCCGGCGAGGTAGCCCAGTCGGATGGGCAGGGGCTTCATGGCGACGGCGGAAATCTTGTTGACGATGCCCGGGATGCACACGGGTTTGCCTTTCATCACCGCGGCCCAGCCTTCGGTGACGACAGCTTCGGGCTGCTGCCAGAGGATTCGGGGTAGCTGGTCGGCTGCGTCGCGAGTGCCCATGACGTCGTGGAATTCGGTGCGGGTGAAGCCGGGGCACAGCGCGGTGACATGGATGCCGTGGGGCTTGAGTTCCATGTCGAGGGCTTGCGAAGTGTTGAGGACATAGGACTTGATGCCGGTGTAGAGCAGGCCGGCGCCGGGCGGGGCGAACGCCGCGACCGAGGACAGGTTGATGATCCGGCCCCAGCGGCGCTCCTTCATGCCGGGGATGACCAGGTGAGCGAGTTCGGTCGGGGCGGTCACCATCAGCTGGATCTCCGCGGCCAGGGCGTCCCATGGGGTGTCGGCGAACGCGGTCTTGCCCGACAGACCCGCGTTGTTGATCAGGACGTCGACGTCCAAGCCCTGCTGGGCGGCGTAGTCGAGGATCGCGGCGGGTGCGGCGGGGTCGGTGAGATCGACGGCGAACACCTCGCAGCGCACCGCGTGACGTTCGGTCAGCTGCGTGGCGAGCTCCTGTAGCCGGTCGGCGCGGCGGGCGACGAGCAGCAGCTGGTAGCCGCTGGCGGCCAGGTGGTGGGCAAACGCCGCGCCGATGCCGGCGGACGCGCCGGTGATCAGGGCGGTGCGGGGGGACGTGGTCATGGGTCCTTCGTTTCGGATGGGGGTGGGCGGTGTTCAGGCGGGTGGGCCGGGCAGCTCGCGAGGACCGGGTGTGAAGTCATGGCGGGCTTTGCCGATGTCGCCGCGGTAGGAGCCGACCGGACCGGTCAGCAGGAAGGGGCGGGGTACGCGCCGCTGAGCGTCGGTGAATCCCCAGGTGCCGATGCCCAGGTAGACGCCGGGCGCGGCACGCCGCACCTCGTCCACCATATGGAGCGACCCGCACGTCGAGGTGTAGGCGCGATAGATGAGCGTGTAGGCCGCAGCGCCGTCGTAGCGGGACGGCGCCAACAGTGTGCGCATCGGGTAGCGCTGCCGGACCCGGCCGAACTCGCTGAAAGTGTTGTAGCCGCGCCCGCTGTTCTCGTCGACGGGCTGGAATGCCTTGCACAGCCATGGACCGAGCGGGTTGGCCACGGCCACCTTTCCGGTCGCCACGGCGAACAGGTTCGGCTGCGCCAGCAGGGCGGCGGTGTATTCACCGTCGATCTCGCTGATCGTGGGGGCTTCGAGGGTGGTGAACAGGGCAAGCAGGCCGCTGGTGTTCAGGCGGCGCAGCTCCGCGGTCACGGCTTCGGTGCCCACAGGGAACTCCACTTCTCTCGACTTCTTGAATGGTCCTCAAGAAGGTAGCGCGTTCTTGAGGACCATTCAAGATAAAGTGATGGGGTGCCCAGGAATCGACGCCCGCAGGATCGCGAGGAGAAGCGCGCGGAGATCATCGCTGCCGCGCAGCGCCTGTTCATCGACGACGGCTACGAGTCGGCGCCCATGGGGCAGATCGCCAAGAGCGCAGGAGTCACCGTCAATACGGTCTACTGGTACTTCCGGGACAAGGACGAGCTGCTCATCGCCGTCCTGGATCGCCTCCTGGCCGAAGCGCTCGCGACCTATGCGTCGGTCGACGGCCTGCCGCTCAACGACCGGCTGCTGTGGGTGGTCGACCAGCTGGAACGGCTACACGGGCTCGTCAACACCGTGCACACCCGCGCCCCGGCCTCTCCCGCCATCGGCACCTGGCACGCCGGGTTCCACCAGCTGGCTGACGCCCTGTTCGCCGACGACCTCCGCAGGGCAGGCGCCGCCGAGGCCGACCTCGCCGCCATGACCGCCATCGGGACCTTCGTCATCGAAGGCCTCCTCACCCATCAGCGCGACGACGCGGGCAAGCGAGCCGTCATCGACCTGCTCGTCCACAGCCTCACCGCCGCCCCCAGCCGAACCGGGACAAGCTGACCCGCTGTCGTCGAGATCGGGTGTTACGAACGGATCTTGTGCCCCCCGACCTGCTCAACCTGGAGGCTGCCAAAATCTCCCAGGCTGCATATGCCCAGGACGAGGCTGTTGGAAGGTATCCATCACCAATCGGATCGCGGCAACGACGGCACCCGGACCGTGTTCAGGCCTGCTGTCGAAGTCTTCGTATCGCACTGCGGCCGACCCGTGGACGATCAGTTCTTCGGTGTCCGCCGGATAGAAGCCATAGCCCACTCCGTCGGTGAGTTCGGTGTACGGATGACGACTGGAGTAGGCCGTAGCGAGAACGCCCGGGTGGGGAGAGCGCACCAGACCGCTGGCCGCCGCACGGTTGATCAGTGCTTCCAGTGCCGATTCGATCTCGAAGTCGGGGGTGCGGAAACCGAGCAGGTCGGCCCAGTCCGGAAACGTCGACTGGCGTAGCTGCAACGCCGCCGGTGCGCCGACAACCCATGCTTGCGCCCACTCGTCGATCGCCGGATCGATGACGAATTCCCAACTCCGCGCATCGAATTCCTCGTGGGCTCGCCGCGCACGCCGGGAGTCCTCGGCGTAGTAGGCCTCTCGAAATGCCGCAGTCGAGCGGTCGACAATCGGGGAATTGCTGTGCAGCGCCCTGTCCCGATCGTCCCAGCGCCGCACAGGAGCGATGCGCGCCAACGAGAGTTCGTAACCGGACGGCTCCTGCTTCATACACGCACAGTACCGATGTTCAACTTCCGCGGAGGGGTGCAGCGAACGAGCACCAGGAGTCTCAACGGCAATTTATCGGCAATGGCATATTTCCGCGAGTGAGTGAGCTGGTCCGTCGATCCGATCAGGGGGACGTGCGCGCGTCCTTCGCGGCGCGGCGCGGGGCTTGACAGGGGCGCCGGACACGGCTTTGACTGACTTGGAAATGGGTTCCACCTCCTACGACAGTGCTCTGAGAGGTCGACTATGGGTAACACGCGGATAGCGAGCCCGGGGCATCGGCGCGGATCGTCCGCCCGCCGCGGAGTCATCTCGGTTCTGGCACTGATCGGTGCGTGCCTGCTCTCCTTGACGGCTACCCAGACCGTCTCAGGGCAACCCATGGCAAACACCTCCGACACCGGATTCGCGATCCCCTTCGCCGGTGCGCCCGCCTACGAACACGTCGCACCACCGCTGATGACGAGCCCGGAGCAGCTCAACCAGCCGCTCGGTCAGGCATTGGCCGACACGATCGCCGGTCAGGTGGGTCTCGACAGAGCCGACGCGCTGACCGAGCAGCAATATCGTGACCTCAGCACCGGCGGCGGCGTCGGCGGCAGCCGCGAGGCGGCCGAGGTGATCGTCGCCTGCGTCGAGATCCTCACCAATACGGTCGGCCGCCCTCTCTATTCCGAGGTCAACGGGCAGCGCACGCCCTCGGTGCTGGCCAGCTACGGACTGTACGTGAACCCCGGTGGGCTGTTGGAGAGCCCGGCCAACGTGGACGCGCCGACCAGGCAGGTGAACACCTTGCTCGCGCCCGGCGGTTACGTCGGAACGTGGTTGCGCGACAACGGCGCGTTGCGCACTCTGGTCGCGCTCTACCGGTCGGCCTACACGGTGCAAGCTGCCTACGGCTTCGCGGCACAACAGATTTCGGGCGCAGCGCAGCTGGTGACCAACACCAAGGGGGGCGTGAGCTCCGAGGTCGGCATGTCGATGGCCCCGCCGCTGTGGATTGTGAACTTCGCGCTGATCTACATCTTGAACCCGGCCCTGGCGGCCGAGATGCCGGCCTACTGGGCTCCCATACCCCCGCAGGTCGCCGACGCCATCACAGCGAGCCCGACCGGCCAGGTCCCTTTCGGCGACTATGCGGTCTACTTCGAGTGACGTGGTCAGCACCACGGTGTGCCGGCGATCGTGCGAGCGGAGCGTCAGTTGATGGTGCCGACGTAGCCGATGATGGTGTCGCGCGCTGTGTTCCATGCAGCCGACTCGGCGTCGGCGAATTCACCGTGTCCGGTACCGCGCAGGATTCGTAGGTCGGCGAAGCCGCCGGCGCGAGTGACAGCTTCGACGTAGCGGTGGCTTTGTAGCGGCGCCACAACTCGGTCGTTCTCGCCGTGTAATGCGGTGATACGAGTCTCGTTCGCCGGGAGGCGGTGAATGGGGGAGGCGTTGCGGTAGCGGTCGGGTACCTCCGCCGGCGTACCGCCGAGGAGCTTCGGGACGAACGAATCCTGGCTCTCGGTGACGGCCAGATCCAAGTCGAGTACCGCCGCCATGAGGGTGAGACTGCGGATGCGAATCGCGGGATGTCTCGGTGGTTCGGCCGATCGGTGTCCGGCGGTCCAGGCGGCGAGGTGGCCGCCGGCCGAGTGCCCGGCGAGGTGAACCCGCTGTAGGTCGAGCAGGTTACCGAGGCGTGGTGCGACGATGTGTGCCAGCGCGTCGACGGCGTCGTCGACATCGGTGAGTGTGACCGGCCATCCGCCGCCGCCGTTCACTCGGCGATACTCGATGTTCCACACGGCGACGCCGTCGCCTGCCAGCGCACGGGCATGGGCGTCGAGTTGCGCGAGGGTCCGGTTCTGCGCCCATCCGCCGCCGTGGATCAGCACCACCACGGGCAGTCGCGTGTTCGATGCCGGTGGCAGATAGAGGTCGCCGAATGTCTCCGGTGAGTTTCCGTAGTTGATGCGCATCGGGGATGGCGGAATCGCCGATGCTTCCACAGCGATCGTCTCGGCCGGTACCGACAGATCCGTGGCGCGATATCCCAGGGCGAGGATGACCACCGCGAGCACACCGAGACCGGCAATGCGACGCTTGCCTCCGTGTGCCATTGGTAGATCTCCTCTCGATATCTGCTCCGTATCGTTCCCGCTGTCGGTGAACGACGAGATGAGGCGGTTGGATCCAGCGGCGTTCCTCACCACCACCCGAGTATCGGTTGCAGCTCCCGTCCGAGTGGTCCGGCCAGGGATCGGGAGTAGCTCGCGGTCAGGTGGTGTTCGTCGTGATAGATCAGGATGTTGCCTTCGGCTACCGCGCAGAGCGTGGGTTCGCAGACTGCGTCCGTCAGGTCGATCGGGAAGACGCTGGGAAACGCCGAGGCCGGTTCCAGTCCTGGGTTGACCGGGTCGAGCGCGTCCTCGCGGCGCATGCCGCAGCTGGTTCGGTTCCCGCCGCCTGCCAAGCAATCGGTGGCCTTGTATCGGACGGTTCCGCGGCGCAGCCAGGGGGTGTCGCGGATGGCGACCACGTTGAGACCGCGGTCCGACAGTGCCGCCCAGACGTGGAGATAGTCGGCGGGCGTCTCGTCGCCGCCCTCGTCGCGGGGCCGGGTACCGGTGGTGAACACCCAGTCGGGGCGGTCGGCATCGAGGCGGTCGATCACTTCGGCCGACCAGTCCCGGCAGTCCGGGATGGGCTCGCCCTTGTAGGTGGCGTCGTCGGCGAGCGTGAGCGGGCAGCCCATCTTCAAGTACACCTGGATGCGGAACGAGTGTTCGGTGGCGAGCACCTGGAGCGCGGGCAGCCAGTGTTCGGCATGGGAGCTCCCGACCAGTGCCAGTGTTCGATCAGCATCCGGGTCGCCATAGGTACAGGTGACGACGTCGCGGGTGTCCCAGTCCGCGATACATCCGTCCGCCGTGGGCGGGGGGACTTCGGTGGGCGCGGCGAAGACGGTGGGTCGCATCGGCTCGTCGGGTGTCGCAGCGCCGGAGGCCAGCGCCTCCGCACCCGGGTACAGTGCCGGGTCGAGCTCCCCGGCCGCGACCGGTGGCTTGACCTGGACCACTGCGAACTGCCAACCGGCGGTGACGGTGATGGTCGCCGCCAGCAACACCGCGACCGCGGACGCGGCGAGGTGCCGCGATCGTGCGTCCCCGGCATCGTTGCTGTCGGCTGGTGAAGTGCGCTGCCGCAGTGGCTGTTCGATCCAGCGGTGTGTCATCCAGGCCAGCACAACAGACAGCCCGATCACCCCGGTGCCGCCCACGAGACCGGCGTGGGTGTTCCCGCGTTCGGTGAGGAAGAAGATCAGGATCGGCCAGTGCCACAGGTACATGGGATAGGCGATATCGCCGAGCCACCGCATGGCCGGATGCGCCAGTAGCCGGTTCGGCAACGGCCAGTCGGCGAACCGCAGCTGGGTCACCGAGAGGATCACCGCAGCCGTCGCGCAGACAGGGAGCAGGGCCGCGGGGCCGGGGAACCGGTTGGCGCCGTCGATGATGAGCCACCCGCACAGCACGACACCGAGAACACCGAACACCGACAGCGCGACGCGCACCTGCCGCCACAACATGAGCGTCGGCGCGACGACGGCGAGCCCGGCGCCGACCAGCAACTCCCACCCACGGGCGAAGCTGTCGTAGTAGTTCCACCCCTGGTTCGTGGCGACGCCGTAGGCCGCGTAGACGAACGAGGCCACCGACACCGCGACCACGACAGCGCCGATGGTCGCGCGAATCCGACCAGGTCGTGAGAGCCGCGCGCACAACCAGGCGACAGCCGCGACCGTCAGCAGTGCGGCCAGATAGAACTGCCCCTGCACCGACATCGACCACAGATGTTGCAGCGGACTGACCGAAGGATCGGCGGCCAGGTAGTCCGACCAGGTCAGGGCGAGCTGCCAGTTCTGGTAGTAGAACAGCGAGGACAGAACCTGCGCCGCCGCCGTCGACCATTGTGTATACGGCAGCAACACCACCGTCGCGACGACGACCGCCGCCAGCACGACCGTCATGGCCGGGACGAGCCGCCGCAGAGTGCGGCGCACGACCGACCAAGCCCAGAACGGCTCCGGCGACTCCGCTCGGCGCAGCAGCAAGCCCGTGAAGAAGAACCCCGAAAGCACCAGGAAGACGTCTACACCCCCGGAAACACGACCGAACCACACATGAAAGACGACGACCAACGCGATCGCGAGACCCCGCAACCCGTCCAGATCGAAGCGGTACTCCAACTCACGCTTGGTTCGCGTTGCCGTGCTGAGACGAGTCTGCTCGGTCGAATCGGCGTCAACATCGGTCACAGCCCCTGACACCGCCCCGCGGAGCTCACATCGGGTACAGGCGAGCCGGTTCTCCGGAGAACGGACGATGACGAGGACATGACAACTCTCCTACCACGGACGAAACCGCCAGGTCCATTCGCCGGCGCTCGCTTTGAGCCGGGGGCCATGCCATCGGGCGTCGATATTCGCGGCGATCGTGGTGGCGGTAGGTCGCCGAACGGATAGTGGTTCGGTAAACATGATCTGAATTCCACTCGGGCAGTTATGGTCTGGGTGCCGTCGTCATGAAGGGACGTCCATGGACACCACCGACCGAACGACACCCGATCAACACTCCTGGGTCCGCCGGAATCGGTGGATCGTCATCGCGAGCGCGGTCGGCGCGGTGATCGGGTTGACGTTGGCCGGCGGTGGCCTCCAGTACCTGAAACCGCTGTTCGGTATCGAGAGCGATTCGGTACGGTTGACCGAACCCGATGCCCTGCAGGGTCTTCCGCGCCTCGCCGGTCCCGAAATTCAGCGCGAGGCCGCGACTGTCAAGAGCACCTACGGTGCGGACGTCGACTCGGTGGTCGCCGCTTACGGCGCCTCCAGCGAGCAGCCCGAGCTGATGGTCCATGTGGTGGCCGCGTCTTTGAAGAACCCCGAGACCAACCTCGACCGGCTGTTGACCGACACGCTCGGCACCACGCCCCGAGACGTGACGAGGGTCGACGCGGGCCCGTTGGGCGGTATCGCCCAGTGCGCCACTGCCGAAACCGTTCAGGGCGCGACGGCCCTGTGCTCGTGGGTGGCCGACAACAGTTTCGGCAAGATCGTCTGGGTGGGCGCCTCACTAGCTGACGCGACGCGCGAATTCGCGCACATCCGGGGCCAGTTCGAGAGCTGATGTCCGGCCGAACTGCCAGTCGGCGCGCGAGTTCGGCCACAGCGTCATCTCCGCGCAGCGGTGGTCTACCGATCTTGTTGAGTCGACTCGGAACGTCGCTGGCTTCGTGCGACGGGTTACCGTCCAGCACTACGTTCGGCGGCGTGCCGTCGGCGTCGGTCAGAGCGATAGCTTTGGTTGTGCTTACGGTGATGATGAACGACCGAGCGACGAGGGTGCTCGGTGTTCGGGGCGGATTCGGCGGCCTGGACCCAGAGGAGGGCTTGGCGGCCGGTCTGCGGAAGAGGGTGGACGGTGGGATCGAATGCCGCGGCGAGGTGGTGTGCTGGGGTCCGGTTCCCGCGCACGCTGACAACGCGCCGGGGCAGGCCGTCGATCTGACCGGCTGGGAATGTACTCATACCAGCTTCCATCTCGAAGACTTTGTGCCCGTTGAGGCTACGTACGCCGAAGGGCCGATCGTCAGCGTCGACGCGCAGCGAACCCTGCTTCGGCAGGGGATCGCACTGGCGCGGGAGGTCGGGCGACTGGCTGGTGAACTAGACGCGTCGATTCCGCTGCGATGCATCATCGCGACCGACGAAACCAACGGTACGTTCCGGTTTCACAAGATCCGGCCCGATGAAAGCTGGCTGGCCGACGACCTCGACGGTTACAACGGTGAATGCGTAGTTGCTATCGACTTTCCCTCGACTCACCCTTGATCTGTGAGCCTCTGTGCGTGAACGGCAGCCCGTTCGGGTTGGCGACAAACGACACGGCTGTGTGTACCCAATCCCGGAACAAGCCAAAGACCAACGCACGGCGTCCAGTACCCGGGTCCGCCACCCGTTTGGGTCGCTCTCCAGCACGGTGGCGTAGGTAAGTCACCTGTGCGGACACCGACGCGCTCCCGATGGTCGACGCGATCCGTCTACGCCTGTCCGATTGGCGCTCTGGTCAGTACCCGGCTATCCGTTGACCGGGTACCTGACCACAACGACTCGGCTGATCGGAACGCCCGGCCGCGGGATACCGCGGCCGGGAGCGTCGGTAGATCAGGGCTGGCCGCTGACGGCGGCGGTGACGGCGTCGAGGAAGGGCTGGCCGCCCATGGCGTAGCCGCCGGCGATGGCGCCCAGGACCAGGCCGACGGGGCCGGTGATGATGCTGAGGAAGCCGAAGCCGAGGACCGTGCCGATGAGGCCGCCGAGGATGCCGCCCGCGACGACGCCGACCACGTTGCGGTTGATCTCGTTGGTCAGCTGGGACATGGGGCTGATGGCCTGCATCTCGCCGATTCCGGTGGCGCTCGCCTGCGGGGCGAGGACGAGGTGATGGCCGTTGTCGGAGATCGTTTGCGCTACCCGCATCTCCTTGCCGGAGATCTGGTAGGTGAGCGGGATACGGGTGACGACGGCGCCGGAGTCGGCGACGAGGGTGACCGCGGTGTTGTCGTCGGTGGTGGTGAACGTGCCACCGGCGACGGTGGTGGTCAGCACCCGGGAGAACTCGGTGAGGGTGGCCTCGTAGTGCACGGACTGGTCGACCCCGGCTGTGGTGACCTCAGGGCGCGGCGGTGCGACCGGCTGCGCGGCGGCGGTCCCCGCGGTGATCCAGACGGCGGCGCCGACCAGGAGCGTGGCAGCAGGGAAGTAACCGAGTTTCATCAGGGAATTCCTTTACGCATCACGAAAGTTTGCGCGGCAAAACGGCGTGCCGCTGCTCGGGGCACGAACCGTGTTGTCCGCCAGTGAGATCGGGCAGACAATAGCATCCTTTTCCGGCTGTCGGTGAACCGCGTCGAATTGGGCGGTGGACCAGTGTTTAGCATTGTTAAAAGACGCAGATTCACAATTCGACACGTTCGTGTGTGCCGTGTAAGAACTGTCAGGCGAGTGGGACGTCGGTCGGGGATGTCCAACGGATGAGTAGGACAACACAGATGGCACGTCGAAGAAACCTAGCCATGCTCGGCGTGTCCATAGGGGCGGTGTTTGCCCTGGCAGGTGCGTTCTACCTGGCGCTTTCGGTCGTGGTGGGGTTCGCAGCCGAGGAGCCCGACGGGCCTGAGAATGCCTCCGCTGAAAAAACTTTGCCGAGCGAGGTTTCGGCGACTCAACCGCTGGGAACTATTACCGATGTTTCTGGCAGCGTCGTGTCGACTTTGACCAAATCCGCGACGCGGATTCCCTGGGTGGAACTGCGTGCCGGCGATTGTGTGGATTTGAATGCGAGTCCGGACGATATTCGCCAGGTCTCGTGCGGCGACATCAACTCCCGCTACAAGGTGACGGAATTGGCGTCGGTGGGCGGGCACTGCCCGGGCGACGTCGACCGCGCCCAACCTCGGACACTGCCCGGCGGTGTGGACCAAACCCTCTGCCTGGACATCGACTGGACCGTCGGGGAGTGCCTCGACATGGCGGGGGACGCGGCGAGGCACGTGGACTGCGCCGCCGACATCCCCGGTCGGGTCCGCGTCCTCGAGATCCGGCATGACACCACGGATGTGAACGTCTGCACGATCGGCGACCGCGGTGTCGTCTACGACCAGCGCCGCTACGTGGTGTGCGTCAGCACCCGCTGACGCGCCGGGATCGTCAGTCAGCCGTGCCGATGGTCGCGGCGGTCGTCTCCGCACTCGATGTGGCCTCGATCCGACTGACCGGCTCCTGGCCATTCGCTGTGTGTGAGATCCTCGGTGTACCACCGTGACTGGTGTATTCGAGGAGGAACCATGACCAACGCAGTCGGCATCACTCCCGCTGGAATCGGACGTCGGGCAGGGGCCAGGTTCATCGACTGGATCATCGCCGGAATCGTCGGCGCCGTGCTGTTCTGGATCCTCGAGCGAGTCACCGACCTCCCCAGCTGGATCGCGATCCTGCCCGGCGCCGGATTCGGGTTCCTGTACTTCGTCGTCTTCGAAGTGGCGACCGGATCGACCCCGGGCAAGAAGCTGCTCGGTCTGCATGTGAACGGCGCGGGCGGAGCGGTCAAGCCCGATCTCGTCGAATCGGCCAAACGCAACGCCTACATGCTGCTGAACCTGATTCCCTGGCTGGGCGGGCTGCTGTGGTTCGTCGCGGCCATCGGCATCGCGGTGACGGTGAGTTCGAGCCCGAGCAAACAGGGCTGGCACGACAAGTTCGCGGGTGGCACCCAGGTGGTCAAGGGCTGATCCGGCCGTGGTGCGGTTGTGTTGCGTTCTTCGCGGCCCCCGGCGATAAGGAATCGGCGAACGCCGAAACTCCTGCGCCGGAAGAGGAACCGAACACACATGGCCGTACCGGTGGTCTTCACCAGCAACTGTTCCGACCAGTCCAACGACAACGGTTTCCAGTGGGAGTTCCGTTGCGAACGCTGCACCACCGTCCACCGGTCAGCGTTCCAGCAGAACTACCTGTCTCGGGGTCGCGGTGTGCTGCGCTCGATGCGTGATCTGCTCGGGGACCGAATCCCTCTCCTCCACAAAGTATCTTCGGCCGCGGACAGCTACTCCAACAGTTGGGGCGGCTCCGCGTCGAGCACCAAGGACGCTGCGTTCGCCAAGGCTGTCGACGAGGTAGCGCGCGAGTTCCGTCTGTGTGCGGGCTGTGGTTCGTGGACGTGTGCGCGGATCTGCTGGAACGACCATGTCGGACAGTGCACCAACTGCTCGCCGCAGGTGGGGCACCAGATCGCGCAAGCGCAGGCAGCCGCCCGCGGCGCGCAGATCCACCAGGCGGCTCAGCGTCAGGAGTGGGCGGGACAACACGACCTCGGTACTCCCGCGCGCGTCGCCTGCCCCACCTGCGCCGCGACCACCGACGGCGGCCGGTTCTGTCCATCCTGTGGCAGCGCACTCGACATCCGCATCGATTGCCAAGGTTGCGGTTCCCCTGTAGGTCCAGGCGCGCTGTTCTGCTCGAACTGCGGTCGCGCCAGATAGGCGCGGCGATCGGGGGCGCTCACGACATCGGCATGAGCGCCCTCGGTTATCGGGGCGGTGTCGTCATCGCTTCGCTGACCAGTGGTTTACCGTCCGGTCGGTTCTCCTCGCCGAGGCTGCGCACCAGCAGCGTCGCACCCGCGACGGCGCCGGGCATCAGCAGCACGGCCACGAACGGGATCAGGAAGACAAGGGCGAGCGGAACACCGAAGCCCCAGGCGAGCATGCGTCGTCCGCGCAAGACGGACAGTTGTTCGCGCAGTTCGACGCCGCGACGCTGCCATGCCACCGCGGTGAGTTCTTGCGCGAGGAAGAAGGCGGTCACGCCGATCCCGATCACCGGAACGACGGTTTGGCCGAGGACGGGGATGAACCCGAGAACGAACAACAGCACGGCCCAGACCAGCACTCTGATCAGCAGGCGAACACTGTCGCGGGTCGATATCCACAGATCCCGCCCGAACCCGTTGCCCGATTCCGGTGCGGTGCCGTCCGCCGACTCCGACCTGTCGACCTGCTCGGACAGTCGCTCGTAGAACGGCTGCCCGATCACCAAGGTGATCGCGGTGAACGCCACGACCGCGACCAGGGCCCCGAACCCGAACAACACCACGCCCAGCAACCCACGAAACAGCCCACGCCACGGCGAGTTCCAGTCGTCGGCGAACGGCGACATCCATGCGGTGAAGTCCCCGACACCGAACGCCGCTGCGGTGAACACCGCGATGTAGAGGATCAACGTGACCAGGCCGGGCAACAGCCCGAAGCCGAACCAGCGACCGTGGCTCGCGACCCACCGCTGCCCGCTCCACAAGTAACCGAACCCTGTCCCCAGTTCATGCATGGCCGTAGCCTATCCGCGATCGATCGACCCCTCTGCGGTGTTGTGGGCGTTGAGCTTTCACGCCCTGGTACGAAATGATTTCTCGTACAGTGGAACCAAGCATTCCTCGGGGGTGAGAGGCGCAACGGTGTCGACGAGTCTGTCGAAAGGGCAGAACAGCCCGCTGACCGTCCACGATGTCGTGGTCGCGGTGCAGATCGATGCGGCCGCGGACCTGTCGGCGCTACTGGTCACCGACGCGGGCAAGGTTCGCTCGGACGCGGACTTCGTCTTCTACAACCAGCCGACAGGGCCCGGCGTTCGTCTACAGCCGACCTCGTCGGGGCGACCGTCAGGGTTGACGGTTTCGCTGGATCAGGTCCCGGCCGATGTCGCCCAGATCCGGGTGGTGATCACCCTCGACGACACGCGTGCCACGTTCGGACGGATTGCGGCCCCGTCGGTGTTCGTGGCAGACGCATCCGGCATTCGGTTGCACGAGTACCGGATCGACGGGTTGACGACCGAGTCCATCGTGATCGCGGTCGAGTTCTACCGTCGCCAGGGCAGTTGGAAGGTTCGCGCGGTCGGACAGGGATACGCCGGTGGATTCGCCGCCTTGGTCACCGACCACGGCGTCACGGTCGATGACCCTCCGCCGCCGGCCCACCCCGCCACACCAGTCCCGAGCTGTCCGCCGCCGCTTCCAGCGACTGCCGGTCACCCGCCACCGCCGCGCGCGACGCCACCGGTCGCCGCCGGTGAGGTCAGGCTGTCGAAGAATCGACCCGTCAGCCTGGCGAAAGGGCAGCGGGTCACGCTGCGCAAAGACGGTGGCGTCGCGTTGACCTTCATTCGGATGGGGTTGGGCTGGGATCCGATCCGGCGCGGCGGGCTGTTCGGGCGCCGTGCGATCGAGATCGACCTCGACGCCTGGGTGGCGATGTTCGCCGACCGAAATCTGGTCGACGTCGCCTATTACGGGCAGCTCGTGTCCAAAGACGGCTCGATCCGGCACCAGGGTGACAACCTCACCGGTGAGGGGGAGGGCGACGACGAGGTGATCCTGGTCGATCTGACCCGCGCCCCGGCTCACGTCACCACGTTGCTGTTCATCGTGACCTCGTACCAGGGACATACTTTCGAGAAGGTCGTCAACGCCTTCTGTCGCTTGGTGGACAACACGACCGACACCGAACTGGCCCGATACTCGCTGACCGGTGGGATGCGGTGCACCGCGATGGCCATGGCGAAGGTCTTTCGCGGCGAAGGAGACTGGCAGCTGCAAGCCCTCGGCGAGGGCTTCGATGCCAAGCATCCCGGTGAGGCGGTGCCCCTGCTCGGGCGATTCGTCACACGAGGATGACCTAGCTGCCGGGGTCGACAAGGGCCGCGGGAGCCGGTGATCGGCCGGCCGTCACGTGCGGTCGTGGAGAGTGACGTGATAGCCGTCGGGGTCGGCGAAGGTGAAGGTTCGGCCGAAGGGGCCGTCGATCGGTGCGGCGACGATGGTGTGACCGTCGGCGGCGAGAGCATCGTGAACGGCCTGGACATCTGTGGTGTGGAGCCAGATCGCGACACCGATGCCGGGCTGGAAAACGGCGGCGAGATCGGTGCCGGGAACGATGTCGCGCAGGGCGAACGCGATCGGTTTCGTCTCGAAGACGACGGCGTGCGGAGGACCGTTCGGTGAGCGGACGAGGCCGAGGTACTGCTCGTAGAACGCCTGGGAAGCGTCGAGGTCGCGTGTTTGCAGCGAGAGGAAGTCGGGGCCGGTGGCGGGCATGATGAACTCCTTCTAGTCGTGTCAGTATCCTGACACGAACCAATCTATGTCAGAATACTGACATGAGTCAAGACGGAGTAGATCTGGGGACGTCACTGGGCTACCTGCTGAAAGAGGCGTCGAGCGCGCTTCGCATCGCCATGGAGGAAGTGCTGCGCCCGCTCGGGATGAGCGTGACGCACTACTCCTGCCTCGAGCTGCTGGCTCAGCGACCGGGCTTGTCGAACTCCGAGCTCGCGCGGGGCGCGTTCGTCACCCGGCAGACGATGAACGTGCTGCTCCAGACCCTGGAACGAGACGGCTATGTGACCAGGCCCGCGGCGGCGCCCGTCGGGAAGGTTCTTCCCACGCGGCTCACACCTCGCGGACGACGGAGTCTCGAGCAGGCCACCGTGGCGGTCCGGTCCGTCGAGGTCAGAATGCTGGCCGGCATGACCGAGGCCGAGCAGTCGGGCGCGTTCCGGATCCTGCGGAGCATGATCGGTTCTCTGCGCGAGGACAGCGACGGCGCATAGTCCGTTCCCCGGCGCGCTCTATGCTGTCGGCGTGGCACGCACCGAAGGAACCCGAGCTCCCGGCCGCCCGGCCGCGGCGAGCCGTGACGACGTGCTGGACGCTGCCGTGCAGGTCTTCCTGGCGGGTCATCGAGTCGACGCGAATGCCATTGCCGCCCAACTCGGTCTGGGCCGCACCAGTATCTACCGGTGGTTCGGTTCCCGGGACGGGCTGCTCGGGGCCGCTTTGGCGCGCCAGCTCGAGCGCATGGTCGCCTACGCCGAACGGCGCAGCACCGCCACCGGCGGGGAACGGCTCGTGGAGATCCTCGACCGCGCCATTCACTGGCTGGTCGAAGACGGTTCGCTGCGCACCTACTTCGATCAGGAATCCACGTCGGCACTGCGCGTGATCACCCGCAGCGACGGGGTGGTGCACCCGGCGGCGGTCTCGATCGTGGAAGGTCTGCTCGAGCGCGCCGAGGAGCAGGGCTATCAGCCGCCGATCGATCGCGCCACCCTGGCGTATGCCTTGGTCCGGCTGTGGGAGGCGTTCCTGTACAACGACGCGGTGGCCGGATTTCAGGGTGACGTGGAGCGGCTGAGTCGCGTCCAGGCTGCCCTGCTTCGGGCTTAGTCGCCACTGTCGCGCAGGCGCGAGCAGTACCACGCGGCAAGGGTGTCCAGCGCCGCCTGTCGCGATATCGGTTGCCGCAGGCGGTGCCATTCGTGTGCCGCCGCCAGGGTCGCGCCGATGAGTCCGGCGGCGAGGAGGCGGGTGCGCTGCGACCGATTTTCGTGCGGGTGCAGGTGAGTGGCCAGCGTGTCGACGAAATCCGCCAGTGCCCTGGCGATTCGGGACTCGACGGTGTGGTCGCCGACGGCCCCTGCACCGAAAACCAGCTCCGATGTGGAATGCGGGCCGGACTCGACGAGATCGAAGAGCACCGTCACGCAGTGCCGCACCTGGTCGACGTCTGAGGTCGCCGCGTCGTGGGCGTTGCGCAGCCTGTCCGCGACGTCGTCCAGATACTCCAGGATCACCGCGAGATAGAGCTCGCTCTTGGTGGAGAAGTGGCGGTAGAGAACGGGTTTGGTGACGTCGGCAACGGCGCTCACGGTGTCCATCGTGGTGCCGTGATAGCCGTGCGCGGTGAACGTCGTCCGCGCGGCGGTGATGAGCCGACCGCGCTGCACGCTGCCGGATCGAGACGTTGCGAAGGAAGTGCTCATGTGCCGGGTCCCTACCTCCATTTGATACACGCAGAACTCTATGTAACATACTGGACCATGCAACTGGCCTTCACCGAGGACGAGCTCGCCTTCCGCGACGAGCTGCGAGCCTTCTTCCGCCGTGAGATTCCCGCGGACATCCGCGGGCGGAACCGACACATGCACGAGCTGAGCAAAGACGACTTCGTCACCACTCAGCGCATCCTCAACGCCGCCGGGCTGGCCGTACCCCACTGGCCCGTCGAGTGGGGTGGCCGGGACTGGTCGGCCGTGCAGCACCACATCTGGCATCACGAAATGCAGCTCGCCTCGGTGCCCGAGCCACTCACCTTCAACACGAACATGATCGGCCCGGTACTCGCCGAGTTCGGCTCGCCCGAGCTCAAGGCCCGATTCCTGCCCGCGACGGCGAATCTCGACATCTGGTGGTGCCAGGGCTTTTCCGAGCCCGACGCCGGCTCCGACCTGGCCTCGCTGCGCACCGTCGCGGTGCGCGACGGTGATCACTACGTGGTCAACGGGCAGAAGACCTGGACCACCGCCGCGCAGAGCGCGGACTGGATGTTCTGCCTGGTCCGCACCGATCCCACCGCGCCCAAGAAGCAGGCAGGCATCTCGATGCTGCTGTTTGCCATGGACACCCCCGGCGTGACGGTGCGGCCGATCGAGCTGATCGACGGCGGCTTCGAAGTCAACGAGGTGTTCCTGGAGAACGTGCGCGTCCCGGCCGATCAGCTGGTCGGCCAGGAGAACCACGGCTGGGCCTACGCCAAATTCCTGCTCGGCAACGAACGCACCGGCATTGCCGCGGTCGGGCAGACCGAGGTCCGCCTGGAGCTGGCGAAGGAATATGCCGCCCAGACCAGGCTCGGCACCGGCACGCTCCTCGACGACGCGACCTTCGCCGCCCGGATCGCCGATCTCGACAACGAACTGCTGGCACTCGAGCTGGTGCAGCTGCGGGTCGCGGCGAGTTCGAGTGGCGGCGCTCCCAACCCCGTCTCGTCGATCCTCAAACTGCGCGGTACCGAACTGCAGCAGGCCGTCACCGAACTGCTCGTCGATATCGCGGGCCCCGCTGCCGTCGCCCGGGTGGGGGAGACCGACGACTGGGCGCGTCGCACCATCGCCGGATACCTGAACTACCGCAAGACTTCCATCTACGGAGGATCGAACGAAGTGCAGCGCACCATCATTGCCTCGACGATCCTCGGACTGTGAGTAACCGCCATGGATTTCACCTTCACCCCTGAGCAGACCCTGCTGCGCGACACGGTGCGCAGCGTGCTGACCCGCCATTACACTCCCGGACGCCGCGCGGAGGTGATCGCCGATGTTCCCGGCTGGGATCCGAAGGTGTGGGCGGACTTCGCCGAGGTCGGTCTGCTCGGGCTGACCGTGTCCGTCGAGGACGGCGGCGTCGGCGGCGGCCCGATCGAAACGATGCTCGCGCTGGAGGAAATCGGCCGCACCCTGGCGCCGGAACCGATCTTCGACTGCGCCCTGCTACCCGCCCTCGTGATCGGCCGGGCCGGCACCGCAGACCAGCGTGCGTCCCTGCTGCCCGGAATCGTCGACGGCGAGCAGCTGTTCGCCTTCGCCCACGCCGAGCCCGGCGTCCGCTGGCCGGACACGCGTTCGGAAACCCTGGCCGTCGCCAACGGTGACCGGTGGACGCTGACCGGTCGCAAAAGTCCTGTGCCCTCGGGAGATCGGGCCGACCGGTTGATCGTCTCGGCCGTGGTACCCACCGGCGAGACCGCGTTGTTCCTGGTCGATGCCGAGGAGACGGCGGTCGTGCGCACCGCCTACCGCACCTACGACGGAGGTAGTGGCGCCGAGATCGAATTCCGTGGTGCGCCCGCCGAGTTGCTCGGCGCCGACCTCGACGCCGGTGCGATCATCGACGAAGCCGTGATCACGACGCAGGCCGCACTGGGCGCCGAAGCGGTCGGTGCGATGGCCGAGGCGTTGCGACTCACCACCGAGTATCTGAAGACCCGCAAGCAGTTCGGTGTCGCGCTGCGCACCTTCCAGGCTCTCACCCACCGGGCGGCGGACATGTACGTCGCGCTGGAACTGGCCCGCAGCATGAACCTGTACGCGGCGATGTCCTTGGCAGACGGCGTCATCGATCCGACGGTGGCTTCCCGTGCGAAACGGCGAATCGACCTCTCCGGCAAACACATCGGCCAGGAGGCCATACAGCTGCACGGCGGAATCGGCATGACCGCCGAATACCCGGTCGGGCACTACACCGCCCGGCTCACCACCATCGAACACACCCTGGGCGACACGAACGATCACCTGCGCTACCTGTCCGGTCCGCTGGGCGAGCACCGGAAAGCGAAGATCTGATGCGTATCCGTGGCGCGGTTCTCGACCACCCCGACCGGCCGCGGCCGTTCGCGTCGTCGCGCCCGATCGGGGTCTACGACCTCGAACTCGACGAGCCGGGCCCCACCGAGGTACTTGTCAGGATCGAAGCGGCCGGTGTGTGCCATTCCGATCTCAGTGTGGTCGACGGCAATCGGGCGCGGCCGCTGCCCATGCTGCTCGGCCACGAGGCGGCGGGCATCGTGGTGGCACTCGGCGACCAGGTCGACGATCTGACAGTGGGTGACCGGGTGGTGATGTCGTTCCTGCCGCGGTGCGAGCGCTGTGCGGCGTGTGCCCGCGGCGGTGAGCTGCCCTGCACCGAAGGAACCCGGTCGAACACGGCAGGCGAGCTCCTGCACCACCCCGGCAGACTGACCAGGGCCGGCAGGCCCGTGCGTCATCACCTCGGCGTCTCCGGGTTCGCCACGCACGCGGTGATCGACCAGGCCTCGGTCGTCGCAGTCGGCCGCGACGTGCCGCCCGAGGTCGCGGCACTGTTGGGGTGCGCCGTCCTGACCGGGGGCGGCGCCGTGCTCAATGTCGCCGACCCGGGACCGGAGGACGACCTGATGGTGGTGGGGCTGGGCGGCGTCGGCATGGCCGCGTTGCTCACCGCCTCCGCGATCGGGGTGCGGCGCATCGTTGCGGTCGACCGTCTGCCCGCCAAGCTCGCGGCCGCCCGCGACCTCGGTGCGACCGAAACCTGCACACCCGAACAGGTTGCGGCACAGGGGATCCGGGCGCGCTACGTGATCGAGTGCGCTGGTCACCCCGCCGCGTTCGAAACCGCCTTTCTGGCCACCGCTCCCGGTGGAACCACCGTCACCGTCGGTCTGCCCGCCCCGTCGGCCACTGTGACACTGTCACCCCTGATGTTCACCGCGGAAGCCCGCACCGTGGTCGGTAGCTACCTCGGCTCCGCGGTGCCGGCGCGCGATATCCCGCGCTACGAGCAGATGTGGCGGGCGGGCAGGCTACCGGTCGAGAAACTGATCTCCGCCCGCATCGGCCTCGACGACCTCAACGAGGCGATGGATCAACTCGCCGACGGCGCGGCGGTGCGTCAGGTGATCGTCTTCGAACCCGACATGGAGCCACGATGACATCCACCCTTTCCGACCTCCCGGTCGCCCAGTTCATCGGCGGCGACTGGGTGCACAGCGCGGCGACGATGCCGGTGCGCAACCCCGCCACCGGCGAAGAGGTCGCCACCGTCGCCGATGGTGACGACCGGACTGCCTCGGCCGCCTTGGACGCCGCGGTCGCCGCCCAGGACGACTGGGCGGCCACCGATCCGCGCCACCGCAGCGACATCCTGCTGCGCGCGTTCCACCTGCTGCATGCCGACACCGAGCGCATCGCCCACACGATCAGCCTGGAAATGGGCAAACCGCTCGCCGAGGCACGCGGCGAAGTCGCCTACGGCGCCGAATTCCTGCGCTGGTTCGCCGAGGAAGCCACCCGTGGCAGCGGAGCGTACTTCCGCGCACCGAGTGGTGGCCGCCGCATCGCTGTCCGCACACAGCCGGTGGGCCCGGTTTTCGCGATCACACCGTGGAATTTCCCCCTGGCCATGGTCACCCGCAAGGTGGCCCCCGCCCTCGCCGCGGGCTGCACCGTTGTTCTCAAGCCCGCACCCCAAACCCCGCTCACCGCAGTGGCATTCATGCAGATCCTGGCGAAGGCAGGCGTGCCATCAGGCGTCGTCAACTGTGTCACCACCTCGCGCGCGCCGCTGGTGTCGGCGCGGATTCTCACCGACCGGCGGCTGCGCAAGCTCACCTTCACCGGCTCCACCGCCGTCGGCCGCATCCTGCTGACCCAAGCCGCGCAAGGAGTCCTGCGGGTTTCGATGGAGCTCGGCGGCAACGCTGCCTTCGTCGTCCTGGAGTCCGCCGACCTGGACAAGGCCGTCGGCGGCGCGGTGCTCGCCAAACTGCGCAATGCGGGCCAGACCTGTGTCGCCGCCGACCGCTTCCTGGTCCACGAATCGCGGGCAGCGGAGTTCACCGACCGGTTCCTCGCCGCCGTTTCCGCGCTGCCGGTGGGCGACGGCCTCGACCGAGCCACCCGCATCGGACCCGTGATCGACGACGCGGCGGTACAGCGGATCACCGCGCTCGTCGACGAAGCGGTCAGCCAGGGCGCACACCTGCACGCCGTCGGAACCGACACCGCAGGATCCGGTTACTTCGTGCAACCGGCGGTCCTGACAGACGTCGACACCCGAACCCGGCTCTGGAATTCGGAGGTATTCGGCCCCGTCGCCGCGATCCGCACCTTCACAGACCCGGCCGAGGCCCTGCAACTGGCCAACGACACCGACTCTGGCCTGGCCGGGTACGTCTTCGGCGAAAACCTCGGCGACACCCTCGAATTCGCCGAGAGCCTGCAGACCGGCATGGTCGGCGTGAACACCGGCGCAATCTCCGACCCGGCCGCGCCCTTCGGCGGAATGAAGTCCTCCGGACTGGGACGGGAGGGTGGCAGCACCGGGCTGGAGGAATACCAGGAACTGCAGTACCTGGCCATCGACCGGTGACATGCCGATCTGTGAGGTTCACCCAATTCGTGTGATGCGATCTCGGCGGTGCCGGACGATCGTCGATCCCGACGGTTCCCGGACCCCGACAGGAGCGCTGCATGTGCGAGAAGCCGAAGCCCGCGAGCGCCGCGACAACGGATATCAACCACGCCGCGACGCAGCTCTACGACCTGGAGAACCGGGCCGACTTCGCCGATGCGCAGCGGGGGCTCATCGCTCCACTTCCCGGCACCGTCTACTCCGACGCCGATCCCGACCAGGTGGTCTTCGACCCCGCCGAGTTCGACTACCTCCGTGGTGACCCGCCGGTTCCGGACTCGGTGAACCCCAGCCTGTGGCGGCAATCGCAGCTCATCAGCATGGGCGGGCTGTTCGAGGTGACCAAGGGTGTCTACCAGGTCAGAGACAACGACATCGCGAACCTGACGGTGATCGAGGGCGAGGACGGCATCATCGTCATCGACTGCATGGCCGGTGTCGAATCCGCGCGGCAGGGCATGGACCTCATTCGTGAACACGTCGCCGACAAACCCGTCGCGGCGGTGATCTACACCCATACCCATGTCGACCACTACGGCGGCGTGAAGGGGGTGGTCTCGGCAGAGGATGTGGCGTCGGGCAAAGTGCCGATCATCGCCCCGGGTCTGCAGTTCGACAAGTTCGCGATCGGTGAGAACGTCGTCGCCGGTAATGCCATGGCGCGCAGAAGCTTCTACGCTTTCGGCGCGCTGCTGCCGCCCGGTGAACGTGGGTTCGTCACCTGCGGTATCGGTATCGCGTCGACGAACGGGCCGTCGATCTCCTACATCTCACCCACCGACCTCATCACCGAATCCGGGCAACGGCGCGAGATCGCGGGCGTCGAGTTCGAATTCCTCTACACCCCCGACACCGAGGCGCCGGAGGAGATGCACATCTGGATTCCGCAGTTGAAGGCGTTGACCTGCGCCGAGAATGCCAACCATGCCCTGCACAACATCCAGACGCTGCGCGGCGCCCGCACCCGCGACGCCCGCAACTTCGCCCGCTATCTCGACGAGACCTTGGAGCGGTGGGGTGACGACGTCGAGGTCCACTACGGCCCTCACACCTGGCCGGTCTGGGGCAACGAGAACGTCACCACCCTGCTGGAATCTCAGCGCGACACCTACAAGTTCATTCACGACCAGGCCCTGCGATTGGCCAACAAGGGCTACACCCCGCTCGAGGCCGCCGAGGTGATCGAACTGCCCGACGAGCTGGGCCGGAACTGGGCCAACCGCGGCTACCACGGCACCCTGCACCACGATGTGCGCGCGGTGTACACCAAGGAACTCGGAATGTGGGACGGCGATCCGGTCTCGCTGCACCCCCACACGCCCGTGGACGCGGCAACTCGGTTCGTCGAATTCGCCGGCGCCGACAACATTCTCGCCGAGGGCGAGCGTGCGATCGCGACGGCCGACTACCGCTGGGCGGCCGAGATCCTGCACAAATTGGTGTTCGCCCAGCCCGACAACCAGCGAGCCAAAGACCTGCAAGCCGACGCCTACGAGCAGATGGGCTATCAGGCAGAGGGTCCGCAGTGGCGCGGGATCTTCCTCTCGGCCGCACTCGAACTGCGTGAGGGTACTCAGCCACCGCCGTATGTGATCGCCAGCCAGGACACCATCTTGGCCATGCCCATCGACATCCTGTTCGACTTCGTCGCGGTGCACATCATCGGCGAACGTGCCGCCGAGGTGGACCTGCGCCTCGATCTGGACTTCACCGATGCCGGTGAGCAATGGACGATGTGGGTTCGCCGCGGCGTGCTCAACGCACGCCGAGGCAAGTCCGACAACCCACAGGTAGCAGTGTCCGGACCGAAGCCGTTCCTGGTCTCGACACTGTTGAAGCCGGAGACTGCGGTCCCCCTCGCCGACAGCGGCAAGATCACGATCACGGGCGATCCGGCGGTCCTCAGCACCTTCGGCACGCTCCTCGACGAGTTCGATCCGGCTTTCCCGATCGTCACCCCCTGATCCGCCGTGAGAGGTCCGCGAACTGGTACCGACCCCGAGCGGCTGCCGTCGGTGTCGACGAGTCGGCACCACCGGACCGGGGGCGACGAATTCCCGGACCTCGTTCAGTGACGCCGAGACCTGGATTTCATCCGAGGACGAGGTTGCGGTAGGTATCGAGGATGCCGCGGATCGACGATGTCACCGGCAGCTCACCATCGAGTGGTGCCCAGATGTAGCGGGCGTGCGCGGTGAGGTGGATCGGGTGTGTCGCGGCGACATCGACGGCGAAATGCAGACGGCGAACCGGGTGTGCGTCGGGGGACAGGTAGTCGAAATCCCCGACGTGGTGGCGGATGCCGGTGACCATCAGCCCAGTTTCCTCGAGCACGCCGCGGGCGACCGCCGCTGCGAGGGATTCTCCCGGCATCACCGTCGCACCGGGCAGCTTCAAGGGTGCCTTGATCGGACCGGTGTCGTGGCGCTCGAGAAGTAGTATCTGCCCACCACGATCGATGATCGCGCCGACTCTCGGTGCGGTGCCGTCGATCGCGGCCCGGCGGGACAGATCTTCGAACTCCGACTCAGATACCGTAGGACTCACCGACTCTTCACTCCTACACCCACTCGATACCAACGGCCGGGTTCGACGAACACAGCCGACTATTACGGTACTTGCCGGACGCCGCAGATGGAGGCGAACCGGAGGGTAGCTTGAGTTGGCCACTGCTGCAGCGAAACTGGACAATTGACCGCTGTCCGGTCGATGCGGGGAACAGTCGAGCGGGCGAGGGACCTTCGAGGAGCCACATGGGGGTCTGTGTCCAATAAGGTGGGCACCGATACCGGATCCAGGGGTGGGGGGTTGTATTGACAGGCAAAGGTTCCCGAGGTCTCGCGACCATCGCAGTGGCGCTGTGCACAGCGGCCGCCACTGCCGTCGTGCCATCCTGCGCCACACCACCGGCGGCGCCGAGCGCACCTGTTGTGGTGTCACTGCCGGCGCCCACCGGGCCGAACACAGTCGGCGTCACCGAACTCCACGTGAGCGACTCTCGCCGCGCCGATCCCTGGACCGGTGCCACGCGCGAACTCCTCGTACAGATCTGGTACCCGGCGCAGCCCGCCGGTGACGCGGTCGCGGCGGCGTGGATGGCGCCCGGCGGCCGCTCAGCACAGGAGGCCTACCTCGCCGGCCTCGGGGTGCCCGAAGCTCGATGGTCCCTGGGGCCGAGCCACAGCTACCCGAACCGACCGGCTCGCGAAGCTGGTGGGCCGTTCCCGGTCCTGCTGAACTCTCCCGGCATGGGTGACGCCACCGGCTGGAGCACCGCGCAAGCCGAGGATCTCGCCAGCCACGGCTACGTCGTTGCCGCGATCAACCACACTCATGAGGCCTTCGCCGTCCACTTCCCTGATGGCCGGGTCGAGCACACGGTCGTTCCTCTCGATTCGCCCCAGGAAGTCCTGCGAGATCTTCTGGTCCCCACTCGGGTGGCCGACGCTCGTTTCGTCCTCGACGAACTCGCCGCTGCGACGACCGACCGGCAGTCGGCAGCGAGGTTGCCCGTCGGGCTGACCGAGCGACTCGACCTGTCCAATGTCGGAATGTTCGGGCATTCGCTCGGCGGATCGACCACAGTGCAGTCGCTGCACGACGAACCCAGGATTCGCGCCGGCGTCAACTTCGACGGGCCGATTCTGGGCTCGGTCGCTACCGACGGGACAGCCCAGCCAGTGCTGATGCTCGCCAGCGGCGCCTCGCCGTGGTACGGAAACGCAGGCTGGGAACCGAACTGGCCCAACAACTCCGGGGTGAAGATTCCCCAGCGCGTCGCGGACACCGAGCACATGTCCTTCAGCGACCAGCAAACGATCCTGCCCCAACTCACCGCCGCAGGACTACTGCCCGCCACCACAACAGCGAAGGCGGTCGGTGGGATCGACCCACAACGATCCATCGACCTGCAGCGCACCTCGCTACGCACATTCTTCGACGCAGTGTTCGGCCGCAGCGCTGGCGGCGTCGTCGAGGCGATCGACAACTTGGATCAACCCGAAGTCGCTGGACCTCGATAGCTACACGTGCCGTGACCGCGCCGTGGGCAGCCCACGGCGCGGTCGGTGTCAGCTTTCGATGGCGGCGTGGAAGGCCACGGTGTCGAAGATGTCTTCCATCCGGGTGGCTTTGCCGTGGCGCATGGTCCAGGAATGCAGGAACGGCAGGGTGGTGATCGTCCCGCTGCGGGCGGTGACCCGGCGGGTGCCCATGACGATGACGCGGTCGTTCTGTTCGATGAACTCGACCGGATCGAGCGCCATGCCGCCGAGTACCGACGGAACATGGGCGAGGAACTGCTTGATTCCGTCGTGGCCGATCTTGGTTCCGCCGAGGCCGTACTTGTGCATGCCGTCCGGGTGGACCCATTCCACGTCGTCGTGCATGACGGACAGGATCTTGCCGACATCGCGCGTGGCGAAACCGTCGTAGGACGTGCGGATGGCCTCGATGTTCGGCGTCGTCACCTGTGCGCGGCTCATGACGGCGTCACCTGACGCACGTGCGCCGGGTGGTGCGCGGCGAGCGTGCGACGAATACCGTCGCGCCAGTCGACCGTGCACGGGCCGGTGAGGGACCGGCGCAGTTCGGGATCGAACTGGTAGGTCTCACGGGTGACCTCGGCGGGGACGAGTTTCGCCTCGATACCGCTGAGCTCTTCGAGGTATCGCACACAGTCGGTGATACCCACCGATTCGTCACCACCCCAGTTGACGAGCCTGGCCGGCACCGACGCCGCGTTCCACAGCTCGGGAACATGGGCGACGAGGTCGTCGGTGTAGAGCAGCGAACACCAGTTCTGCCCCTCCAGCGGAACCGGAATCGGTTCCCCGGCCAGCATCCGCTGGAAATACAGCATCGGCACACCGCCGTATCCGCCGGGACCGTAGGCGATGTTGAGCCGGGCGATCGTGGTCGGGAGTTCGAGCACGTTGGCCATCGCCCGCACGGTACCTTCGGCGGCGATCTTGCCGACCGGGTAGGTGGGCAGCCAGTCGGCGACGCCGTCGATCGGGTCGGATTCGCGATAGGCGTGTTCGAGGGTCTGCCGTTTGTAGAGCGCGCCGGTCGAGACGAACAGGAACGACTCGGCGGTGCGGCAATGTGTCATGAGCCGCGCACAGGCGGTGGCGTTGATGCCGAGCGCGTCCTCGAAATCGCTGCCGTCACCGCGATGGACCGCGGAGTGCAGTACGTGGGTGAAATCGGTGGGCAGCTGTTCGTAGCCCGCGGCGGTGGTGTCGTTCATGTCCCACTGACGCGTGATCACACCGACCTCGCGCAGTTCGGCTTCGACACCCGGTGTCCCGAAGCGGCCGAGACACCAGACCTCGTTGTCTGCGGCGAGCGCCTCGGCGACAGGTCTGGCGACCTGCCCGGTCCCGCCGGTGATCAGAATCTTCTTGCCGTGCAACGTGTTTCTCCCTATCGGTCGGCGTCGGCGAGTGCCCGGTCGAGTTCCTTGCGCAGAACGGACTGGAACGCGGTGACGTGCCGTGGCCCCATCAGCGTGTAGTGCTCGCCGGGGACGTCGATGTAGCGGTTGGGTTCAGTGGTGAACTCGTCCCACCGGCTGAGTTCGTTGTCGATCCAGTCTTGTTTGGTGCCGCGCAGGGGAACCGCGCAGAACACGCTCATCGAGCGCACGGCACCACTGGGCGAATACGTGCGGCCCAGGCCGGTGAGACCGTCGGCGAGCTCGGCCCATGCCGTGAACTTCGTCAGGTCCAGATCGAGTTCGGCGATCCGTTCGGGTGGGGCGAGCTCGATCAGGCGTGCGAGCTGCCGGCTCTTGGGCAGTGCGCGCAGCTCGGCGGGCAATTCGGCGGCCTGCCGCTTGCTGATCAGGTCGAGGAACATCGCCAGATTCGCCGCGGTCTCGGTGAAGTCCAGCTCGTCCATCCGGTACTTGATATGCGGTGGCAGGTTGAAGCTGCCGAGGAAATCGACCCGCTCACCCTCGGCCTCGAGTCGCTTGGCGATCTCGAAAGCCACCGCGGCACCGAAGGAGTAACCGGCGAGGGCATACGGTCCGTGCGGTTGCCGTCGGCGGATGGCATCGAGATAGACATCGACCATCTCGTCGAAGGTGTGGAACGGCTCCTCACCGCTGTTGAATCCGCGGGCGCGCAGCGCGTAGAACGGCCGATCGCCGACGAAGTACTTCGCCAGGTTGACGAAGACCAGGACTTCGCCGACGCCGGGGTGGACACAGAACAGCGGCGTCTTGTCGCCACTGGTCTGCAACGCCACGATCGGATCGTATCGGCGCGGTCCGTCGCCGCCGCCGTCGACGATGGCGGCCAGCTCCCGCACCGACGGGGCGGTCAGGATGGCGATGATCGGCAGGGTCGCCACCTCGAAGCGTCGCGCGATCTGCTGCTGCAATCGAAGGATGTCGAGCGAGGTGCCACCCAGATCGAAAAAGCTTGCCGTGACGCTGATTTCGGTGACCGGAAGATCGAACAGCTCCGCGTAGACACCGGTCAGGATCGACTCGGTGTTGCCCTCCGGTGCCGAATATCCGCCGAGCTGACGGGTTGTGACAGCCGCGGTGTCGGCGATGACCTGGTCGTAGCCACCCGATTCGAGCCGTTGGCGCATGCGTGGCCGCAAGGTCTTACCCAGACTCGTCTTGGGAAAGTCCGCCTTGTCCAGCGGCAGGATGAATCCGGGCCGGAACCCGCACAGCAGCACGACCGTGGAACGCACCGCGGTCAGCAGGCGATGCAGACCGGCTTCGTCGGCCCCGGTCTCGGCGTGGATGGCGATCACGAGCTGTTCGGTGTCACTGCCGGGGCGCCGCGTCGGGAACGCGGCGACATAGCCGGGGGAGATGCCGTCGAGTTCCTCGATCGCCGTTTCGATCTCGTGGCTGAAATAGTTGACGCCGTTGACGATGATGCTGTCCTTGCTGCGCCCGACGAGCGTCAGCCTGCCGTCGGCCAGCCGCCCGAGATCGCCCGTGCGGAACCAGCCGTCGGCGGTGAAAGCCTCGTGGGTGGCGTCCGCGTTGTTGAAATAGCCGTGAGTGACCATCGGTCCGAGCAGTTGCACCTCGCCGGTCGCACCGTCGGGTAGTGACAGGTCTTCGTCGTCGGCGACCCGCAGCTGCAATCGGGGCACCGAATGCCCGACAGCGGCGAACTCCTGCCCGGTGTCGGCACTCGGGAAATCGCGATTGTAGATGCTGCCCGCGCAGGTCTCGGTCATCCCGAACGCGGGCCACAACGCGGCGTCGTGCAGGCCGCAGGCGGCGAAGGTCTGCAAGAACGTCTGTCCTGTCGCGACCACATTGGCTTCGCCACCGCTCACGATGTGGCGCAGGCATGTCAGATCGAGTAGGTCGCTGTCGCTATCTGGTTCGAACAGCGCATTCAACTGGCCCAGTAGGAAATTCGGTGTGAAGGTCATGGTCACCCGGTGGCGGGAGATGATCCGCAGGAACTGCATCGGGTCGTCGGCGACGATCTCGCTCGGAGCATGGATCTGCTGCGCTCCGGAATACAGCGGAAGCAGATGTGTTTCCAGCAGCGCCGCGACGTGATCGAACGAGATCCAGTTGAAGGTGGTATCGGCCGGGGTGAGGTGCTGCACCGCCGACTTGCCAGCCATGGAGCTGAGCAGGTTGGCATGGGTGAGTGACACCGCTTTGGCGTTTCCGGTGGATCCGGAGGTGAGGACCAGCAGCGCGAGATCATCGCTGCTCGCGTGGTGCACGAACGGTGGGTGTTCGCCCGTCCGCAGGGATTCCACCGTCACCGGCGCCAGTCCTGACACGGCGGGCATGGTGTCGCGCATCGCGAGCGATGTCACCACCAGTGGGCCTTCGAGCAGTTCGCCGACATGGCGCAGTGCGCTCGCCCAGCGCGTCGGGTCGGCGGGCTGGGCGACCATGGGACACGGGACGAACCCGCCGAGGAAACAAGCCCACAGCACGGTGACGAAGTCTTCGTGATCATCGAGCAGGAGAACGACTTTCGACTGTGGTCGCAGCCCTTGGTCGCGCAGCGCGCCGGTCAGCCGCAAGGCGTCGTCGAGCAGTTGTGGATGGGAACGATGGACCCGAACCGCGGGTGCGTCGGCAGTGCGTTGCAAATAGGTCGTGCCGCTGGTCGGATGATGGCGCGCGGCGTGCAGGAGAATTTGTGGTACCGACTCGGCGTCGCGTACCGCATGCGGTACAGGCACCGTCGAAAGAATCGATGTAGCAGTCATTTTCACCTAACCACTGATCAGACGTGCGGCGAACCGCGATGTTCAGGCAGTGCCGAAGACCTCGTCGTACTCCAGCCGGGGAAGGCGGCCCATCCAGGCGTCCGGGCCTGGCTTGCCGATGTTGATGACGCACAGCGGTGCGTGCCTGCCGTCGGGGAAAAACTCCCGGGCGATGGCGTCGGCGTCGAATCCGACCATCGGGCCTGCCGCGAGACCCGCGGCCCGGATTCCGATGATCAGGTACGCCAGCTGCAACGCCGCGTTGAACGTGGCCGACTTCTCGCGCACCGCCGGGTCGGCGAAGACGTTCTGCGGGTTCTCCATGAAGGGAACCAGTTTGGGCAGCTCGTCGTGGAAATCGAGGTCGGCCCCGAGCACGACTGCCAGTGGCGCCTGCGCGGTCTTGTCCTTGTTGCGATCTGTCATGGCCTCGACCAAGCGCGACCTCGCCTGGTAGGAGCGCACGAGGACGCCGCGAAGGGGTTGCTGGTTCATGGAGGTCGGCCCGAATTTCACGAGTTCGTAGATGGCGCGGAACTGTTCGTCGGTCACCGGCTCGTCGGTGAAGGTGTTGGCCGTGCGGGCGGTGCGGAACAACAAGTCCTGCGCTTCCGCGTCCAGTGCCAGCTGCTCGGTCGATACCGTCGCCGCCATGAAACCCTCCAGGGTGAGTTGATTAGACTAGTCGGTCCAGTCCAGTAAATAGTAGATAGACTGACTCGTCCACCCGTACTGTTGGTGACGCGGGTCACTCACCACGAAAGGCGCAGACGGACATGTCGACATCGGCCATACGCTCGAGTGGATCCGGTGGCCGCCCACCCGGCGGCGACCCGGGTAAACGTCGAGCCATCCTCGATGCCGCGATCGATACGTTCCTGCGAGACGGCTACGAGCGGGCGACCCTCGACGTGATCGCCGAACGAGCCGGCGTGGCGAAACAAACCGCCTACAACCACTTCGGCGACAAACAGACCCTGTTCCTGGCCGCCGTGGACGACGAACGCAGCCGTGTCGCCGCGAACTTCGGCACAGACATCACCGGCGCGGATCAGGCCGACGATCTCGATGCCACCACCGCTCTCGTCGAGATCGGCCACCTCGTCCTGCGCGTCCTGCTCGACGAGCGCGCCTCCGCGCTGCGCCGCCTGGTCATCAGCGAGGTCGCCCGCATCCCGTCCCTGCGCCCTGCCTGCGCGGACGGCGAACCGAAACAGCTCGTCACGCAGATCGCCGACCTGCTGCGTCGCCGCAGTGAACGAGGTGAGCTCGATGTCGACGATTCGTCGACCGCCGCTCGGCAGTTCGTCTCACTGCTCGTCCAACAGGGTCTGCACGCCTCGATGTACGGCACGATCCCACTGCGTGCCGACGACGCCGCAACGATCTGCACCGAGGCCGCCCACCTCGTCGTCCGCGCCTACCGCCCGGCCGCGGATCCCGACTGATGGACCGTGACTTTTGTCGAGATCGCGGTCCCGGTTGTGCGGAATGTAGGCAAAGGGCTTGTGTCACTTGCCATTGAGGTGCGCAGGGGATTCGATCCCCGGAGCGATCGGGAATGGGCGCGGCATCGCTGTGCGAGAGGCTACAGCGCCTAGGATGGATCCTGCCCCCGCGACGTGGCGGCGGCGCGTGGGTGCACGGGGAAGGCTCGCCTCGACCGGTCAACCGGTCGAGGCGAGCCGCACCGCCTTGCGAACGCCGAGGGCGTCAGTGATTACTGCGCGATCGCTGATCATGGGGAGGTCGGAGGGAATCCATCCGATCAGAGAGACAGCATGACAGCGACCATCGCCGTTTGCCCGAGCAGCTGAGCTATCGGATCGTCTATTGTTGTGACCATTTTCCCATGGGACTCCGGTCCACCGACACGTTCTGATCCGACACTGGACAAGAATCCCATCGTCGTGGCACTTCGCGCCGACCGGAGGTGTTGAGGACGGTCGTGGACATGCCTTCGGCGGCTTCTTCCAGCCCGGCGCGCTGCGTATTCTGGTCGGATGATCTCCGCAGGTATCGCGGCGATCGAATTCCTTGTGAGCGGAGGGTAATTCGTGAGCAGCGCGCAGGTCGGGTCGTCGCGAGGGGTGGGCGAACAGGAGATCCTGGATCGGGTGGCCGAACTGGCGGTGGGGTTTGCCGCCGACGCGGCCGGCTATGACGAGCGGGCCGAGATTCCGGTCGCCGAGCTGACCGCACTGCACGATGCCGGGGTTGATCGGGCGGTGCTGCCTCGGCGGCTGGGTGGGCTCGGATCGAGCTATCAGTCGTTCGGGACAGTGGTGCGGATTCTGGCGAAGGCCGATCCGTCCATCGCGACGATCTGGGTGATGCACGCTGGTGCGGGCGTCGCGTTGGCCGAGTTGACCGGGGATTCGGCGGGGTCGTTCTTCGCCGAGGAGTTCCTCGCGGGTAAACGGTTCGCCAACGCGTTGTCCGAGCCGGGCAGCGGGAACCGGTTTCTGCAACCACAGCAGGTGGCCGAACCCGTGGTGGGCGGCTGGTCGCTCACCGGCGCGAAACGGTTCGTCTCCGGTAGTGAGATCGCGGACTACCTGCTCGTGAACGCGCTGGTTTCGGGGGCACCGACGTTCTTCGGGGTGATACCGGACGAGTCCGTATCGATCATCCCGATCTGGGACACCCTCGGTTTGCGCGCGACCCGCAGTCAACTGCTGGCCTTCGACAACACCGTGTTGCGCGCCGAATACCGTGGTCGTGCACCGGGACCGGGTGATTTCGCGGTGATCCCGGCCGGGTTGCCCGCCATCTCCCTCGGCATCGCCGACGCGGCGCTCGCCGCGTTGGTCGCGCACGCCCGGTCGCGGATGATCCTGGGCAATCCGCTGGCCGAGCAACAGTGGGTGCAGCACGAGGTCGCCGACGTACAGGTACGCCTCGCCGCCGCCCACGCCCTCTACGACCAGGGTCTGCGCGAGGCCGACAGCGCGAGCCCCGCCTTCTTCTCCACCCTGTCGCGGGCGAAGTATCTCGCGAACAAGGTGGCAGTGGACGTCGCCCAGTTGGGTGTGCGCGTGGGTGGAGCATCGGGGTATCTGCGTCAGTCGCCCATTCAGCGGCACCTGCGCGACGCCGAGGCGGGGCAGCTCATGGCGTACTCGACCGAGGTGCTGGCCGGTGAGATCGGCCGGGAGGTGCTCGGCGCCGATGTGCCGCCGCCGAGCTCTTGATCACCTCGGTCGAGATCGGTTGTCTTCCAATACTTCAGGTGCCACGGCCGTCGTCGGACGTGGAGCTACCGGAGTCACTATCCGGCCATGGCGTCCTTGCGCCGTGCGGCGCGGTAGGCGGCCGGGGTGACCCCGTACTTGGCGCGGAATGCTCGGGAGAGTTGATCGACCGTGCGGAAACCGCAGCTGTCGGCAATGTCGCGCAGGCCACGGGTGTCATCGCTGAGCGCGCTCGCCGCGGCAGCCAGCCTGCGGGTGCGGATGAGCCGCCCCACGGACAGGCCCTGGAGTTCGAACGCCCGGAACAGGGTCCGCCTGCTCACGTGCAGCCGGACCGCGACCGCATCGGGATTCACCGCCGGGTCCGCGAAATTCCGGTCGATGAAGTCGGCCGCGCGGCGACGCAGCACATCCTCGGTTGTCAGCTCCCTCGTCGCATCCGTGAGATCGCGTTCGAGCAGCGCGACTATCGCCGCCCGGAACAAGATCTCGTCGATGCGAGCCACAATTCGCAGATGGTCGGGACTTGTTGCACCACAGGCGATATCACGGCCGAACATCAAGGCCGACACCGCCGCGCGCGACAGCGGCCAGGACCAGCCGCCTGCCGCGGCCGCGTCCAGTCCCCACGCGGTCAGCGAATCGACCGGTAGGTAGAGGTACAGCACATCGGTGGCCGGAGCCTCGCAGCGCGCGAGGGTCGACCGGAACGGGCTGTCGAGGCACACCGCGAAAGCCTCACCGGCCACCGCGGTCGATCGGTGGCCTCGTTGCTCGAGCGTGGCCCGCCCGGCCAGCACCAAACCCAGTTGCAGGTATTGGCTGTAGTGGTCGTCGCCGACGCCGGCGCCGCGCTCGGCGGTGATGTCCGAGGATCGCAGCCGGGCGACCAGCACCGACCCGGTGCTCGAGGTCCACAGCGTGGCAGCGAAATCCTCCCGGGCGCGCAGGCGGCAGCCGAACGCCACCCGCTGCAAATCGGGCGTCCCGCGGAGGGCCACACCCTGGTCGGCGGCGGGGCCCGGTCGCTCCAAGGGGCACACAGTTGCCGGTCGAATCAATTCGCTCGCCGATTGCCCCAATTCGAACAAAACGGACTTCTCTGGCGCTGGGACCCTCGGAAAGGCCTCCGTTCGGTCGGAGTGCTGCTCGCCGCGCTCGGTTCGCCCTCCGGTCTCGATCCTGTGCGCGTCCGCCTCGCTGTGCATATTCCACCTCCGCGCTGGGGGTGCGCGGTCGCCGGAAACGGGTAGGACGCGGATCCGTCACCGGTTGCCTGCACCTGTCGACAATGGGAGTTGCTCTCGAAAAACCAAGGATAACAGCGTAATTCGCTGACATAGTACGGTCTATCGGATCTCGGTGTCACCTCGTGGACGACACTCGCATTCCGTGCCAGGTTCGCCGGGATGTCGTGCCAGGACGGGTTGCGCGGGCCGTGCTCTCGACTGCCTCGAAGGCGGTTCCCGCCTGCCGATTTCGGTCATCCGGTAGCCATCGGGGGCGCTCGTCGATGGTTTGCCTGGTTATTGCGGCACTCCTGCCTGCGGCCTAACCTCGACACCGTTGGCTCCCTTGCTATTCCGCGTTCAACGGTCGCAGGATTCCTCATCGTGTCCTCCCTGCTCGCGCGCATTCCTCGCTCACCTCGACGACAAAGGACTACTGAGACATGCTGTGGGAAGCACTGCTGTGGGTGATCGTCGCCGCAGGACTGGCCGGAACCGCCGCCTACCTGCTGCGCAGGCGCGGCAAGGGGCGCGACGGAGAGGCCACCAACGAGTCGGTGGGGCAGGTGTTCACGCTCGTCGGCGGACTGCAGGTGGTGCTCGCGTCGTTCCTGCTCATCGGCGTGCTCGACACCAACGCCGGTGCGGCGAAGGCGGCATCGGACGAGGCAGACCGGCTGCTCGCCTTGCAGTGGGCGGGCGACGCGTTGTCCGAGCCGGCCCGCAGCACCGTCACCAGGGCTGTTCACTCCTATACCGGCCAGGTGATCGAGGTCGAATGGCCAGCCATGAGCTCCGGTGGGAGTGTCGATGACAGGGCTTGGAACCAGTTGTCGGCGGTGCGCACCAGCATTGCGGCCAGTCCCGCCACCGACGAATGGCAACGTTCGCGTCAGATCGCGGCAGCCGATCGGCTGTGGGAGGTCTACGAGGCAAGGCAAGCCAGGATCGAGGCCGCGGGCAGCGCGCTGTCGCCGATGATGTGGCTGGCGCTGGCACTCGGCGCGATTCTGTCGGTGGGTTTGTCACTGCTGTTCTCGGGCACCAGCGCGCGCATTCACATCGTGGTGGTGGCCAGCTTCGCGGCGGTGGTGACGTTCATGATCTTCACCATCTTCGAGCTACAGAACCCCTATGGCAGAGCGGCGGCTGTCGCACCGACGGCCTTCGATGCCGTGCTGGTGCAACTGAGGTGAAAAAGACTGTGCGGAGAGGGATCTGGGCTGCCGCACTGGCGGGGGTGGGCCTGTTCGCGCCCGGATCGGTCGGTGCGGTTCCAGGTCCGGTATCACCGTCGATCGAGCCACCGAGCGTCGTCGTACCGCGAAACATGCCGCGAATCGGGACGTTGACCACCGCCCCACCGGAACCCGCGGAGACGCTACGCGTACCGCCGCCTCTCGCGACGACCGGCCAGCTTCCTCGGTCGGTGCCGCGGTACGAGGAACCGGAGGTCACCCGGCGGCCGTTCGTGGAACCCGGGCTCCCCGGTCAGGGCGACCGGCCCGATCTACCGGAGACGACCACGCCGAGAAGGCCGTTCGAGAAGCCGGCCGTTCCTTCGTTCGAGCGGCCGACTGTTCAGGTGCCGGTACCGCCTCGCGGTGGTCTGGAATGGCCCGCTCCGGCCCGCCCGTTCGATGGACGGGAAGCGCCGGTTCCGCAGGCCCCGCGTCCGCTCCCGTTGCCTGCTCCGGCACCTCCGCCGTTCCCCTTACCTGCTCCCGCGCCGCCGAAGCCGCTGCCTGTACCATCGCCACCTCCCTCGGTCCCGGCCCCGCAGCCGACTGTGTCGCCTGTCCCTGAACCGTCACCTCCACCGGAACCTCCTCCGCCACCGCCGAGCGTGTCGGTCAGCCCCCCGCCGGCCCCGATTCCGTCACCCGTGGAACCGCCGCCGAGTCCACCCGTCCCGGTCCCCACGCCGGTGAGGTTTGTCTCGCCGCCCGAGAAGGAGCCGGAGGCGGTGGTTGCCCAGCCGGTGGCGGTCGAACAGCGACGCTGGGCGCTCACCGCCCTGCTGCTGGTCATCGGAAGCGCGGGTGCGGGGAGGGCGGCGATGAGGCGCTCATGAGTCACTGAAGTAGACATGCAGCGTCCTCGTGGCAATGCCACGAGGGCCGATCGAACCTGGCTACGGGCCCGCGCGAGAATCGTGAAGGAGCTACGAATTCACTTCGCGCACAACGGATTTCGCGTCATTTTGCTCCGTAGATCGCGCACGATCCGCTACAGTCGCTTCTGCCACAATCGATAGCCGGTGGATAACTGATTCGTTCACTCCCCGTGGTGTGTCATCTCGTTTCTCCCATGTCTCTCGAAGCAGGAAGAACTCATGACTGAACTGGCTGAACCATTCTCTGGAACCATCGCCGCCGCCCAGCTGAGCCTCAGCACCGTCGCCGCGCGCAACCTCGCAACCACCACCAAATCCGTGCCACAGATGCAAGGCATCACCTCTCGGTGGCTGCTGAAACTGCTGCCCTGGGTGCAGGCCGACGGTGGTGTGTACCGGGTCAACCGCCGCCTCACCTACACCGTCGGCGACGGTCTGATCACCTGCTACGACACCGCGGGCCAGGCGCGGGTCCTCGCACCCGACCTGCGTGAACTGCGCTATCTGCGTGACTACACCGACGATGCCGCCCTGCAGACGGTGGCGGACTCCTTCGTCGAACGCCAGTACGCGCCCGGCGACATCATCGCCGAAGCAGGCCGACCGGCCGAAGAGCTGGTGGTCCTCGCCCACGGCAAGGCCGACAAGCTCGGCACCGGCGCCTACGGGGAGTCGACCGTCCTCGAGATCATGACCGACGGCCGGTTCATCGGTGAACGAATCCTCGGCGCCGACGCGCAGCCATGGGACTTCACCGTCAAAGCGGTGACCGCGTGTACCTGCCTGGTCCTCACCGACCGTGCGCTGGCCGAGGTCAGCGCACGGATCGAAGGATTGCGCGAACACGTTCGGGCGGCCCAGCTCGACGGCGCCGTCACCGACGAGCGGGCCAACCCCTACGGCGAGAGTTCGATCGAGCTCGCCTCCGGTCACGAGGGCGAACCGCAGTTGCAGGGCACCTTCGTCGACTACGACCTGTCCCCGCGCGAATACGAGTTGAGCATCGCCCAGACCGTGCTGCGGGTCCACAGCCGCGTCGCCGACCTCTACAACAAGCCGATGGACCAGATCGAACAGCAGCTGCGGCTGACCATCGAAGCCCTGCGCGAGCGGCAGGAAGACGAGATGGTCAACAACCGAGACTTCGGATTGCTGCACAATGCCGCACCACAGCAGCGGATCAGTACTCGCACCGGGGCTCCGACACCGGACGACATGGACGAATTGCTCGCCCTGGTCTGGAAGGAGCCCGCGTTCTTCCTGGCCAATCCGAAGGCCATCGCCGCCTTCGGCGCCGAATGCAGCCGCCGCGGCATCTATCCGACGAGCACTGAGCTGAACGGACATCGGGTGCCCTCGTGGCGCGGGGTACCGATCCTGCCGTGCAACAAGATCGGCACCTCGGCCGGCCGTACCACCTCGATCATGCTGATGCGCACCGGTGAATCGTCACAGGGCGTGATCGGCTTGCGCCAGACCGGAATTCCCGACGAGTACGAGCCCGGACTGAACGTGCGCTTCATGGGCATCGACGACAAAGCGATCATCTCCTACCTGGTCAGCACCTACTACTCGGGTGCGGTGCTGGTGCCCGATGCCCTCGCGATCCTCGAGAACGTGCAGCTCGGCGCCGAGGGCTGACATCGTGCAGCCCTTCGAGCTGCCCGAGTTCTACGTCGCTCATCCCGCGCGGCTGAACGCGCACGTGGAACAAGCACGGGCACATACCAAACAGTGGGCCTACGAGATGGGAATGCTCGGCGACACCGTCGGTGGCGATGTGGTGTGGGACGAGCCGAGTTTCGACGGCATGGACTACGCCGGTCTGTGCGCCTACACGCATCCAGAAGCCGACGCACCGGTGCTCGACACCGTCACCGACTGGTACACCTGGGTCTTCTATTTCGACGACCACTTCCTCGACGCGTTCAAACGCACCGGTGACATGGACGGTGCACGGCGGTATCTCGACCGTCTGGCCACGTTCATGCCGCCCGACGGTGCCGCGATGCCCGAGCCGACCAACCCCGACGAACGCGGTCTCGCCGACCTCTGGACCCGGACGGTGTCGTCGATGTCGGAATGCTGGCGCGAACGGTTCCGCGAAAGCACCCGGAACCTGCTGCTCGACTGTGTCTGGGAGATCGGCAATATCAATACCGCCCGGATTCCCAACCCCATCGACTACATCGAGATGCGTCGCAGGGTCGGCGGTGCACCGTGGTCGGCCGATCTGGTGGAGTACGCCCGCGGTGTCGAAATTCCCGAAGCCATCGTCGGCACCCGGCCGATGCGCGTGCTCAAGGACACGTTCTCCGATGCCGTGCACTTACGCAACGACATCTTCTCGTATCAGCGCGAGACCGAGGAAGAAGGCGAGGTGAACAACGGAGTCCTGGTGGTAGAGCGGTTCTTCGACTGTTCGCCACAGCAGGCCGCCGACATCGTCAACGACCAGCTCACCTCGCGGATCCACCAGTTCGAGAACACCGTGCTCACCGAGCTGCCGCTGCTGTTCGACGAGCACGGGCTGGACGCGGTGCAGTGCGCGGCGGCGCTGTCGTACGCGCACGGTCTGCAGGACTGGCAGTCCGGTGGCCACGAATGGCACCTGCGGTCCAATCGGTACATGAACGGCTCCGCGGCGACGGGACCGATGTCGTTCGGTCCCGCGGGAATCGGCACCGAACTGGCCAGACCCGGGTTCTGGAAAGGTCTCGCCGGGCCGGGCGGCGCGCGCAGCCACACCCGGACTCCGTTGCGCCGCACCGGGCAATTGCCGCTGCCGGACTTCGACGTGCCGTTCGAGTTGAGTCTGTCACCGCACATGCCCGTGGCACGCGCGGCCAGTATCGACTGGGCGCAACAGGTCGGATTCCACGATCCGCTGCCCGAGCTCGGTGGGCGGCAGTTGTGGACTCGCGAGGATACGGCCGGATTCGATTTCGCGCTGTGCTCAGCCGGTTTGGACCCCGACGCCGATGTCGACGTGCTCACGCTGTCGGCCGAATGGCTCACCTGGGGGACCTGGGGCGACGACTATTTTCCTACTGTCTTCCCTCCCACCCAGGGCTCCGCCGCGATGGCCGGCGCGAAAGCCTGCAACGCCAGACTGTCGACGTTCATGCCGCTGGACCTGAAACCTGTTGACACACCGGTCAACCCGCTGGAACGGTCGTTGGTGGACCTGTGGTCGCGCACGGCGGGGCCGATGTCGCCGACGGCTCGGCGCACCTTCCGGCAAGCGGTGGAATCCATGACCGAAAGCTGGTTGTGGGAGCTGGCCAACCACATCCAGCATCGCGTCCCCGATCCCGTCGACTACCTGGAGATGCGCCGCCGCACCTTCGGCTCGGATCTGACGATCGCCCTGTCGAAGATCGCCCGCGGCGGCCTGATCCCCGATGCGGTGTTCGAATCCACCACCATGCGCGGCATCGAACACGCCGCACAGGACTACGGCTGTTTGATCAACGACTTCTACTCCTACCAAAAGGAAATCGAATACGAATCCGAACTGCACAACGCGATTCTGGTGGTCGAGTCGTTCTTCGATTGCGACCGCGACGTCGCCGCCACCGTCGTCGATGACCTGATGCGGGCCAGAATGCGGCAGTTCCAGCGACTCGTCGACGACGAATTGCCCGTCCTGTTCGAACACCACCGGCTCGACGACACCGCTCGCGCGGCGCTGACCAGCTACATCGACGAACTGCGTGATTGGATCGCGGGCATCCTGCACTGGCATCGCGGCACCAGCCGCTACCGCCCCGAGAACTTGCGCCGCCCGGTCGGCCAGCAACCGCGAACCGCCGCCCGCCCGGTCCACACGTGGGGACCCTCGGGCATCGGCACCGCCGCCGCCCGGGTTCGACCCCGAGTCGGATCCGTCGCCACCCATGCCACCTCGCCGGGAAGGACCTCCTTGTGACCAGCACCGCCCAGAACCCACCGACAGCGCTCGGTGTCGCCGCCGCCCGCACACTGTCGACCACCACCAAATCTGTTCCGCAGATGCAGGGGATCACGCCCCGCTGGCTGCTGCGCATGCTGCCCTGGGTCGAGGTCGACGGCGGAACCTACCGGGTCAACCGGCGCCTGACCTACACCGTCGGGGACGGCTACGTCACCTGCACGCTGGCCAACGGCCGGTACCAGGTGGTCCCCGCCGAACTGCGCGAATTGCGAGCGCTGCGCGATTTCGACGACGACGACACATTGCGCGAGATCGCCCACCTGTTCACCCAGCAGGAGTTCGCGGCGGGGGAGACGATCTGCGAGTTCGGCAACGAAATCGACGCGGCCTATGTGCTCGCCCACGGACGGGTCGTGCTCTCCGGCCCCGGCGACTACGGTCAGCAGGTACAGCTGGACGTGCTCGACGACGGCAGCCACCTCGGTGCCTCCACACTCCTTGGCGGGCAGGCTATTTGGGAGCACACGGCGACCGCGAACACCGCCTGCACGGTTCTGGCGTTGCCGCGCGCCGTGTTCGACGCCCTGTGCGCCCGAGAACCGCGCCTCGCCGCCCATGTCGCCGGCCTCGGAGCCGCGGTCGCCGCCGAACGAAGCGGTGCCGACAAATACGGTCAGGCGGCGATCGGACTGCTGTCGGGCCAGCAGGGTGAGCCGACGCTGCCCGGGACCTACGTCGACTACGACCAGCAACCACGCGAACTCGAGCTCAGCATCGCGCAACTGCTGCTGCGCGTGCACACCCGGGTCACCGACCTCTACAACAAGCCGATGAACCAGCTCGACCAGCAGCTGCGCCTGTCGATCGCGGCGTTGCGGGAACGCCAGGAACGCGACCTGCTGACCCACCACGACTACGGTTTGCTGCACAACGTCGACCCGAGTCAGCGGTTGTGTTCGGCCACCGGCCGCCCGACACCCGAGGACCTCGATCGCTTGCTGGCCCGCCGTCGCAAGACCGCGTTCTTCCTCGCCCACCCCCGCGTCATCGCCCAGTTCGGCCACGAATGCACAGCCCAGGGCGTCTACCCCGATCACACCGAAATCGAGGGAAGACGGGTGCACGCGTGGCGCAACGTGCCGCTGCTGCCCTCGGACAAGATCCCGATCTCACCGAGCGGAACCAGCACGATCTTGGCGATGCGGATCGGTGAATCGGATGACGGGGTGATCGGCCTGCGCCAGACCGGTCTGCCCGACGAAGTCGAGCCGGGCGTCAACGTCCGCTTCACCGGCATCGACGACCGCGCCATCGCCTCCTACCTCATCAGCGCCAATCATGCTGCGGCAGTACTCGTTCCGGACGCACTCGGCGCGCTGACCGAAGTGCAGGTGAATCGATGAGCACCCCGGATGTCGCGACCACACCGATCCCGGTGCCCACACCCGCTGTTGCGCACAGCTCGCGCACGGCCGCCGACGTCCTCGATCAATGCCGGGAGACCTGCGCGGCCACCCTGCATGCCACCGTGCAGATGATGCCTGCCACGGTCCGCACGATCGTGGGCTACCACTTCGGCTGGTGGGACAAGACCGGGCGACCGGAACGTCACGACGGCGGCAAGGCCATTCGCCCCGCCCTGGTTCTCTCGGCCGCGCGGTTGACCGGCGGCGACGTGGGAGATGCCGTGCGCGCTGCCGTCGCGGTCGAACTGGTGCACAACTTCTCGTTGCTGCACGACGACGTGATGGACCGAGACACCACCCGACGGCACCGGCCGACGGCGTGGACCGCGTTCGGGATCGGGCCTGCCATCCTCGCCGGCGACGCGCTGGTGGCCCAGGCGTATTCCCTGCTCGCCGCGGAGCCGGACACACCGATCGTCGAAGCGACGAATCTGATGAGCCGCTCGGTGCTGCACCTCGTCGAGGGTCAGTGCGCGGACCTGGGATTCGAGCGGCGCACCGATGTCGAGCTCGAGGAGTGCTTCACCATGGTCGACCAGAAGACCGGGGCGCTGTTCGGGTGTTCGGCCGCACTCGGGGGCCTGTTCGGAAACGCGGACTCCGGTGAGCTGTTGCGGCTGCAAGAGTTCGGCAGGCGCTTGGGCCGTGCCTTCCAGCACACCGACGACCTGCTCGGCATCTGGGGCGACCCCAGCGTCACCGGCAAATCGGTGTTCTCCGACCTGCGCAGCCGCAAGAAGTCGTTGCCGGTGGTGTTCGCACTGCGCTCGAACACCCCGGAAGCGGGCGCCCTCGCCGACCTCTATCTCCGTGAGAAGCCGCTCGACGACGCCGAATTGGTCCGTGCCGCCGAGCTGGTCGAAGCCGCAGGCGGGCGGGAATGGAGTCGGCTGCAGGCCAGGCAACTGTACGAGGAAGCCATGTCGACGATCAGCGAGGTCGGGGCGAACGCCGAAGCCCTGGCCGACCTGGACCTGCTCGCGGCGCTGGCCGCGAACCGAGACTGCTGAGCCGAGTGCTTCTCATGCCTCCGCCCGATCGCGGCCACGGTCCCGATCGGGCGGAGGCTGATTCGGGATTCCACGGCACAGCACCGATCAGGCCGCCACGACGTCGGCGGCGCCGTTGAGCCGGGCATAGCGTCCTCCGTCGTCGACGAGGGACCGGTGGTTTCCACGCTCGGCGACCCGGCCATGGTGCAGGACCGCGATCTGGTCGGCATCGCGGATGGTGCTCAGCCGGTGCGCGATCGTGATGACCGTGCGGCCCTGGGCGACCACGTCGATGGCTGCCTGCACCGCACGCTCGGTCTCGTTGTCGAGGGCGCTCGTCGCCTCGTCGAGTACCAGCACACGCGGGTCGCGCAACAGGGTGCGCGCCAGCGCGATCCGCTGCTTCTCACCGCCGGAGAACCGATGACCGCGCGACCCGACCACAGTGTCGTAGCCCTGGGGCAGTGAGGCGATCAGCTCGTGGATCTGGGCGGCACGGGCCGCGCGCTCGATCTCCGCATCGGTCGCACCGGGCTTGGCATAGCGAAGGTTCTCACGAATGGTCGTGTGCAGCAGGTACGACTCCTGCGACACCACGCCGACGATGCGAGCGAGGGTGCCGAGCTCCAGGTCACGGACGTCGACGCCGTCGATGGTCACCCGGCCACCGGTCGCGTCGTGCAGTCGCGCGACGAGCGAGGCGAGGGTGGTCTTGCCGGAACCGGTCTCGCCGACCAGAGCGAGCGTCGACCCGGGAGGTACGACAAGTGAGACGTCATCGAGCACATCGGGACCCGCGGCGTCGTAGCGGAAGCTGACATGCTCGAACCGGACTTCGCCCACGACATCGCGTGGGTCGAGGTCGACCGGCTGGGTGGGTTCATCGATCTCGACCGGAAGGTCCAGGTAGCCGAAGATCCGGCTGAACAACGCCATCGAGCTGGTGACTTCGACACCCACATTGAGCAGAGCCATCAGCGGCCTGAACAACCCTGCCTGCAACGTGGTGAAGGCGACCAGGGTGCCGATCGTCATGCCGCTGCTGGTCGCCGGAAGACCGGCGGCGAGGTAGAGCAGCGCCGGGATGGCCGCGAAGAGGATGCTCATGGTGGCCATCCGCCAGCGGCCCGCGAGCTGTGAGCGCACTTCGAGGCCGACCAGGTCATGCGAGGTCTGCTCGAACTGCGCGGACGCGAGAGGACCGGTGCCGAGGGTCTTGCCCAGCTGGACGCCGCTCACCGAGAGTCCTTCCTCGACCTGGCCGTGTAGATCGGCGAGGTGACGTTGGCGCTGGGCGGTGATGTCGCGACGCAGCAGCGCTACGCGCCGGGTCAGCCAGATCGCCGGCGGCAGCACCACCAGCGACAGCAGCGACAACCGCCACGACAGCACGGCCATCGCGACGGCGGTGCCGACCACGGTGGTGACGTTGCTCGCGATGGCGGTCGCGGTGCTGGTGACCACGGATTGCATGCCGCCGACATCGTTGATCAGGCGCGACTGGACCTCACCGCTACGGGTGCGGGTGAAGAACGCCAGCGACTGCCGCTGTAGGTGGCGGAACACGTCGGCACGCAGGACATGCATCACCTGCTGCCCGACCGTGGTGGAGATGAGTGTCTGGCCTACGCCGAGCACGGCGGTGAGCACGGTGACGGCGAGCATGCCGCCCACGGCCCAGAGCAGGAGTGGGACGTTCTGCTGGGGGAGCGCGTCATCGATCACCAGCCGCAGCAGGAACGGCGAGGCGAGGCCGATCGTCGAACCCGCCACGATCAGGACGGTCAGCAGGGTGAGCTGAAGCCGGTACGGCGCGAAGAGCGCGGCGATCCGGCGCAGGGACACGGGGGACTCGCGCAGTTGTGCGCGATCGGCCGGGTCGGGTCGGCGGGCGCGGCCGCCGCCGGCGGAGACTTTCACTTCCATCTGCAACCCCCTTGGGTTGTGTTTATGCTGAGGTTACCTCACTATCTGGTAAGGAAAACAAAGCGAGAGGCGGGTTTATGCCCGACAACGAGAGCGACCTCCTGATGCAGGTGGCCAGGACGCTCCGTCGGCGCTGGTCGGCGGCGTACGCGCCGATGGGTCTGACGCCACACCAGGCCCGCGCGCTCCGCGTGGCCGGCGAGCACGACGGTCTCCGGCTGTCGGCCATCGCGGACGCGTTGCGGATCAGCGCCCGGTCGGCCACGGAAGTGGTGGACGCGCTCGAGGAAGCTGATCTGGTCGCGCGACGGCCCGACCCGACCGACCGCCGCGCGATTCTCGTGGTGGTGACCGCGCTGGGCAAGCGGACTCTCGCAACCTTGACTGCCGCCCGGACGAAGGACGCGGACGACTTCTTCGGACGACTCACCGACGATGAGCGCGCTTCGCTGCGCGACATTCTCGGCAAGCTCGTCTCCGAGGGTGAGGAGCAGATCCACCCGATCCGGCGCTGAGCGCGGAACATCGAGCGGTGTTGACCTACCGGTGATTTCATGTCGTCGTGACGGATGAGGGACTACCGACCCGTCAGCGGTCAGATGCCGGCGGGTTCGTGGGGCGGAAACAGCGCTGCAGTGCCGTGCGGAGCGCCTGTCGGTCCGAACTGTCCGGGCACGGGGATGTGGTTGCCCACGCGACGTAGCAGTCCGGGCGCAGGAGCAGGGCGGTGGGTGATCCGGGTTGGGGGTGTGCGGTGACGATGTCGAGTTGGTCGTGCCACTCGGGCAGCGTTTCCGCCAACCCCGTGTTCCCGGTCAGGTCGAGCAGCAGTGGCCGTGCGGTCCTGGTCAGCTCGGCCAGCCGGACGGTCCCGTTCGGGGTGGTCAGTTCCATGTCCGGCGCGAACCGGCCGATGAGCGGGTGGGTATCGGGTCCGCCCGTGTCGTAGCGGATGTCGGCGCCCGCGGTGAGGGCGGCGAGACGCTGCACGGTGTCCTGGTCGCGTAGTAGTTCGGTGAACAGTTCGCGCAGGGCGGTGACGTCGCTGCCCGGGGCGATCAGCGCGGATTGTGCTTGGGCGTAGGTGACCATGCGGGAGGCGGCTTGCCGACGTTCGGCTTCGTAGCTGTCGAGTAGGTCGGTCGGGGCGTTGCCGCGGATGTTGGCGGCGAGTTTCCAGCCGAGGTTGGCCGCGTCCTGCAGGCCGAGATTGAGCCCTGGGCCGCCTCCTGCAGTGTAGATGTGGGCGGCGTCGCCGATCAGGAACACGCGGCGGTCTCGGAATCGGTCGGCGATTCGGGTGTTGCCACCGCTGAGCCGGCGCAGCACGTGCGGTTCCTGGCCGGAGGGCGCGCCGAGTGGGATGTCGGCGGCGAGTACACGGTCGACGCTGGCCCGAAGCTCGTCGAGGCTCATGGGAGCGTCGGTCTCGGGCTGGTCCCACTCGATGGTGCTGATGAGCGGCGAATGACCGGGGAACGGCGCGTAGGAGAAGCCCCCGTGCTCGGTGCGCAGTGGCAGGAATGGTTGGACGGACCCGTAGCCGGGCACGGTCAGGACGCCGGTTGTGGGGTCCACCCAGTCGGCCGGGACGGTGGCGTGCGCCGCCCGGCTGGTCGCGCGGTCGTAGGTGACACCGGGGAATCCGATGCCGGACAGCGTGCGGGTGACGCTGTGCGCCCCGTCCGCGCCGACGAGATATCGGGCTCGCAGGCGGTAGGTTCCATCCGGGCCCGCTACATCTACGGTGACCACGTCATCTACGGTGACCACGTCGTCGTCTTGTGCCAGGCCGACGACCTCGTGTCCGCGCCGGATCGCCGCGCCGAGTTCGACAGCACGCTGTTCCAGGACCTGCGCGATGTGGTGCTGCGGCGCCGCCAGCCCGAAGACCGGGCTGTCGTCGAGCAGGCTCAGGTCCAGGGCCATCGCGGCGAACATGAAGTAGGTGGAGTTCGGTTGCGGCGGCGCCGGGCTGCCGCTGAGCCGCTCGTACAGACCCCGCCGGTCGACCAGTTGCACGACCTGGCCGAGCAGCCCATTGGCTTTCGGTTCCTCGCTCGGTTCGGGCAGTCGCTCCAGCACGATCGGCCGGATCCCGGCCAGGCTCAGCTCGCAGGCCAGCATCAGCCCGTTCGGGCCGGCTCCGCTGATCACAACGTCGACGGTCATCGGTGATTTCTCCTTCATCGGGATGGAAAGACGCGCAGCTCGCGCTCGACTTCGTCCAGGTCGACGCGCGCACGGGAGATCGTGCCGCCCCTGCCTCTCATCGACCTGGTTCCTGTCGGTCGGGGATGAGGAGGCCAGACTAGAGGACAAAAGTGCGTGCACGCAATTTTGCGTGTGCGCAAAGTCGATGGAATACTGAAGCGGTGACGACACGACGGGCAGGGTTGCGCGAGCAGAAGAAGCGGGCCACCCGGGAGGCGCTGTGCGAGGCGGCACTTCGGCTGGCGCTCGAGCGCGGGCCGGACAACGTGCGCGTGGACGACATCGCCGAGGCCGCCGGCGTCTCACCCAGGACCTACAACAACTACTTCTCCAGTCGAGAACAGGCGATCGTCGCTGCCATCACCACGGAACGGGAAACGCGGGTCGCGGCGGCAGTGGCAGCTCGGCCCGCCGCCCGACTCGCCGATGCCGTCATCGACGCGATCGTGGATCAGTACACCGCTCAGGACGAATCCGGTCGTGACGCGCTGCTCCTGATCGCCGGCCATCCCGCGCTGCGTGACGCCTTCGTCCATACCTCCACCGCGATGGAACATCCTCTCGCCGACGCGATCGCGGCCCGCCTCGGCGACATCGACCCGCACACCGCCCGCGTGCTCGCGGCCAGCGTGACCGCCGCGGTTCGCGTCACCCTCGAACGATGGCTCCAACCGGCCCCCGTGAGCAGCGGACTCGTCGTGCCATCCGGCGCGTTACCGGAGCTGCTCCGCGCCGGACTCGCACCACTCGCCCCCGCACTCGATGCCGCCGAGAAACGACCACACCGCTGACATTCGTGCACCGCGAAACCCGTGCCCGCGGCCTGATCTGCGCCGATACCGGACTGCTGCGATGGCGGGCCGGCAACATCCGGCACCGACCCATCCCGGATTTCCACCCGCACTACCCGGTCATGGTTTACCGAGTCGATTTGTCGCGCAAAGAAATCGATCCTGAACCGGGCAGCAGGGCAAAACTCTAGGTCGCCATCGCGTCGGCTGGCAGGCGGACCAGGCCGAGGTGATCGCATCGGCGGATCAGCGGTGTGAGGATGCGATCGGCTTCGCTCGCGCGGTCGGCCCGGCGCAGGGCGCTGCCGAGCAGGAACCCGGCACGCAGCGCGGCCAGCGGCCTGCGCTGCATATCTATCCCGGCGACCAAGTGCTCGGCGCGCTCGATCGCCGACCGGGGCCGACCCGTCGCCAGCAACACGCGGATCGCGGAGTCCTCATCGAATTCATCGATGGCAGTGGCGGTTCCGTTGTCACGACGGATCGTGCGCGCGCTCGTCAGCGCCGCCGCCACGGTGGGATCGAGTTCGACGCCGAGACGCACCCGCTCGTTGCGGACCCGGGCGGCCAGGCGCGGCAGATCCAAGAGTTCGGCGTGGGACATGCCCTCGTCGAGGAGTTCCAGCGCGCCGTCCCGGTCGCCGCGCAGGGCTCGTACCCGCGCACCGGTCGCGTAGGTGGCGAGCATGATGTCCACTCCGCCGCCGCCTTCGGTGGACAGTTCCCTGCTCTGCTCCAGTAGATCCGCCGCGATATCGAAATCACCGGTCTCATAACGTAATTCGCCCAGCAAAGCGCACGCGAGGCGAGTCGCGTGGGCGGCGGCGCCCATGGTCGTGCGTGCGGTGTCGAGCGCGGTCGTGAACAGGTCGTCGGCGCCGATGATGTCGAGCTGTTCGCGGGCGGCCACACCCGCGAAACAGCGCCCGTACACCGACAGGAACGGGCCGGTCGCCTCGTGATACGGCGCTGCCCAGAGCTGCCACCGGCGCGCCTCGGCGAAGTCGAAGCGCTGGATCGCCGCGAAGCTGGCGATATTGGCCGCCACTCCGGGGATCCGCGGGGAGAAGTCGTCGGGCCGGGCCAGCGCGTCACCGATCAGACCGTCGAGCTCGGATACGCGGTCACCGAACATCTCCCGGACGCTGATCGCCACGTCCGCTTCCGCGCGCAGATCGGTGCGCTCGGGCTCGGCGAGTGGGGCCGCGGCCAGCGCGGTCTCGAAGCGGGCGAGGGAGGACGCGGTGGCCGCGGGTCTGCGCAGCACCAGGTTGACCCAGACGCCGAACAGCTGGATACGGGGCCTCGCCCGGCACACCCTGGCGGGTAGTTTTGCCAGAATGCCCTGCAGCATCACCATTTTCGACAGCTCCAGCAGGTAACCCGCGCCCTGTTCGACGAGATCGGCCGCGCGTTCGGGGTTCTGCGCGGCCAGCGCTTGGTCGACGGCCTCGTTGAGCAGGTGATGGTGCGCGAACCAGTCGGCGGCTCGCAGCCGCAGACCCGCGATCTCGCCCGGGCGGTCCTGGGCGAGCCTGCGGCACAGATAACCAGCGAACAACTGGTGGTAGCGGTACCAGTGGTGGTCGGGGCCGGTGGGCAGCAGGAACAAACCGCGGTCGGCGAGATCGGCGAGGAGGTCGGCGGCGTCGGTGCGGCCGGTCAGGGCGGTGGCCAGTCCGCCGCAGATCCGCTCGCAGATCGAGGTCGTCATGAGGAATTCGAGGGTGTCCGGATCCAGTGCGCCGAGTACGTTCTCGGCCAGGAACGCCCCGATGTCGGGGTGCGCGGCGAGGCTGTCGAGCAGGTGCGCCGGGTCCTCACCTGCGCGCAGCGACAGCACCGTCAGCTGTAGTGCCGCGACCCAGCCGTCGGTGGCGCCTGCCAGCGCGGCCACCTCGTCGGCGGCCAAGTGCACACCGCCGGCTTCGGCGAGGAACGCGTGTACCTCGTCGGGATTGAAACGTAGTGTCGTGGCGTCGATTTCGGCGAGTTCACCGTGGATGCGCAACCTGCTCAACGGCAGGTCGAGCCGCTCGGTGCTCGTGACGACGAGGGGCAGATGGTGACACCCGTGCTCGAGCAGGAACCGGACCGCGTCCACCGAGGCGGGGGCGGTGACCCGTTGCCAGTCGTCGAGTATCAGCGTCACCCGCCGGTCGTCGGCGTGCAGACCGTCGACGAGTGCGGTCAGCACGGCGCGGGTCGGGTCGTCGGGGTTGGCTTCCAGCAGCCGGTCGAGATCGTCGGCGAGCACGGGGACGGCGGGACGGATCGCCTCGGCGAGGTGGGTGAGGAACCAGGAGACATTGTCGTCGTCCTCGTCGACGGTCAGCCACGCGACTGCGGCGCCGTGCTCGACCAGCTCGTCGTGCCATTGGGCGGCCACCGTGGTCTTGCCGAATCCGCTGGGCGCGTGGATGGCGGTGAGCCGGGTGCTTTCGGTGGTGCGCAAGTGCTCGAGCAGGCGCTTTCTGGCGAGAGTCGCCCGCGCCGGAGTCGGCGGGCGATACTTCGTGGCGGGTGTGGGAGGCGCGGTGGTGCGATCGCGGGCCCGGGCCGCCGGTGCGATCGGCACCGCGACGGGTCGCTGGGTATCCGGGACCCGGAGGACATCGACGGGGCTGCCGGTACTGCGCTGGGCCGCAACCAGTTCCGCGCCGAAGCCGGCGGCGCTGTCGGGCCGGTCGGCGGGGTCGGTCGCCATCGCGTGCTCGATGGCGGCTCTGACCTCGTCGGGCACATCCTGGTCGGTGAGATCGGGACCGGGCTGCGCGGAGACTCGCAGGAACTGTGACAACACCTGCTCTCCGACGCGCCGCTCGTAGGCGACATGTCCGGTGAGTGCGCAGAACAGCGTGGCGCCCAGGCCGTACACGTCGGCGGCGGCGGTGGCTTGCGCGCCGCGCAGGACCTCCGGCGCGGCGAAAGCGGGGGAGCCGGTGACGATTCCGGTCGTCGTGTGGAACCCGCCCTGGATCCGGGCGATCCCGAAGTCGGTGAGTTCGGGTTCGTCGTAGTCGCTGAGCAGGATGTTGGACGGTTTCACGTCACGATGCAGGATGCCGGCCCGGTGCGCGGTCTCGAGGGCGCCCGCCATCTTCACACCCAACCGCAGTGTCGCTGCCCAGTCCAGCGGGCCGACGGCGTGGATACGTTGTTCCAACGACCCGCGTGCGTGATAGGGCATCACCAGGTAGGGGTGCCCGCCGTGGGTGGTGCCCGCTTGGAAGACCGCGACGATGTAGGGATGACCGGACAGCCTGCCCATCGCCTGCTGTTCGCGCACGAAGCGCTGCAATCCGTCGGGGTCGAGTTCGGCGGTCAGTACTTTCACCGCGACCACGCGGTCCAGATCGGGCTGGACGCAGCGGTAGACCACACCGAAACCGCCGCGTCCGATCTCCTGGGCGTCCTCGAAGCCCTCGGCGGTCAGTTCCGCCGCGATCCCGGTGGCCGAGCTGCGCTGCGTCGGCAAGTTTTCGGCCATTCAGGCTCGATTCGGTGCGACCTCGTGGCGGTGCGCTGGTGCGCCGCCCTCTACCGAGGATAGCCCCGGAACCCACGGTGTTCGACGACGTCAGGCGCGTTTCCGGTGTCGGCGAAACCCCCTGCGTTCGCGCTGCGGGCGGGCGGCTCAGGCCCGCTTGTGCGGCGGGTCGACGAAGATGTCGTATTCCAGCCCGTCGGCGCCTCCGTAGGGCGAGAGATCGGTGACGCCTTCGGCACGGAGCACGTCGACGTCGAGGAAGGTGTTTCCGGTGACCGATCGTGCGTCCTTGCGCAGGAGCGCCACCGCGGCGTCGGCCATGATCTGCGGGGTACGGGCTTTGGCGATCGCGTCGTCGCCGCCGAGGAGGTTCTGCACCGCGGCGGTGGCGATCAGGGTCTCGGGCCACAGGCAGTTGCCCGCGACGCCGTGTTCGGCGTATTCGGCGGCCCAACCCAGCGTCAGGAGCGACATCCCGTACTTGGCGAGCATGTACGCGGGGTAGGCGCCGAGCCATTCGGGTGCGAGATTCAGCGGCGGCGACAGGCTGAGGATGTGGGCGTTGTCGCTGCGGCGCAGGTGCGGCAGGCAGGCGCTCGAGAGCAGGTAGGTGCCGCGCAGCTGGATCTGCTGCATCAGGTCGAACCGCTTGATCGGCAATTCCTCGGTGGGGGCGAGGGCGATCGCCGAGGCGTTGTTCACGCAGTAGTCGATGCCGCCGAAACGCTCGACCGCGCGGGCCACCGCGTCGGTTACCGAGGCTTCGTCGCGCACATCGCCCACCACCGCGAGCGCCTGTCCACCGGCGGCTTCGATCTCGGCGGCGGCGGTGTGGACGGTGCCCGGCAGTCGGGGGTCGGGCGTATCGGTCTTGGCGAGCAGCACGATGTTGGCGCCTTCGCGGGCGGCGGCGACGGCGATCGCCAGCCCGATGCCGCGGCTGCCGCCCGACATGATCATGGTGCGCCCGGTCAGCGGGAACGGGGAGGTCGTGGATGTGGTCGTGGTCATACCGTGCGACGTTACAGTTTTCGGACAGTCGCGGCAATAGTGAAATATGTAGACTCGGTCTCGTGAAATCCGCTGCTACCGGCTTCGACGCACGGGTCCGTCCGGTGTCGGCCCGTTCGGCGGTGATCCGGATTCTGATAGCGGCCGAGTCGCCGACGACCACCTCGAGTGAAATCTGCGCTGCCACCACCGCCGTCGGCTATCCGGAGACAACGGTGCGTGTCGCGGTGTCGCGGATGGTGGCCGCGGGCGAGCTGATCCGCGAACAGCGCGCCTACACGCTCGACCCCGCCTTGCGCGCACGCCGGACCGAACTCACCGCCCCGCCCGCTCGGCCCTGGGGCGGCGACTGGGAGCAGGTCGTCATCACCGCCGCCGGACGGCCGTCGGCCGAGCGTGCGGCCCTGCGCGCCAGGCTGCTCTCGCTTCGCCTGGCAGAACTTCGCGAGGGAGTCTGGCTGCGGCCGGCCAACCTCGTCCGCGAGCTGCCCGCGGACCTGGCTACCACCACGCTCCATTTCCGACTCCGGCCGGTCGAGAACGCTGCCGACCTCACCGCCGAACTGTGGTCGCTGGCCGATTGGTCGGCGCGGGGGCGCGCCCTGCTCGATGACATCGAAAACCCTGACCCGGCAGCAAGATTCGCGGTGGTATGCGCCGCGCTCGACCTGCTCACCACCGACCCCGCCCTTCCTGCGGCGCTGCAACCCGACGACTGGCCGGTCGACGATCTCCGGGCACAGACCTCGGCCTATCTCGCCTGGATCAGACAACTCGACCTGTAAGCCGTCCCGGCGCCGCAGGTCAGGAGAGGACGACTGCGCGGGCGCCGTTCTCGCCGGCGCAGTAGTCGACGGCCTTGCCGATGTCGCCGAAACCGAAGGTCTCGGTGACCAACCGGTCGTCAGGTCGCGTCGTCCACGGTGGTCTCGGCCGACCTGCGACGGCTTCGCCGGGGCTGGTGAGGAGCCTCTGGGATCCCCAGTTGGGCGCAGGTCAGCAGGGCCACTTCGATGTCGAGCCTGCGCTCGCCGAGCGGATGTCCGAGCAGCTCTTCGGCTTTGCGCACCCGGTAGTGGACGGTGTTCTTGTGGACGTGCAGCCGCGCGGCGGCGTCGGTATAGCTGCCACGGGCGTCGAGGAACGCGCGGACGGTCTCGCGTAACCGCGCTGCGGTCTCGTCCGTGCCCAGCAGTGCGCCGAGCACACGCTCGGCCCACACCCGCATCTCGGGCACCCGGTCGGCGAACAGGGCGGTCAACGCCACGTCGGAATGGACGGTGAGTCCGTGCTCTCGCCTGGTCAGGGCGACGGCGCGGGCTTGTTGCGCGTCGCGGAAGGTCTGGCGGAATCCTTCGAGGCCGGTAGCCGGATCGCCCAGGGTGATCGACAGATTCGGATGGGCCCGCAGATCGTGGGCGAGTTGTTCGGTGTCGAGCACGGGTCGGGCCACCGAGGAGATCCACACCCACCGGTTGTGATCGTCGACCTCGACGGTCATCGGCGTCTTGCCGGTCGCGGCCGCCAGCAGGGCGGTGCCCGCGCGCAGCGACGCGCGGGGATCGCGGGTTCCCGGCGGTGTCCACAGCGTCGCGAACTGGTGCCAGCCACGCAGGGAGGCCGACAGCATCTGCTCGGCCGAGCCCACGTCCAGATCATCGGCGTCGACGACGGCGCGCACCTGTGCGGCGCGGGCAGCGTCGGTGCGCGCGTCCCAGCGGCGGCGCTCGCTCTCGTAGATATCGATCAGGCCCTCGATCACCTGGTCGATATAGCTGTTGACCAGGTAGGCGATGCGGGCCGCGGTGGCCATCGCCACGTCGGTGGGCGGGTTCAGTTCGGCCAGCAGCGTCATCGTCCACTGGACGAACATGTTCTCGCCGAGCCGGTAGGCGCGCAGCAGTGCCTCCAGCGACAGATCGTGCTGGGCGAAGCGGCGGGCGTATTCGGCGGCGGCGGGCGGCACGGTGATGTCGTCGAGGCCGATGGCCAGCGTGAGTATGTCCAAGATCGCGGACAGGTTGGACTCCGTGCTGGCCACCATCAGCCTGCGCACTTCGTCGTCGTGCCGGAATTCGGGGATGACCTCGGTGAACATCGTGGTCATCCTCGGCGACAGGTGGTCCAGGTCGGCTTTGATCCGGCCCGCCACCGCACGCACCAGTGGATCGTTGTCGTGGGCCATGGCCGCAGACAGTACCCCCGACGCTCACCCGTGTGGCGCTGTTTGTGCCCGTGGCACAACACGTCGGCGCAACGCTGGGCTGCGGGCCCGTAGTCGGCGCCTGATTCGCGTCCTACCGTGAGTGATGTAACTCAGATCACATTCGCCACCGGTGAGGAATCATGCGACACATCGCCGAATTGCCCGAGGTCAGAGCCGCTGCCGACCCGCACGGACCCTGCATCGCCGACGACACCGTCACACTGTCCAATGCGCAGTTCCATGCTCGGGTCGATGCCGCTGCGTCGGTCCTGCATCGTGAGGGCGTGCGGTCCGACGACGTCGTCGCGGTGGTGCTGCCCAACCGAGTAGACCTCGTGGTGGCCCTGTTCGCGGCCTGGCGACTCGGTGCGGCCGTCACTCCGGTGAATCCGGGGCTCACCGACGACGACATCCGGTACCAGGTCGAAGACTCCGGCGCCGCCGTTGTCCTCGGCGAATCCGGCAGGCCCGCAATCACTCTCGACATCGCGGAATTGGCCGAGCACGCCGGTCCCGTCGCCGCCGCGTCCTCTGACGATCTCGCCCTGATCATCTACACCAGCGGCACCACGGGTAGGCCCAAGGGTGTGCTGCTCGGTCACGAGAACCTCGCCGCCATGTGCGCGATGATCATCGACTCGCTCGGCCTGAACGAGACCGACCACAGCCTGCTGATCCTGCCGCTGTTCCACGTCAACGGCATCGTGGTCAGCGTGCTGTCGCCACTGCTGGCGGGCGGACGCACCACCATCGTCGGAAAGTTCTCCGCCTCAGGCTTTTTCGACACGGTCGAGCGGGTCCGGCCCACTTATTTCTCGGCGGTGCCCGCCATCTACGCGATGCTGGTGGCCCAGCCCGACGGTCCTCGTCCCGACAATTCCTCGTTGCGCTTGGCGATCTGCGGTGCCGCGCCGATGCCCGCCGAGCTCATCGCCCGGTTCGAGCAGCGCTTCGGTGTGCCGATCGTCGAGGGTTACGGTCTGTCCGAGGGGACCTGTGCGTCGACTCTCAATCCCGTAGCGGGCCAACGGAAGCCGGGGACTGTCGGTATCCCGTTGCCCGGTCAGACCGTAGCGATCATGGATGTCGGCGGCGCGTTGTCGGCGCCCGGCGAACCCGGCGAAGTCGTCATTCGCGGAGCGAACGTGATGCGCGGCTACCTCGGCAGGCCGACGGAGACGGCGAAAACCGTCGTGGACGGCTGGCTGCACACCGGCGACGTCGGCTACTTCGACGCCGACGGCTATCTGGTTCTGGTCGACCGAATCAAGGACATGATCATCCGGGCGGGCGAGAACCTGTACCCCAAGGAAATCGAGAACGCGCTCTACCGTCATCCCGCTGTTCACGAAGCCGCGGTAGTCGGTGTGCCCGACGCCGTGCTGGGCGAGGTGCCGGTCGCCCACGTGGTGCCCGCGCCACAGTCCGCGGTCACCGTCGAAGAGCTGATCGAGCACTGCCGCGTGGAACTCGCGGCGTTCAAGGTTCCCGCCGCGATCGTGTTGACCGCGGAGATGCCACGCAATCCGGTCGGCAAGATCGACAAGAAGCAGCTGCGGCTCTCGGCCGCGCGCACCTGAGCGGTTCTGCACCGCAATCCACTTCGAACGAAAGACAGCCCTTTCGGTCGCGGTCACTCGCGTCCGGAAGCCGGAAGAAAGGGATCGAGCCATGGGATTCAAGACGGGAGACTTCCCGCCGGTGGACACCGAGACATTCTTGGATCTGCCGCTGCGCGAACGTATACGGACGCTGGCACTGCACTGGGCGGAATACGGATTCGGCACGCCGAAGATGATCCACACCGTGTATCTCGCGAAAGTGCTCGTGCTCTACATCATCGGCGGCATCGCGATCGCGACGGCGACGTCGGGCACCGGACCGTTCTGGGATGTGGCGCAGTGGTGGAACCAACCGGTGGTCTACCAGAAGCTGGTCCTGTGGACGGTGCTGCTCGAAGCCCTCGGCGTCGCGGGCTCCTGGGGACCGCTGGCGGGCAAGTTCAAGCCGATGACCGGCGGCATCCTGTACTTCGCCCGACGGGGAAGTATCCGATTGCGGCCCTGGTATCGGGTGCCGTTCACCAACGGTGACTCGCGCACCGCCCTCGACGTGGTCCTGTATCTGGGCTTTCTCGCGTCGCTGGTGATCGCCCTGGTCGCACCGGGCCGGACCACCGCCGCACTGCTGGAAGCGCTGCCGGACAACACCTCCGGACTGGTCCGGCCCGTGCTGCTGATCGCGCCGATCGTGCTCTACATCCTGTGCGGGCTGCGCGACAAGACGATCTTCCTGGCGGCTCGCGGCGAGCAGTATCTGCCCGCGCTGCTGTTCTTCGCGGTGCTGCCGTTCACCGACATGATCATCGCGGCCAAGCTGCTGATCGTGATCGTGTGGGTCGGCGCGGGAGTTTCGAAGTTCGGCAAGCACTTCACCAATGTGGTGCCCCCGATGGTGTCCAACAGCCCGTCGATGCCGTTCCGATCGATCAAACGCGCCCACTACCGCGACTTTCCGCGCGATATCCGCCCGTCGCGGGTGGCGGCGTTCATGGCTCATGTCGGTGGTACCGCCGTGGAGGTGCTCACCCCGATCGTGTTGCTGTTCTCGACGAACCACTGGCTCACGTTGGCCGGGGTCGCGATGATGGTCATCTTCCACCTGTTCATCACCTCCACCTTCCCGCTGGCCGTGCCGCTGGAGTGGAACATCCTGTTCGCCTACCTCACCGTGTTCCTGTTCCTCGGGTTCCCGAACTCGGACGGGTACGGGGTATTCGACATGTCGTCGCCGTGGTTGACGGTGGCGATCGCGGCGGGGCTCGCCTTCTTCCCTGTGCTGGGAAACCTGCGTCCCGACCTGGTGTCGTTCCTGCCGTCCATGCGTCAGTACGCCGGCAACTGGGCCTCGGCGCTGTGGGCCTTCGCGCCGGGGGCCGAGGCGAAGCTCAACACCATCGCGCACCGCCCCGCCGACAATCAGGTCGACCAGCTGCTGGCCATGGGCTACCCGCCCGCGGTCGCCGAGATCACCATGCAGCAGACCATCGCCTGGCGTTCCATGCACAGTCAGGGCCGCGGCCTGTTCTCCCTGCTGTACAAGCACCTTCCCGACGTCGATCGCTGGACCGTGCGCGAAGCCGAGTTCGCCTGCAACTCGCTGATCGGCTTCAACTTCGGCGACGGCCACCTGCACAACCTCGACCTGATCGACGCGGTGCAGGCACGGGTCGGCTTCGCTCCGGGAGAATGGATCGTGGTGTGGGTGGAGTCGCAGCCGGTACACAAGAGCACGCAGCAATACATGGTGGTCGACGCGGCGCTGGGCGTCATCGAACGCGGAACATGGGAGGTGGCCGACGCGGTCGAGGCGTTGCCGTGGCTGCCGGACGGTCCCATCGCGCACACCGTGACCTGGCGGCGTGAAGACGTCACCGGCGCGGTCACCGCACCGCGGCAGGGCGTGGTGGCTCCGGCCGAATAGCCGAGCACCGGACGACATCTCGAACAACAGAAAGGCACGTCGATGACAACGGCGACAGTGGTCGGCAGCGGCCCCAACGGGCTGGCCGCGGCCATCACCCTGGCCCGCGCGGGCGTGGAGGTGACGGTTCTCGAAGCGGCCGACACGATCGGCGGCGGCACCCGCTCGAGCGAGGCGATCCTGCCCGGTCTGCTGCACGACCACTGCTCGGCCATCCACCCGATGGCCGTGGGCTCGCCGTTCCTGCGGCGCATCGACCTGGAACGGTACGGATTGCGGTGGGCGTGGTCGGAACTCGACTGCGTCCACCCCCTCGACGACGGCACCGCCGGTGTGCTGCACCGCTCGGTCACCGAGACCGCCACGGGCCTCGGCGCCGATGAACGGCTGTGGCGCACGCTGTTCGAACGCCCGGTCGACGGCTACGACGTGTTCGACGCAGACATCATGCGCCCGCTGCTGCGCGTTCCTCGACATCCGATCCGCCTGGCACGCTTCGGTATTCCCGCGACCGCGCCCGCCACGCTGCTCGCACGAGCCTTCCGCACCGAAGCGGGACGGGCACTGTTCGGCGGCGTCGCCGCACACGCCTTCCAGCCCCTCGAACGCCCGTTGAGCGCCAGCGTCGGGCTCGGCATCCTGACGGCGGGACACCGGTACGGCTGGGCGGTCGCTGTCGGCGGATCCCAGCAGATCGCCGACAGCATGGTCGCGGTACTGGCCGACCACGGCGGAAAGGTCGAGACCGGCGTCCGCGTGCGCTCGGTCGCCGACCTACCGCCGTCCGACATCACCATCTGGGACCTCGCCCCGACATCGGTCGCGGAGATCCTCGGTGACCGACTCCCCACTCGAATCGCGCGCGCCTACCACCGATTCCGCTACGGCCCCGGCGCTTTCAAGGTCGACTTCGCCGTCGACGGCGGTATCCCATGGACCGCCGAGGCCGCCCACCGCGCGGGCACAGTGCACCTGGGCGGCTCCTTCGCCGAGATCGCCGCGGGCGAACGTGACATCCACGCCGGCCGAATGCCTCAGCGCCCCTTCGTCCTGGTCGGCCAGCAATACCTCGCCGACCCTCAGCGATCGGCAGGATCGGTTCACCCCGTCTGGACCTACGCCCACGTCCCCAACGGCTACACCGGCGACGCCACCGCAGCGATCATCGCCCAGATCGAACGCTTCGCACCAGGTTTCCGAGACCGCGTAGTCGGCCTGACCACCCGCACCACCGCAGAATTCGCCGACTACAACCCCAACTACGTCGGCGGCAACATCATGACCGGCGCCAAGAACATCCCGCAGCTGGTCTTCGGCCCCCGAAAAACCCTGCAGCCCTACGACACCGGCCTCCCAGGCCACTACCTGTGCTCGGCGGCGACCCCGCCCGGCCCCGGCGCGCACGGCATGTGCGGTGCCAACGCCGCCGAACGAGCACTGCGACGGCTGAGGTAACCAATATTCGAGGACCGACAATGGTGGCTGACCCATCACATATGCCACCACCAGCGGTGCCCGAACGTCCGCTCATGGCGATGAGCGCGAGGTTTGCAGGGGTGCTCGGAGAGTATGCCTGAGCAGCAACCGGTTAGCCGCCCAGAAACTCGAGACGGTTGCCCACCGGGTCGGTTGTGTGGAATCGGCGGCGGCCGGGAATCTCGGCGGGATCAGCCCAGTGGACTTCGTGTCCAGCCGCCGTGACCGCGGACGCGAGCGCGTCCACGTCAACGATGAAGGCGGGATGAGCTTTGCGGGCAGGATGGAAGGGTTCCTCGACGCCCACGTGCAATTCCCCATCCGGGCCGCCCACTCCCGGAACCGTGAACCAGCAGCCGCCTCGGGCAGCGAGCAACGGAGGTTTGGGGAGTTCGGCCCAGCCGAGGACACCGGTGTAGAACGACCGCATGCGACCTTCGGCGCCTGGCGGACAAGCGACTTGTACGTGGTGAATCACGGATCCCCTCCTGACATCTCTTGCAGGACAAGCGTACTGCTTGCCGTCATCCAGCGCCTGGAGGAACATCCGAACCGCCACGTCAGAACGCACTCAATGCCGATCATGTTGGGGGACGACCGACTGTGTACCCGTCGTGCTCGGCTTCCGGACGGCGTGCTCCTTGGAGCGAAAATGCTCCAGTGAGTCTTCAGTCTGTACGAACAGCTCCACCGGCCACTCACCGAAATGTATCGATGAACGGTAGGACGCCGACGAACCATGCATCAATACGGTGATATCCAGATCAGAAGTCGCCGTGGCCATTCCGAGAGCCACGCTGCCGCCTAGCCACGCTGCCCGAGCCTGCGGAAAGTCTCGCCGGACCAGCAGCTGTGCCACTTCAACCCCGTCGATCGCCACCGGGCAAGTCTGTCATCGTGTCGGCTCTGCGACGATTCCCCCGCGATCTCGTGGTCCAGCGTTTCGTCATTTCGTCAGTCCGAGCAGTGCGGCGGTGAGCCCGTAGTCGGGGCCGAAGTCGTGCATGTTTCCGGAGCGGCAGCCATCGGACTTCATCTGGATCCGCTCACAGAACACGCTGACGATCTCGCCGGAGAGGGCGGTGCCGATCAGGGCGTGTATGCGCACGAAGCCCTCCTGCTTGTTCATGGCGCCGTCGATGTTCTGCATGAGCAGCGGCACCACGTCGACGATCTCGACCATCGCGCCGGAGTTGGCACGCAGCTGGTTGGTGACGGTGGTCAGGCCGGTCAGCGAGGCGGCCAGTTCTTCCTGATGCCCGGCGAAGGTCGTCGAGGTGTTGTTCAGGAACTGGTTGAGCTGATCGAGGGTGGCCTGCAGACCGGGTGCCTGGTCGGCGAGCAGCCCCGACATGGCGGTCATCCGGTCGCTGAAGTCGCGCACGGACTGGTCGTTGTCGGCCAGCATCGTCGTGAGCTCGTTGAGCTTGATGATGATGTTGGCGATGGCGTCCTTGTTGTCGACACCGACCTTCAGCGCACCCGAGAGCGCGTCGAGGGTCTCGCGGATCTTCTGACCGTTGCCGTTGAGTACCGGGTAGAGCACCCGGCCCGACAGCGGGCCCAGACCCTCCTGGCCGGGTTCGGGCTTGAGCGAGGCGGCGAACTGGTCGATGGTCTTGATCATCGTGTCCAGCTCGACCGGGGTCCTGGTGCGTGCCTTGGGCAGGTGATCGCCGGACTTCAGTGTCTCACCGCCGGTGAACGGCGGGCTCACCTCGATGTGGCGATCGGTGACGATCGAGGGCGAAATGATCGCCGCGATCGCGTCTTTCGGGACCTTGACGCCGGCGTCGATGGTCATGTGGACCTCGACGTAGGTGCCCTTGGGCACGATCTTGTCGACCTTGCCCACCGCGAGACCGAGGACCATGATCTCGTTGCCCTCGTACATGCCGGCGATGTTCTCGAAGTCGGCGGTGATCTTGGTCGAGCGGCCGAGCGGGTCGTTCACCTGGCCGGGTATGGAACAACTGACGATCGCGATGGACGCCGCTGCCAGGCCCAGAGGGCGGAAGGATCTGTACACGGTGCTGCGCAGGTACCTCATTGGTTCCATCTATTTGTTGTCAGTGTCGGTGAGTGGTGGTCGCGGCCCCAAAGCTGTGGCGATGGACGGTCCGTCGAAACTGCTGGGCAGTCCGTGTCCTGGAACCAGGGTGTGGGCGTGCACCGTTGCGAGAGTCGTAGCGGTGTCGTAGGTGAGTGCTTCGTCGTGATTGAACACCGCCGGTAGCAACTGGGGGCCGACGTGAGGTAGCAGCGGATGCCCGGTGACGAGTGCGTCTCCGGAGAACAGCACGCCTTCGGCGGGAAGGAGGTAGGCGGTGTGGCCGCTGGTGTGCCCGGGGGTGGGTATCGCGACGAGTCCGCCGGGCAGTGCCGCCAGGGTGGCGGGCTCGACCGCCTCAGCTTGTGGGATGGCCGTGCCGATGTGGCCGTGGACCGCGCGCAGGGTGTGTGCGACCCAGCGGCGGCCGCGGCGGGTGGCGAGTTGTTCGAGCATTCCGATCGGCGTGATCTGTTGCAGGTATTCGCGTTTGGCGTGGCGCACTTCCTCGGCGCCGGTGTAGACCGGCATGCCGAACTGCTCGATGAGCGCCGGGATCGCACCGATGTGGTCGAGATGGGCATGGGTGATCAGCACGGCCCGAACATCGGCAAGCCGACCGCCGATCTGCCGGACAGAACCGAGCACGTCGGCGGCGTCAGCGGGGTATCCGGCGTCTATCACGGTGATCCCGGAATCGTCGCTGATCAGCGCCCAGTTGACGTTGGTGCCGGCTACGACATGGACGGAGTCGGAAACCTGATCGATTTTCATCGCGGGCCTACTTCTGGATGTCGTGTTCGATGATCCCGATGCCGTCGATTTCCAGGCGCAGATGGTCGCCGGGGGCGAGCCAGCGGCCCAGTTCCATCCCACTTCCACCGGGCAAGGTGCCGGTCGACAGCAGTTCGCCGGGGTAGAGCTGTTCGCTGCAGGACACGTGCGCGATGGCTTGGGCCATCGAGTACCGGGCATTGTGTGTTCCGGTGCGCGCCACGGTCTCTCCGTTGATCGTGACCGTGGCGGTCAATCGGTCGAGCCGATCGATGAGCGCGGGCCCGGCGGCCGCGGTCGCCGACATCGAGGTGAGGAAGTGTTTGGATCGTTGCGGTCCGAACCCCGAACGCATTTCGGCCAGTTGGACGTCGCGGGCGGAGAAGTCGTTGATCACCACCACTGCGGCGATCGCGGCGGCCGCCTGTTCGACGGTGGCGTCGCGCAGCGGAACACCGAGCACGACGCCGAGTTCGAGTTCGAAATCCAGTGCCCGCGTGTAGTTCGGGGCAGCAACCGGCAACCCGGAGGGGACGATGGTCAAGGCGTTGGACATGTAGTAGATCGGCTGCCGGTACCAGAGCGCGTGCGGCCGGAACGGCGGGAAAGTGCGCCGGGTCAGTGTCTCGTACGCGGTGGCGACGCGGGAGCCCGCAGGCAAGAATCGGCGGGCCAGACCGCGCGCGGCGTCGACGGCGTGCCTTTCGAAGATCATGAAATCGCGGAACGAGGCCGGGCACACCGGCAGGACGAGGGCCCCGTCGTCCAGTCCGAGGGCGTCGTAGCGCGCTAGCTCGAAATCGAGGGTAAAGGCGGGCTCGATTCTCGGGAATCCCTGGCTACCATCGGATTCGGACTCGGTGCGCCATCCCGTGCCGTATTCGATCTGGGTATCGATTCGGTGTGTGTTGCGATCGAGGATGCGCCGCATCCGAGGGATCGCCGCAGTGGCCCGATCGTGTGGGTGGGTCATGCGGTGACCTCGACGCCCACACGTAGGTGATCGCGAAGGAATTTCGTCGACAGTGCTGTCCACTGCTCGGCGTGGCCCATGGCACAGTGGTCGTCCTCGGCATAGAGCACCAATTGCGCGTCCGGTGCGGCGATGGCGATGTCGATCGAGTCCTGGGTGGAGGCAAGGGTGTCGCGGGCGCCGTTGATCACCAACAGTGGGATGTCGATCCGGCGATAGTGCTGGGCGAGTGAGAATGTCGCCAATTTGCTCGACAAGTCGGCAGGGCCTCGAGCACCAAGGGTCGAGACCAGCGCGGAGACCATGATCTCGGGCATGCCGATCGAGTTGAGCAGCCCGAAACTGCGGTCAGCGAGCGGGCCGTTGGACACTGCTACCGTCAGCCTCGGGTCGACGGCGGCCATCCGCGTCGACCAGTAGGCTCCGAAACTGAAGCCCAGCATGCCGATCCGTTGCGCATCCAGGCGCGGGTCAGCGCAGAGGTGATCGATGACGGTCGAGTAGATGGTCTCGGCGTCGATGCTCAGCGGCTCGGTATACGAGTAGGTGCCGGGCATCTCCATCACGAATACGCCCATACCGGCGTCACGCCGCGACAACAGCGGCAGTAGCGCTTCGGCGATGGTGCCTTCCAGCCCGTTGGTGACAAGGATCGTCGGTACCGACTCCACACCGGCTGGAAGCATCAGCATTCCACGCACAGTCTGAGCGCCGACCGGAATTCGCACCACTTCGATACGCACTCCCATCGCGGTGTCGAGCGAACCCAGCAGCACTTCGCACAGCCGGTGCGAGCGCTCGTAGGCGACGAGCCTGGCCGGGCTGAACCCCGGCCAGGCGGCGATGAACTCGTACACCAATGCCTTGATCAGCCCGTCGATCGCGATCGCGGCATCGGCGGCGTCGGGATGAGCCGCACAGAATCGGTCGACTGCCTCGGGATCGGCCACCGGCCCTCGGTCGGCCAGGATCGTTACCGCTGGTGAGAGCAACTCGCCCAGAGCATGCAGGTCCAATGGCGCGGCGGGGTCGAGCAGTTGGTCGGTCGACGGCCCGCCCAGGCGCAGCAACGCCGTGTCGGCCCGCGCGAAGTGTTGGCGGGCGAAGTCTTGCCAGTACCCGGTCCAGCGGGTGTCGTCGAAGGACCGGCAACCGTGCAGCTGACGCTGGAATTCCTCGGTGTCGATCCCACCGAGGTGGGTGAACCTCTCGGCGAACAACCGGGGCAGGAATCCCGCCACGCCGACCCGCCGGGCCGCACGCTCGGTGGTGTGAGTCATCGCGCGAGCGCTGATGAGCACTCGTTTGCCGATCTCCCGCACTGACGTCATCGTTGTGCCTCTCGATCTCTAATAGCAGATGTTTCTGCTTTTGTGAGCGTAGGCACAGCGATGGCCAAAAGCAAGAAGCTCTGCTTTAGCATGGGGCTATGTCGGAAGCCGAGAACATCGAGCCGCCGCGTCGACCCGGAGGACGGGCGGCGAAGGTCCGCGAAGCCGTGCATCGCGCCGTGCTCGACGCTGTCGAAGAACACGGCGTGGACAAGGTCGGCATCCCCGATATCAGCCGCCGCGCCGGTGTCCGCGACAGCTCCATCTACCGGCGATGGGGAACGCGGGAGAACCTGGTGCTCGATGTGATGCTCAGCGCGAGCGAGCGCACCCTGCCGTTACCGGACACCGGGTCGTTGCGCGGAGATCTTTCCTTCTTCGCCACCGCACTCATCGCCTACCTCGACAGCCCTCTGGGTACCGGTCTTGCGCGCGCTCTGGCGTTCATCAGCGACTCCGAAGACATCGCCCGAGCACGGAACACCTTCTGGGAAACCCGCTACGAAGCCAACCGGGCCATGGTTGCCCGGGCGGTCGAACGCGGCGAGCTACCCGCCGGCACCGACACCCGGACCGTCGTCGAAACCCTCATCGCGCCGATACACTTCCGCCACTTCCTCACCCGCGAATCGATGGACGAACGGTTCGTCGACCAGCACGTCATCCGGGTGATCCGCGCGTTGCAGTCCGATCCGGCCGAACGAGCGACCGCCCATGACGCCTCCGATACCCCTCGACGAACAGGTAATAAATGACTGATCCCGAACCCCGGCAGCCTTCGGCCTATACCAACGGCCTGCGCACCCGCGAAGAAGTCATGGGCGAGGAGTACGTTGCCCAGGCGCTGGCCCGCACCTCCGGCAGCGAATCGGCAGATCTTCAGCGCTTCGTCACCGAGCATGTCTGGGACGCGGTATGGAATCGGCCTGGTCTGGATCGCCGCGACCGCAGCCTGCTCAACCTGGGAATCCTCACAGCGTTACGAGCACACGACGAGCTCGCCGGCCACGTGCGAGGCGCGCTCAACAACGGGCTCACGCGCGCGCAGATCACCGAGTCGATCATCCACACCGCCGGATATTGCGGCGCACCCGCGGCACTGGCCGCCATGCGGATCGCCCAGCAGGAATTCGATCAACTCTGACCAACCCCGCAGCAGGTCGAACCTTTTGCCGCGCAGCGAACTCGCGCTCGCCTCTCCGAGGCGTACATTGATCAGTTTCGGCCTTCTGACGCCTATGGAAAATTCCGTACTCGACGAGACTGTCAGACATCCTGTACTGCCGAAGAGGGAGCATCCTGCGTTTGACGTTGACAACCTCCTTGACGCCAACGATCGACAATGTCACAGCAGCGCGTCTGGGGCCGACCATGATCCAGGTGACCTATCGGACACGGAGCTCGGAAAGAACGGCCGTGCGCAGCTCGATCTGGCTCCTGCGCGACGGCAGCTGGAACCTTTACTTCCACCAAGGAACGTCGCAACGTGGGACAGCGACACCGCATGACGGCTAGCCGACGACATGCACGCCAGGCGCTGCCACCTCGACAGAAGCAACATCTCGTGCCGATCATGGTGCCTGCCTCAGTCGGCCGGAACGTGCTCTGAATTCGACGCACCCGGAAGCTAAGAGGGCCAGACCCGGTAGGGACCTGGGATAGTTCGGCGAGTGAACGTGCTGGTGGCGGGATTCGTGGCGGGGTTGGTCGTCGCGATGCTCACCGCACCGGTCGGGGTGTCGGGCGCGGTGTTCCTGCTGCCGGTGCAGATCAGCGTGTTGGGAGTACCCAGTCCTGCGGTGACTCCGACGAATCTGTTTGTTCAACGTGGTGTCGATACCGGGGGCGTTGCGGCGCTACAGCCGCCGGGGCCCGCTACGCAGCCCGCTGACTCGAATCCTGCTGGTAGGCACCTTGCCCGCTGTCGTGGTCGGCGCGATGATCCGTGTCTTTTTGGTCCCGAGTGCGGGCGTGTTCAAGCTCATCGCGGCGGCACTGCTGATGCCTCTCGGGGTGTGGCTATGTTTGCTTACGGCCACTCGGGCCGGGCCGACAAGCCGCGGCCATCTATCCGATTCATCACCGGAACCGCGCTGGCGGTCGGTGTGGTCGGCGGGATCTATGGAATCGGTGGTGGATCGTTGCTGAGCCCGATCCTGGTCGGCCGGGGCGTTCCCTTAGCCGAAGTAGCACCGGCCGCGTTGGCCTCGACGTTCCTGACTTCGATCGCGGGCGCGGCGACCTACCTCGGCCTCGCCGTGGTGACCGGTGGCACCGACATCGCCCCGACCTGGGCGATCGGGCTGAGCTGCGGAATCGGCGGCCTGGTCGGCGGATATCTCGGCGCGCACCTGCAGCCTCGACTACCCGAATGAGGACTCCGCTTCGCTCTGGGCGGGGTGGCTATCGCGACGGCGGGCATCTATGCCGCACAAGCACTCTGAGGCATTTTCGCACGCACTGCAATGCTGATCGGGTATCCGGCGAAGTCCGCTCTGACGAATTGTGTTCGATGACACGGAGCGGCCACGAACTGATAATCCGTTGCCGCCGTGTACTGCGCCGGCCGAGTATTTGGCATGACTTCTGATCTCGCACAGCACTACTCCGGCGCCTCGGAGGACGATCGCCTGTCCAGGTCCCCTCACGGCCGTCTGGAGTTCCTTCGCACACAAGAACTGATCCGCCGTGTCCTCACGGCTTCGATGAGAGTGCTCGATGTCGGTGGGGGGACCGGGGTCCACGCCGAATGGTTGGCGAACGACGGTCACATCGTGCACCTCGTCGATCCAGTACCTGGACACGTCGAGACGGCTGCGACACTACCTGGGGTGACCGCCGAGCTGGGCGATGCGCGGCGACTACCTGTCCCCGACAACAGCTTCGACACCGTTCTGCTGCTCGGACCGCTGTACCACCTCACCGAATCCGTCGACCGGACAACAGCTTTGTCCGAGGCCGTACGCGTGCTTCGTCCCGGAGGCATCCTGATCGCGGCCGCGATCAGTCGCTACCTGTCGGCCCTGGAGACTGGCACAAACGGCACCCTCGACGACACACTGACAGCTGCGGTGGGCGAGGTGATCGCCACAGGTGACTACGACGGCCACGTCGGGTTCGTTCGGACTCATTGGCATACGGCAGACGAGCTCCGTACCGAGCTGGAAGCAGCCGGTCTCATTGATGTCGTGACCTACGGCGTCGAAGGCCCGGCCTGGCCCACACTCGATCACGCCGGACAAAACAGCTTTCGATCCCTCGTAACAGCAGCACTGCACTGTGCACGGCTACTGGAACAGGACCCGCTGCTGATCAACGCAAGCGCACACCTATTGGCAATCGCCAGGACCGAGCACTGACCTGGTCCGTGATATCAAACCCACGCCGCATGCCGCATGCCGCGCTGACCGAAGCGGCCAGCGCGGTGCGTAGGAAAATCAACTGACCGTACCGATCCGACGTCGGCGGAACGTCCGCTCGCTACTGCTCACTTCCTGCAGCCTGCACGCCCCCGGACCTCCGCTCAGCTACCGGTTAGCCATCGGCGTTCGATCGTGGAACGAGCCTTTGCCCAGGCTTCTCGGAACTGTTCAGCAGTAATCTCTTCGAGGGAAGAGGCCTCGACGTGCCAGTCATCGGCGCTGGACTCCGAGAGGACTCCATATTTGCTCTCGTATGCCTGAACTGCGCCGATTCCCCCGTGATCTCGGGCACGGATTATCTCTTCGAGCGCTGCGGCGGTGTCGGGCTCACTGTCTGAACCTCGCAGATTGACTTGCCGGTTCGGCCAACCGTCGTCATCGAGTTCGAGGAGAAGCCAGATGCCTTCGTCCTCGTAGTAGTCGCGAATCCACCGCATCCGGCCACAGTATCGTGGCTCGGTAGTCGCCGAGGCAACGTACTGACATGCTGCGGCTGCGATCCAGATAACCGCGGAACCAGCCGACGAACGCACTCAACTGCCGAGTTGAGTGCACAACTGGCGAGTGTGGCTGAAGACCGACGGTAGCCCTTCCTGATTCCAGCTGTTCGAAGGTCAGAGCTGGCCGGTGGTTTGTCGGGAGAGGAACAGCTGACGTTTTTCTCGGTCGACATGGGTGACAACGACCGTGACTCTGTCCCCGATCTGGACGACTTCGTCTGTCGGCTGGGTGAGGTCTCGGCGACGAATCAGCCCCTCGATCCCGTCCGCCACTTGGACAAAGACGCCGAAGGGCACCAGTTGGGTGACATGCCCGCGTAGTTCTCTACCGACGGTGATGCGCTCGGCAAAGGCATGGAAGGGGTCGGGCTGCAGTGCTCGCAGAGACAACCTGGCCTCGGCATTCCAGGTATCGAACTGCAGGAATTCACCCGAAACGCGCTGCCCGACCTGGACAATGTCGGAAGCCGCTTCGAAACGCCTCCAGGACAATTCCGGGATCGTGATGAACCCGACGCCCGGGTAGAGCGGATGCGCGGGGCCATCGTCGAGCGCCACGAACACGCCGAACAATTCAATCGCTGTGACGGTGCCGGAAAGGACCTCGCCGCACCGTAAGGATCCCAGGAACGTCCAGAGTTCGGGGCTCTCGGCCCGCCAATCCATCTGTCCAGCCTTTCATGACGCGCTCAGCCCCTCCAACGACCCTGTGGAACGTCGCGCCATGGCTGGATCGCAGAGTCGTTCCCAGACTTGCCTTTTCGTTTCGCCGCTGGTCAGCGAGCATACGACGTGGACCGGGGCTGCGAAATCCTCAGTTTGCTCGTGGAGCCTTGCAAGTCTTCGAGGAAGCTCTGCGTCGCTCCCTTGTACACGTGGTAGCCGCCGATCGCGATGATGATCAACCCGGCGGCGACGAGAACGATCGTGCCCATGCTCGATCGCATCATCGCAGCAGTGATCCCCGTACTCTGCTCGCTACTGGATTTGCCTGCGCCCCGGGCGAATCCGGATGCGGAGATGGCGAAACCGAGGTAGACCACCGCGAGGGAGAAGGCCTTGACGCGATTGACGGCCTCGGATTTCTTGCTGTCGGAGTCGGGTCTGGAGGAGCTGCCGAGCGCTGCTTCGGCGAGCCGCCACAACGCCATCAGCGAGAACGCGACGACACCGACCCAGAGCGCGAGGACCCCCCGACTTGGCGGCCAGTTCCGCCATGGCCCCTGATTGGTCGGCGGTTCCGCCGCCGCCACCGAGGGCGAGCCGGATGGCGATGTAGCCGATGAACAGGTGCACGATGCCGCTCATGACGAAGCCCGCGCGGGGTCTACTGCGAGGCCTCTCGTTCGGCGAAGCTAGTTCTTGAAGGCGTCTTTGATCTTGGCAGCGGACTGTTTCAGGTTGCCCTTGATTTGTTCGGCCCGACCTTCGGCCTCCAGGCTTCGGTTGCCAGTGGCTCGACCGAACACCTTCTTCACCCGGCCCTTGGTGGCCTCGACGGAATTCGCGATTTTCTTGCTCATACTCATGGCGGTTTCCTCGCTGTGTGCGATCAAGTCAACGCCGGAATCCCACGGCTGTCAACGATGTCGATCTTCGACACAAGGAGCAGAGAGCGATCGTGGTGAGCCTTCTGGCCTGCTGCCGCGACCTTGCCTTCTCTGCCACGCTGATCTGCGATTATCGGATGGATGCCGAACGAGGCCGGGTGGCAGGAGGGCGTAGTCGGGTGATGGCCCGGGTTGCGAGTCCTGCGCCGCGCATCAGCAATGTGAAGGCTGTGGTCGAAGGCCCGGGTACGATTCCGGCCAGTTGTACGCCGTCGAGCAGGTCGTAGAGCGTTTCGCCTTCGTACATCAGGTGTTCGGCGTTGAAGTGATATCGGTCCACCGCGGTGCACTGGATGAACGCGCCGTTGCCCGGGATCGCGGGGGCGTCCGCTCCGTATGGGTGAAGCTTCAGCGGCCCGACGATGTGACCACTTCCGTAGTAGCGCACGACCATCCGAACCTCACCGGTCGGTGACAGGTCGACGTAGCACTGTCCGGGTATCGGATCATAGCGCCAGTCGGGGATGGCATCGAAGAACGCGAAGTTGTAGGCCACGAATTCGTCGAGGCCGACCATTGTCGCGCCGAGGGTCGTCACATCCTTGTACCTGAGATCGCCGGTGTAGAGCTCGTGGTTATGGCTCATATCCCGGGTCTGCCAGCTCCACCAGTACTTCTTCGCCCAGTCGAGAGTCCAGGCGATATCGAGGCCGTGGTCGGCATAGAACGAGATCTTCTTCTCGTATTCGTCGAACCACGTCTGCGTCATGGCGGTCAGCGCGGCTTCATCGAGAACATCGACCGGCTCGGCGCGGTTCGTCAGCACTGCCGGAATCGGTTGTGCCAGGCGCGGCTGTCTCAGTGACAGTTGGAACTGCTCGTCGGTGAACATGACCCTCTCCATCCGGAAGCACATGCTTCCTGATTAATGATGGTTGTTGTAAAGTGGTGCCGTGTCAAGGAGCTACGGCGGACAGACGGCGCAGAGCCGCGCCGCCGACCGGCGGGCGCGGCTGATCGATGTGGGTGTCGAAATAGTTGGCACGCAAGGTGTTTCCGCCCTGGGAATGCGGCCGGTCTGCCGTGCGGCGGGGCTGAGTCAGCGATTCTTCTACGAGAGCTTCGCCGACACAGACGTGCTGCTGCACGCGGTGTACCGGGCGACGCTGTCTCGCTTGGAACAAGCCGTCGCGCCTGCGGTGGCATCCGGCGATCTGCATGCGGTGTTCGAGGCCGCCGCCCGCCTGATGGAGGCCGATCCTCGTGTCTGCCGCATCTTGCTGGTCGAGCCGGTGGCGGATGTGCGACTGCGGGGCTATGTGCGAGAAACTGTTCCGGCTCTCGCAACAGCCGCACTGGGCGATCGCATCGCGGGTTCCCCGGGCGATCCTATTGTCCGCATGCATTTTTCGGCACTCTTCGGCGCCTTGATTTCACTGTTCGTCGAGTGGACGGAAGGTAATCTCGGCACCGACCGGAACGCCTTCGCCGGCCACGTGACTACCGTCGCGAAACAACTTATGAGCGAGATCAGCTCGGCCGAAACAAGGCGCCGATGATGAGGCGAGCGCTGCAGACATTGACGCCGTGATTCTTTCGACTGGGCAGGGCGTCGTGCGCCTCGGTCGGTGAGCCCCCGCAGGGCCCAGGCCGATCAATCGCTGTTCAGAGCAGGGCGCGACACCTCGTGTGCCGGTTCTACGAGGACGCCGGGCATATAGTCGTCAGTGGCGACGCTCGACGAGGTGCACCGAATTTCCACCCCGTATGTCCGCACCTCCCCGCTCCGCATGAGCTGTCTCGGATGGGTGCGACTAACGGGTGAGGACCGATGGAACGCGACAAAAACAAGCTCTTACACGGGCCTTTGTTCGCCCGGAACATTCCGCTCGACCGTCGGAACGCGGCTCGCCGGATCAGCGCGTACATCTACGGGAACGTCCTGATCCTCTCCGCGCTGATCCCGGTCGCGCCATCCCTCGAGGATGTCGGTATCGCGGTCGTTCTCGGGGCCGCCCTGTCGACGTTCATCGCCCATGTCTTCGCCGAGAGCGTCGGGCAATCGGTACGCCAGAGCGGCGTGCCCTCCCCGCCCCAGCCATGGCTCGACCTGCGTGATTCGCTGCCGATCCTCAGTTCGGCGGTGCTGCCCTGCGCGATCCTCGCGGCGGCGGCGGTCGGATGGCTCGAACCACGGACCGCTCAGGTGCTCGCCGAGGTCGCCATGCTGGTGCGGATCGGCGGAATCACGTTCGTCATCCGCAGGCTCGAGGGTGCGCGGCCGGATCGGTCGACTCTGCTCGGGGCGATTCTGCTCGGCTGCGCGGCCACCGCTGTCGTAGCGGCGAAGGTCATCCTCACGCACTGATCCGAGGCAGAGCGGTCGGGGAACGCCCCGACTGCCTTCGGGAATATGGATCACCGGGGCTGGGGGCGCGCTTTCCCTGCGCTGAATCTAGAACACGTTCTACACTCCGGTCATGGACCTGGTTGCTATCGAGGAGATCAAGCGTCTCAAGCACCGCTACTTCCGCACGCTCGACCTGAAACTGTGGGACGAGTTCGCGGACTGCCTCGCCGAGGACGTCTCCGCGCGCTATGGCACCCAGGCCATGGGCGAGCCACTGCATTACGACAATCGCGCCGACGTCGTGGCCTTCATGCGCAAGAACCTCGGACCCGGGATCGTCACGGTCCACATCGCCAACCACCCCGAGATCGAGACCGATGGTGACATCGCGAAGGGTTCGTGGGCATTCGAGGACACCGTCCTGGTGCCGGGCGCGAAGATCCAGATCCGCGGCGGCGGATACTATTGCGACACTTATCGTCGCGACCCGGACGGGGAGTGGCGGATCGCCTCGACGCGATACGAGCGCATCTACGAGGCATTGACCTCGCTGGAAGACCTCCCGAGCTTCACGCTGCTGGCCAACCGCTGGGATCCATCGCTGGAGCACTGACCGGTGATTGCCTGCGCGAGCATCCAGCGGGCGGCATCATCGCACGCCCGCTGGACACCATCCTTCTGCCACACCTCGACAGCGGCCTCATCTATAGGATCGGGCACGCGAAACGCGGAATCAGGGGGCGCCGGGTATGGATCAGCAGGCATCGCAACAGTTTCCGTCCCGGACGGGCGGGAGTATCGAATCGCGCGGTGACACAGCACCTTCGCAGATGCCGGGGAGGGTCCGGGCGGCGCGGGTCATCATTTTCGTGATGTCGGCGATCGGACTGGCCGGCACCGTCGCGCTGATAGGAATGGGTCATCCCCATGCGGCGGGCGGGAACACGCAGGGATACCTGTTCTTCTGGGCGATGGCCGTCACCGCCTTGTTCTTCGCGCGGCGCCGGGGCTGGGTCCGGATCACCGTGACCGTCTTCGCCGTGATCGAAGGGCTCGTCGCTTTCGGTTCCATGGCCTTCAGCGGCGGGAACGTGGACACCGATGCCGGTTTCGCCTTCGTCCGGATGTCACCCGGGCCTTTCGGGCTGGTCGCGGTGATCGCCATTATCGCCCTGCTGTTCGGTGGATCGGCCGACCGATGGTTCGGTCGTCCCGCCGGGGCGGCACCGGGCAGCCCGCGACCGATGCGGGATCCGGGCGAGCTGCTGCTGCGCCGCCGCCCTTACGTGGTCGGTGTGCTGATCACGATCGTGGTCGTCATCGGCATCGTGACGGCGGTGGTCATCGGCAACACCAGCAACACCACCGGGCCCGGCGCGCTGTCGGCCGGCGACTGCGTCGCGACCCAGGACGACCTGAGTATCGGTTTCTCCGATGCCGAGTTGGTGAAGGTCGGCTGTTCGGACGTAAGAGCCCAGGCGAAGGTCATCGCCCGAATAGCGGGCACCGACAAGACCACCGAGTGCCAGAAGTACGAGGACTCCGTCAAGCTCGCGGGGTACATCGGCTCCGACGGCGGTGCGTCTTTCGTGCTCTGCCTGCGTTCGTTCAGCTGAATTCGGCGACCCAGCGGCAGCAACGTCGGAGGAGACATCACAAGGTCCTGACGAGCCTGAGTCGGTCGAGCCCGATGGGCGCGTAGATTCGACCTTGCTGTGATCGTGAGCGTTCCTCGACGAAGGGATCTCTGTCATGAGCAAGTCGCCCAGGCATCGCGGATGCCGCAGAGCATGTGCGGTGCTCGCGGTCGTGCTCGCCATCGCCACGGGCGGCTGCGGTGCGGAGGACATGTCCGGCGGCTCCGCGTCTTCGGCGGTCGAGAGTGCCGAAGCGGCGAAGATCGCCGACATCGTTCGTGCCAAGATGACCGAACTCGATCTCAGCTCCGCGGTCTACGGCGCATGGCGGGGCAGTGAGCAGATCGCCTTGGGCGCGCTGGGCGGATCACCGCTCGGTGTGCCCGCGACCGCGGAGATGCGCTTGCGCGTCGGCCAGCCGATGGAACCCATGCTGTCCACGGTCCTGTGGCGACTCGACGGCCAGGGCGTGCTGAAACTCGACGAACCCATCGCCCGCTGGCTGCCCGATTTCCCGCGCGCGGACAAGATCACTGCGCGGATGCTCGCCGACAGCACCTCCGGGATCTCCGACTATGTGACCGAACCGGAGTTCCTGAAGATCTTCGGCGAGAATCCGATCCGCGAATGGACCGCGCCGCAACTGCTCGAACGCGCCAATGCCCGCCCGCCGCTGTTCGAGCCGGGCACCAGTTTCGCCTACGCCCACAGCGATCTGGTCGTGCTCGGCGAGGTCCTGCAGAAGGCAGCGGGCAAGCCTCTCGGCGAGCTGATCGCCGAGCACATCACCGTCCCACTGGGCATGCACGACAGCAACGTAGTACTCACCCCGCAGGTCGACGAACCGATCCTGCACGGCTACACCAACGAACGAAACTTCTTCGAAGACTCCACCTTCTGGAACCCCACCGCCTTCCTGCACAGCGGCAACATGAACTCCACCGTCGGCGACGTCGGCCGCTGGGTCCGCGCCCTCGGCACCGGCGAACGACTCACCCCCGACCAGTTCCAGCAGATGATGGGCCCGTCGACCGCGGGCCTCGGCCCGTTCACCACCGAAAAATACTTCGCCTTCGGTGTGGTCCACCTCGCCGACTGGCTGTATATGAACCCGTCCTACGGCGGGTACGACGGCGTCGCCTTCTACGACACGAAAACCGAGACCACCGTCGTCGTCTACGACACCCTCGGCCCCACCTCCGACTCCGATCAGAACAACGCCGTCGGCATCGGCACGGAGATCGCCACGCTCCTGGTCCCCGAACGCCCGCCGGCGGTCCCCTGAGTAGCGGGAACCGCCCTTCTGCCGGGTGCGGTCGGCAAGCAACGCCGGCCCGCGATCACCGGTCGCGCAGGACTTCGAGGCGGCCGTTGACCGACGCCAGACGACGTCCGGTTGTGCCGGTGGTCAGCAGCATGTTGGCGACTTGGAGCAACAGGACTAGGGATGGTTTGCCGGAGGTGGACCGGCGGGGCCATTCGTGCCAATAGTGCGGTGGGTCGAGGTCGGCGTCGGGGCCGGTGGGTAGCCGCAGTCGATCACCGGGTGCGAGGACGGTGATGTGGAGATCGGTGAGTGCCCCGATGGCATCGTCGGACAGGGGAGAGGTTCGGGTGAGCATCGCCCAGCGGTGCAGCGGAACGCAGGCAGGCGCCGTGGCGAGGGTCGGTACCGCCAGCGCGTTGCGGTCGTAGGTGGCGGCGGCCAGCCCGGCGGGAACGAGCAGCGCGGTGACCGTGTCGTCGCACACCAGCTGCACGCCTGTTCCGTCGGCGGTGACCTCGGTCGGTAGTCCTCGATGCTGGTAGGCATCCAGCCAGTCCAGGGGGGTGCGCAGTTGGAGTGTTTCCGGCCAGGGCAGACCCCTGGATCCGTTCAGGACCGCCCACGCGGCGGCGCCGAGCTCGCACTCGTGGTGGCGATGGTCGGACCAGTACCGGCGGGCGTCGGTGGGGGAGAGCGCCAATGGTGGATTGGCACAGTCGAACTCCTCGTTCTCGAGTCCCATCGGTGTTCCTCCGGTGTCGGATGGCGGCCGATGACATCGGCCGCGGGCACCGACGATCGTGCCACACGCTTCCATACTTTCAGGTATGGATAAGTGTGCTTCATAGTATGGTCGGTGGACGTGACGCCCAGCGGGGTCGTTCAGCGAATTTCACGTCAGGAGGCCGACATTGGCCGAGTTCGTCGAGGATCATCTCCAGCGGGTCGCGACCCGGGCCGCGAGCAGCGTGGACACCGTGCGAGCGCCGTCGAGATGTCCCACCGCCTTTCGCTACTGGGAGGCCCGTGGCACGCCGGCAGTGCGACGGATCGAACGCGCTTTCGCGGCCGTGACCCGGCAACCGCTGTTCCCCAGCGACGAGCAGGCTGCGGCCATGTGCGAAGACCTGTTCGCCGGTGACCCGGTGGCCGAGCGATTCGTCGCCGAGGTGATGCACGGCGAGATCGGATCGAAAGCCGGGCGGGCGATGCTGGAGACAGCGCTGGCCGAGGGCATCGACGCCGTCGCGGACGCACCGGAATCCATGCACGCGTTGTTCGCCGAGTTCGAAACAGTGCCCGACTGGGTGGTCCCCGAACTGGTGGAACAGGGTGCGGCGATCTGGCGGCGCTGGGGCACCATGCTGTTCAGCTTCGCCGGGGCCGAAACCCTCGAGATGTACACCGAAGCCGCGGTCGCGACCCCGTTGTCACTGGCAGGCGGCTACGCCGGAGACAGCGCGCTGCGGCGGTTCCTGGAGACCACCCGCTTCTGGATGGACGTCTCGGCCCCCGATGCGCTGCTCACCCCGGGATCGGCGGGCCGGGCCACCGCGCTGAAGGTCCGCGTCATGCACGTTTCGGTGCGGGCGAAGGTCGCCGACCATCCCGAATGGGACCTGCGTCGGTGGGGCTTGCCGATCAGCCAGACCTACCAGATGCTGACCCTGCTGGCAGGCAGTGTGACCCCCGGACTGGGCTTGTGGGCGCTGGGCTACCAGACGACGCCCTCGGAAATCCGCGCGCTGCTGCACTTCCAGAAGTACATGGGCCACCTGCTCGGTGTGCGGTTGCGCTGGTACCCCGAGACCGTGCGCGACGCGCTGCGGGTGCTGGCCATGACGATGGTCTCGCGTTCCTACGACGCGGGTCAGCACGGTACGGAATTGATCGAGTCGTATCCGGCGGCGTTCGCGCCCCGCGACGGGCACCGTGGCCTGACCCGGTTGCGCGAAATGTACAACTACCGGATCAATTCCGTGTACTCCGCGATGTACATGGCGCCGGGAACCCGTCGGCGCTACACCATGCCGCCCGCGTTGCCGTGGATCATCGTTCCGATCGCGCGATTCCCGCTGATCACCGTGATGGAGATCGTGCGCCGGGTCTGTCCGCCGTTCGCGCGGGCGCACGAGAAACTGATGCTCGCGCATCGCGAGAACTGGTATCGAGCCCAGATGCAGGGCCGCACCGCCGCATTCGACGCCAGCGGCGCACTGCGCCGATGAACCCACCGAAGGTAGCCATGAGCACTGCCCCCATCGTCGAAGTGTGGAACGGGCCGGGACGTCGCGACGGCGTGCTGACCCCGGTCGAGCCTCGGCACAACGCGTTACATCCGTCGTCGAGCACACTGGCCTTCGAACACTGGTACTTCGACGCGCACCTCGACACCGGGCACGTGGTGATCGGGTTCCTGATCAAACGCAGGCCCGAGGATCTGCCCCTGGCCAGGCCCTGGGTGGAGATGATGGTCTATTCGCCCGACGGCACCCTGCGTCAGGTATCGCAGCGCTACCCGCGTTCGGCCACCTCGTTCTCGGCCGAGGGGTGCGACGTGCGCATCGGTCACAACACCGCACGCACCGTGTCCGACGCCGACGGGCAGGTGAGCCATCACCTGCGGATGGCCGAGGGCGGCATCGAGTTCGATCTGCGATTCCACAACGAGGTACCCGGTTGGATGCCGGGCAAAGGTGAAACCCGCTTCGGTACCAAGGATTCCTTCGGCTGGATGGTCGCCGCTCCCCGCGCGCGGGTGACCGGCGCGATCGAGCTCGACGGCGTGCGGCACGAGGTCACCGGGCGTGGCTATCACGACCACAACTGGGGTGTCGGCGACATGAAGAAGATCATCGAGCGCTGGCATTGGGGGCGGCTCTATGTCGAGGACTACTCGCTGCTGTTCGCCTCGGTGCTGACCCAGCAGCGCAGAGGCGGGCACGAGATCAGCCCGCTGATGCTGGCCCACCACGACGAGATCGTGCTGTCCACCGGCGAGACCAGGCTCATCGAGGGCCCGGAACGCTTCGATGTGACCGCAGGACGCACCTATCCCGAATGGGTCGAACTGCATGTACCGGATCAGCTCGACCTCCGGTTGGACGTGGTGCGCGTCATCCACGCCCACGACCTGCTCGACGATCTTCCGGTGGTGCGGTCGCGGGTGATCAAGCCACTGATGCACCGATTGGTCGGGCACCCCGGCTACTTTCGGTTCGAATCCACCTTCGACCTCAGCGTGCGCACCGCCGCGGGAACGCAGCGACGAACCGGCTCGACCCTGCACGAACTGGTCGCGCTGACCTGACCGGCACCGCGCGCCCCGGACGGTCAGCCCGGTGTCTCCCCGCTGGTGATGAATCGGAAGAACTCGCGGCGTTGCTCCTCGGTCGGTACGGGCAGGTTCTGGTTGCCGTGCACGAAGCCGATTCCGGCGAAGCACATCAGTCCCGCCCGCATCTGTGCCTGCTCGGTCGAGAACCCCATGTCGACGAGGGTGTCGGACAGTGTGTGAAATATCCGCTGATCCAGGGCTTTCACGGCCTCGGCCACCTTGGCGTTCGTTCGTGCCCAGTCCCGGACCGCGAGTTCGACCTGCCAGACTCGTTCTCCGGTGAGCAACTCGCCCATGCGGGCCAACCGCTGCTGCGGTGGCAGCTCGTCGAGGTCGTGGAAGCCGCGCGCCGCGTCGTTGTGGTCGGCGCACCAGAACTGCGCGGTGGTCTCCAGGAGTTGATCGATGCCGTCGAAATGCCAGTAGAAGCTGCCCTTGGTCACGCCGAGTTCGTCGCACAGGGTGGAAATGGTGATGGCGGCGACGCCCTTTAGCAGCAGGAGGCCGAGTGCGGCGGCCGTCCAGTCCTCGACCCCGAGCCTGCGTGCCCCGCGACGGGCCGCCGCCGCCTTGCGCTTGGACACCGGCTCGGCCGGTCGCGAAGCCCTGGTCCCTCCGGTCATGGCCGCCTTCCGTGTGCGCGTCGAGGTCAGCTTATCGCGCGGCGTCCGGCGTGTCGGCCGACCACTGGATACACACTGACTGGTCGGTAACGGCGCGCGCGGCGAGAGGCAGCGCCCCCAGGGCGAATTCTGCGGCGATTCGCACTCGGCGCGGGCACGTACTCTGTTGAGTGCCTGCACATTTGGTGACCGTAGACCGTAGGATGGAGCCTGATGGACCACACGGACCCTTTCCCCCGCCCTATTCCCGTCACGGTACCGAAGCTGCTAGTGGGCTTAGGGTCAGCGTTGGTCGTCGCCGCGGCAATCGCATCCTTCACCTTCACCTCCACCCTCGCGCGGGTAGCCGGAGTTCCCGAGCACCTGACCTGGCTGTGGCCGGTGGTGGTCGGTCTCACCGTGGCGCTGGTCGCCTGCACGTTCATCACGCTGGTGGGTATCCGCGATGAGAAGGCCACGTCGCTGGTGCGGGTCTACGAGTTGCTGCTTGTCGGCGCCGTGCTGTCGAGCATCTGCGGAAACCTGCTCTCCATCTCCCGCGATCCGATCGAGATGGGAACCCTCGGCACCGCGATCGTGGTGTCCGTTCCCCCGATCTGCCTGATGATCTGCGTGGGCAACTATCTGTTGCTCACGGCAGTCATTCCCGTTCGTATCGTGGCAGCGATCCGTGAGGACGACTGGCGGCTGAGAGTCCTCGGCATACCCGGTGCGCCGTCGTCGTCCAAAGGTTCGCCCCCCGCCCAGCACGACAGCGACTCCTGGTGGGACCAGCACCGCAGCGAGGCAAGGACCCCGCCGACGACGCCGAGAACCCGGACGTAGAACCCACTCCCCAGTACATCGGGGCGTGCGCGCCACGATCTGCCTCTACCGATACCCGGGCTATTCGCCGAGCTGTTCTCGGACGAACGCCGCAGCTTGGTCGCGGGTGTCATTGAGGAAGTACATGAAGTGGCCGTAGCTCAGCGCATTTCCGAACCCGGCGGCCGGGTCGCCACCCTGGCAGACGCGGTCGCCGGTATTGCAGTAGTCGCGTAGGCGGTCGGCGAATTCCGTGAGCGCGCCCAGGCGCAGGGACCCGGTGCCGGACAGCGCGGGATCGAAGCTGCCGCGGTTGTAGGGTTCGGCGCCGTTGAACAGCGGGCTGCCGAACAGGGCGATGGCACGGACTCGCGTGGCCGCCTGTTCGGTCAACGTGGTTCGCGCGGAAAGGGCGTTGCCGATCACGCGTGCGCCTTGCGAGTAGCCGAGTAGAACGAGCTGCTGGTCAGGGCACGCGGCGGCGGTCGCGTTCAGGAGCGCGGTGAGATTCGCGATTCCTTGGACGGAGCTGTCCGGGCTCATCGAGGCCGGATACTCGAGTTCACCCACCGTGGTGCGGCGGCCGGATTCCTGGGCGATCCGCTCGCCCAGCGGAGTGAGCAGCCGGCTGCCGGACTGCGGTTCGAGGGTGCCACGGACGGTGACGACTCGGATCTCCGCGCAGCCGCCGGGCTGGGGTATCGGGTCGGCGGCCGCAGTAGAGAGAACCGGCAGCGACAGCGCTGCCGCGGCGCTAGAGAACGCCAGGATTCGAAAACGTCCACGCATGCGGCCACTGTATTGCTTCCGCAGACCGAATTCGACCGACATCGACGACCCGTTCAGAGCGGGGCGTTGCGCCACCATCGGTCGTAGAGGTCCTGGCCCGAGGTGCCGCCCGAGACTGCGAGGGCACACCGGGATCGGGTGCCGTTCTCGAACTCGACCAGCATCTCGCCCGTCGGTCCCGCCACGCCCTGTGCGTCGTTCCAGCGGGCGTGTCCGCGGCCGCTGGGCCGTTGCCAGCCCTCCTCGCCGACGAAAACCGCGGTGGCGGAGGAGACGTAGCGTTCCACCGGTTCGTCGGTTCCGCAGGTGAGCAACAAGCGGAACACCGGGTTCTGGTCACCGTTGCAGGCGAGTGCGTTCAGCGAATCGCGGGTCTGACGCGCGTCGATGGGACGTTGGTTGCCGTCGACGGCGCTGCACCGCAGGCCTTGGTAGCCGCTGTCTGCCTGAGATTTCGGCAGCAGCTCGGGGAAAGCGTCGACGACCCACTGGTGGGCCGCCCAGGAATTCGGGTCGATCGGAGCCGTCGAGGTCGCCGCAGCTGTGTTCTCCTCGGGCGAATCACGATTCAGCACAACCACACTCGTGACGACTGCCGCGATCGCCGCCGTCAGCGCGCCGACCACGATGCCGAGGCGACGGCGACGCGTCGGTCGAGGCCCCACCACCGCTACCGCGTCGGTGGCGACGCCGAGGGCGGCGGCGGCATCGGCGGCCAGCGCGCCGCAGCTCGGATAGCGCCGCTGCGGATTCTTGGCCAGCGCGCGGGCGATCACGTCGTCGATCCGGCGCGGCAGCTCCCCGGCCACCGCGCTCGGGCGGGGTGGCGGGTCGTGCAGGTGTGCCGCGATCACCGCGTCGACGCTCGGTCGCGGGAACGGTTTGGCGCCGGTCAGCAATTCGTAGAGGGTGCAGCCGAGCGCGTAGACATCGGCACGGTGATCGATCGCCGTGCCGGTGAGCTGCTCGGGGGCCGCGTAGGCGACGGTCGCCAGAATGGTTCCGGCCTGGGTCAGCGTCGTCGCGGCCGCGGCCTTGGCGATGCCGAAATCGGTGACCGCGACCCGATCCGGTTGTCCCGGAATGGATTCGACCAGCATATTGGCCGGTTTGACATCGCGGTGCAGCATCCCGGCCCGGTGCGCGTGATCGAGTCCACGAGCCACCCCGGTGACCAGATGCGCGACACGGTGCGGGGTGAGCGCGCGGTCGCGCAGCAGGGTGGCGGCGTCGGGGCCGTCGATGAAGCGCATCGCGATCCACAGTTGACCGTGTTCGATGCCACGGTCGTAGACGCCGATGATGTTCGGATGGTCCAGCCGCGCGGCGAGTTCGGCTTCGCGACCGAAGCGCGCCCGGAACTCGGGGTCGGCGCCGAATTCCGCCGACAGCACCTTCACCGCGTCGCGGCGCGGGAGCCGGGGGTGGGCGGCGACGTAGACGGTGCCCATGCCACCGACGCCGAGTACCCGCTCGATCCGGTACCCGGCGAAGACCGTGCCCGGCGGCAGCGGGCGGCTATTCACTGCGCACCAGCAGCGCGTACTGGGCCGCGCTCTGCTGTGCGGCGTGCGCCGGGCTGCGGCCGATGATCGAGGCGGTGTATCTGCCGTAGAGCACATGGCAGTAGACCTGGGCGGGTGACGCCGGGTGCTGATCGAGCTTGTTGCAGTAGACATCCGGCACGCCGACCGGTGTGTCGATCATCGTCGCGGGATTGGCCGCCTGCCGCTCCTTGGTGAAGACCCGGCGCGCGCTGACCGCGTCGGGAAACCGTTCGACCACATTGTTGCCGTTCACGGCGACGACTTCGATCGGATCCTGGAAACCGAAGTGCTTCATCAGCCGGGTGGCTCGTGGACCGAGCACGACGCCGCCGATCTCGATCGAGGCCGACCAGCCGGCATTGGCGTCGGTATCGGCGGTGATCACCGTCGGCGGGGGCCAGTGCCCGGCGCCGAAGGGAAGTACGCGCGCGACCATGCCGTCGCGATCGAGCGGCAGGTCGGCGAACCGGTCCGGCGCGGTCGGCTGGAAATCCTGCAGCCGGGGGAGCTGGACGTCGAAGGTCTTGCGCACCATGGCCAGCAGCGCGGCCTGGTCCGGGCTGGTGTGCGCGGCCAGCACACTGACGACGAACGACCCGTGCGCGAGGGTGGCCGCCATGGTCGGCACGGTCGGGCGCCAATGCGCGAACGCCCCCGGGTACTCCGCGATCCGTACCGCGACGTTGTCGGCAGTGACCGCGGCGTCGGTGGCGTTCATCTGCCTGGCTGCCAGCCGCGCCTTCGTGTCGTCGGGGAAGCGCAGCAGCAATACGGTGAGCAGACGGGCGGAGCCGATGTCCGGTGCTTTGCCACGAAAGTTGGCGTCGCTGCCGCTGACCACGAATCCGGCCAGCATGTCCTGGGATTCGAGCACTTCGCGGACCGGCTCGGCCAGAATTCCGGCTGCTTTCAACGGTGTGGGCAGCGGTGCGGTCCGGTTGGAGATGCCGTTGGTCAGGGTCGGATCGACCTCGACCGGATCGAGCACCGCCTCACCCATCCGCACCGATTCCAGCACCCTGCCGTACTTCTCGGTGCTCGAGGCCGGCGGCGTCATCGGGTCGACACTGTTCGAACCCACATCAAGGGTGGCCAGGTCGACTCGCTGCGGGACCGCTTCGCCGGGACGCACGCACCCGCACAGCACCGTCAACGCCGCGGCCAGGACGGCCACGGTTCGGATTCGCTCACCCCGCGAGAACATCGACTACCCCTGTCCCAGTGGCGCATCCGGCCACCAGCGTTGCCACAGCACCGAACCCGAGGTGCCGCCGGAGATACGCAGCTTGCAGAACTGGCGGTCGGGCCCATCGAACATCACGTCGAGCCGACCGATGAGCGCGCCCTCGTCGCCGGTGATGGTTCCCCATCGCACCTTTCCGCTCGCACCGTCGCGGGTCCACAGTTCCTCGCCCTCTACAGCCAGATTCGCTGTCCACGCCGGAATCTGGGTGCGATCGGACCGGCAGACGACCGAGAGCGTTTCGACGGGGTTCCGGTCACCGAGGCAGAGCACCCCGCCGATCTCGACCTGCTGATCGAGCGCGAGCGCAGTGCCGTCCTGGTCGACGTGTATGCAGCTGTTGACGTCCTGGTATCCGACGGCCAGCGGTGCGACCGGCAGCAGGTTCGGCAAGGTCTCGGCGGCCAGCGCGGCCGCGCCCCATGCGTCGGAGTTGGTGGCGACCCGGGCAGGGGCAGCCGAATCGGGATCGTCACCGGCGAACCCGATGACAAGCGAAATCGCCACCGCCACGGCCACTACGGCTGCGATCGCCACGCCGGTCAGCAGTCGGCGCGGCTCGGCAGCGGCTTCGGGTACGCAGGCCGCCCGCGCGGCAGCAGCCAGTTCACCGCAGCTCTGATAGCGCTGCGCGGGGTCCTTGGCCAGCGCCGTGGCGATCACCGCGTCCAATTCGGCCGGTACCCGGCCATTTTCGCGTGACGGTCGAGGTGGTTCGTCGGACAGGTGCGCGTACATCACCGCCGCGGGACTGCTGCGCGAGTACGGGACCGTCCCGGTGAGCAGCTGGTAGAGCGTGCAGCCCAGCGAGTACACATCGGCGCGATGGTCCACCGGGTCGCCGTTGATCAGCTCGGGCGCGGCGTAGGCCAGTGTCGCGGTGAATCCGGCACCCTCGGCGAGAGTCCCGTCTGTCTCGGCGGTGCGGGCGATCCCGAAGTCGGTGACCAGCACCCGATCCGGTTGGCCCGGTTCCGCGGTGAGCAGCAGGTTCGCGGGCTTCACGTCGCGATGCTGCAGGCCGACCCGGTGGATCTCGTCGAGACCGTTCGCCGACTCGGTCACGATACGCAGCGCCCGCTCGACCGGAACGGCGGTCTCCTGCCGGATCAGCTCGGCGACATCGCCACCGTCGACGAACTGCATCGCGATCCACAGGCGGCCGTCCTGCTCGCCACGATCGCGGACCGCGACGACATTGGGATGTTGTAGCCGCACAGCGACTTCCGCTTCGCGCAAGAACCGCGCGCGGAATTCCTCGTCGTCGGTGTATCGGTCGGACAGGATCTTCAGCGCGTCGTGTCGGGGGAGCCGGGGGTGGTGCGCGAGATACACCTCGCCCATGCCGCCGGCGCCGAGCCGCCGTTCGATCCGGTATCCGGCGAACTCGTCGTCAGAACGGAGCATCTGGCCACCACCGGTCGTAGAGTTCCTGGCCTGTTGTCGCGCCGATCACGACGACCATGCAGAAGTTTCGGGATGGCTCGTCGAATCCGACCCCGACCAAGCCGAGATCGCCGGTGGACACGGTCATGGTCGACCAGGTCACCCGGCCACGCCCGGTAGCGCGTTCCCACTTCTGGTCGCCGAGAACCACGGCACCCGGTTCGTTCACGAGGATGAAGGGGTGCCGGTTCGTCGAACAACGCACGTCGACATCGCGGATGGGGTTGTTGTTGCCGGTGCAGGTGATGCGGGCGACTTCGTCGGGCATCAGATTCAGGTCGGCGGCCGCACCGGTGTTCAGGCCCATGGCGGCGCATCGAATGCCCTGATGTCCGGTTCGGGTCGGGGTAGCAGGCAGCAGCCCGGGCAGCGCATCGGCGATGAAGGCGTACCGCCCCCAGGTCACCCCGGCACTGCTGGTCGGCGTGGCGGGGCTCGCGGTCGAATCGTCGGGGTCGCGGACGAGCGCCACGGCGACGGCGAGTGCCAGCACCAGCATGATGACGGCCCCGGCCATGGCGGCATACCGCAGCCGTGGAGTCTGTTGCTGCGGAGGCTGTTTCGGGGCGGGCACGACGGGGCGATCGGTGCTGGGCGGGGGCGGCGCGGGCGGTGCGCCCGCGACCACGGTGTGATCCGCCGCCACACCGAAGGCGCCGGCGGCCGCCGCGGCCAGTGCGCCGCACGACGAATAGCGCTCGTCGGGGTTCTTCGCCAGCGCGCGGGCCAGCACCGCGTCGATCGCGGGCGGCAGTTCCGGCCGAAGGGCCGTAGCCCGCGGCGGCACCGCCATCAGATGCGCCTGCATCACCGCCACCACCGAATCGCGGGGGAACGGCTTCGTACCGGTGAGCAGTTCGAACAGCGTGCAGCCCAGAGCGTAGACATCGGCGCGATGATCCACGCGCTGTTCGGTCAGCAGTTCCGGCGCCGCGTAGGCCAGCGTTGCCACCACCGTTCCGACCGCGGTGAGCGCGGTGCCGTCACCGGCGGCCCTGGCGATGCCGAAATCGGCGACCAACACTCGATCCGGTGCGTCCTCGACCGGCTCGAGCAGGATATTGGCCGGTTTCACATCGCGATGCAGGAGGCCGTGGCGGTGCGCCTCGTCCAGCCCGCGCGCGGCCTCGGTGACGATGTGCACGGCCCCCGGCGGCGGTATCGGTGACTCGTGGCGCAACAACGCGGCCACGTCGGTCCCCGCCACGAACTCCATCGCGATCCACAACTGGCCGTCGTGCTCCCCGCGGTCGTGCACCGCGACGATGTTCGGGTGATCCAGCCGGGCGGTCAGTTCGGCCTCGCGCAGGAAGCGCGCCCGGAATTCCTCGCCCGCACCGGCGTTCTCGGGCAACACCTTGATCGCATCACGGCGGGGCAGCCGCGGATGCGCGGCCACATACACCGTGCCCATGCCGCCGGTGCCGAGCACCCGCTCGATCCGGTAGCCGGCGAAAACAGTTCCCGGGGGAAGGGTTTCGGTCATCGCCTCTACTCGCTGTTCACCAGCAGCGCGTACTGCGCCGCCGCTCGTTGCTGGACATCCTGGTAGTCCCGGCTGAAAACCAGCGCGACGTAGCGGCCGTACTTCAGGCGGCAACTGAACTTGGTGATCGGCGAGTCTCTCGTCGACTCCGCGCAGTTGATGTCGACCATGCCCTTCGGTGGCGGAACCGCGAGCTGGTCGTTGTTGTTCGGCAGGTCGGCGAAGAACGCGGCCGCTGTCGCCGCGTCGGCGAAGCGCATCAGGCGGTCGTACCGGTTCAGGCTGACCAATTCGGCGACCTCGCGGCTGGGTTGGTAGAAGTGGCCCGCACGCGGACCGAGAACGATGCCGCGCGCCTGCAGCAGGCTTTCCCACCCGGCGACCTCGCTGAAGTCGCCGAGAATCACCACCGGAAACGGCCACCGCCCCGGTGCTTCGGGCACCATCCGTCCCAGCATGCCGTCACGGTCGAGGGGCAGGTCGGCGAACTGCTCGGGCGGTGTGAGCGCGACATCGCGCAGCATCGGGCGCTGTTCCTCGAAAGCCCTGCCCGCCAGCGTTGTCAGGGCGGCGAGGTCGGGCGAGGTGTGTCCGGCCATGACCGTGACGACGAACGAGTCCACGGCCATCGTCGCCGCCAGCGTCGGAACCGTCGGACGCCAGTGCGCGCGAGCCGCCGGGTGCCCGGGGATCGTGACAGCCACATTGTCCGGGCTCACCGCCGCGTCGGCGGAGTCGATCTCCTGCGCGGCCAGTCCCGCGGCTGCCGCATCGGGAAATCGCAGCAGCGTGAGCTGCAGAATCCGGCTGCTGCCGATCGAGAATTGGGTGGAAGCATCGGTGGCGCCGACGGTGTAGCCGGCCAGCATGCCGTGACGCTCCAGGACCGCGCGCACCGGATTGGCCAGCAGCGCCGCCGCTTTCGCGGCGGTCGGCAGGGGGTCCGAACCCGATCGTGAGCGGGGCACGGTCAGTGCCGGGTCGACCCTGGCCGGATTGGCGATGGCCTCGCCGAGCCGAACCGATTCGACCACGCGCCCGTGATACTCGCTGCCGCGTTCGGGCGCGCGCAGCGGGAAGCGGCTGTAGGGGCCGACATCGAGGGTGGCGGGATCCGGCACGGGCATTGGATCACCGGTCATCGCGCAGCCCGAGACCGCGGCGAGGATCACAGCGAGCGCGAGAGCCAGGGGTGCGAGTCTCACAGCGGTGCCTCCGTCCACCAGGCGGCCCGCAGCTCGGTGCCGTCCCGCGCGCCGGTGACGACGATGTAGCAGAAGCTGCGGTCGGGATCGTCGAAGTACAGCCGCAGGTAACCCGTCAGCTGCGGGGCCTTGTAGAGGTCGAGATAGGTTCCCCAGTGCAGGTTTCCGTGACTCGACGGCCTGGTCCACTGTTCGTCGCCCTCGGCGCGATCGTAGGTGGGCGGCGGGGCGATCGGGGTGCGGTCGGCGTTGCACACGAGTTCGATCGTCTGCACCGGTTCACGATTGCCGAAACACATGATCCGGCCGGTCGGGACGAAGACGTCGACGGGCAGGTCCCGCAGCTGTGCGTCGGAGGGCCTGCACCCCCACATCTCCTGATACCCGGTCCCGAACTGTGAGGCAGGCAGCAACTCCGGAAATGCCTGCGCGACATAGGTGTACGCACCCCAGGACACCGGGTCGACCGCGGTTTGCGGTCCGAGCGCGATCGCGGTCGGCGCGTGTTCGGTGGAACCGGTTCGGCTGACACCGAGTACCGCGGCCGTCAACGCGATCAGGACAGCGGCGGCCAGCGCGCCGTAGACGAGCGGGCGCCGCCGGACGGGAGCCCGGACCGCTGCCAGCCGGACCGTCCCCTGCGCGGCGGCCGACGCGGCAGCGGCCAAGGCGCCACAGGTCGGATACCGGTCGCCGGGGTTCTTCGCGAGCGCGGTCGCGATCACCTGGTCGAATCCGGGTGGGAGCCCGGGCTTGTCGAGGGCCGGCGGGGCTTCGTTCAGGTGGGCGTGCATGACCGCGGCCGGGGTGTCGCGGGGGAACGGCACCGACCCCGTCAGTAGTTCGTAGAGCACGCAGCCCAGCGCGTACACGTCGGATCGGTGATCGATCGCCCCGCCGTTGATCTGCTCGGGTGCGGCATAGGCCAGGGTCGCGCTGAGCCCGGCGCCGGTCGAATCCGTGGGCGCGTCGGCGGGTCTGGCGATGCCGAAGTCGGTGATCAGCACCCGGTCGGGGCGGCCGTCCTGTTCGGCGACAAGGATATTGGCCGGTTTCACGTCGCGGTGCAGCACACCTTTGCGATGCAGCAGGTCGAGTCCCTTGGCGGCCTCGGCGACGATCCTGACCGTCCGCTCCAGCGGCAGCGCGCCCGGTCCACGGCGGATCAGCTGGGCGAGGTCGACACCGTCGACATACTGCATCGCGATCCACAACCGGCCGCCGTGCTGACCGCGATCGCGCACCGCGACCAGGTTGGGGTGGTTGAGCCGGGCCGCGATCGTGGCCTCACGCAGGAAGCGCTCGCGGAACACCGCATCGCCGGAGTGCCTGTCGGACAGCACTTTCAGCGCGTCCTTGCGCGGTAGCCGTGGATGCTGGGCCAGGTAGACCGTGCCCATACCGCCCATGCCGAGGCGCCGCTCGAGGCGGTACCCGGCGAAATCCATGCCTTCAGAAACAGTCAACCGTCGTGCTTCCCGAACCTATCGGCGCCGGGACCCTTCCGGCGCAAGTCGACCGACCCGTGGCCGACCGGCCGACTATAACCCGACTGGCGGTTGGGTTACCGGGGGACAGTCGAGCTACCGGTCCACCCGGTAGTCGACAAGCAGGACAGCGGTTTACGACGCGGCACAGGACCTCGTGTCCTGCCCGCTGACGTTCGATCACGATCATCGGAAGCCCTCCTCGCCACGCCGACGCGAAGCGCCTGCTGCATGGTTAGACGAGACGACCGAAGCGAATTCATCGCCGGCCCGATCCGACCGGTCGCAGCCCGACCTCGGCACTCGGGCTGCGCGGCAAAGGTATCGCGCCAGTGTGGATTCGGCGCGAACGAGAACGAGTACAGGTTGCTCTGTACGTCGACCGCCGCGCCGGGGTAGTCGTTGTCACGCCACGCACCGCCCACCTCACCGGCGCGTTCGAGCAGGACGACATCGGCGAATCCCGCCTGCCGCAGCCGCACGGCGGCGGCGATCCCGCCGAAGCCGGTGCCGACGATCGCGACATGATTGTGGGGGATGGGAGCACCGTGGGGGTCAGCGTGCTCACGGGTGGTGGTCGATGACATCACTTGGCGGCCAACCACTTCGAGTAGCTGCGCAGTGCGCGGGTTTGCACGCGCTGGTCGGCCAGCATGGCCAGCGCAGGGCTGACATCGATCGCGGGATCGGCGCCGGTGGCCATGCGCCGCATCTGGTAGCGGACCATCGCCATCTCGGTCGCCGAAGCCAGCGCCTTGTCCGTCCAGGTCACCGCTTTCATGGTCCTGGGGGCTTCGCGTCCCTCGCGCCAGCGGTGAGGCAGATCGGGCGTAACCGCGAGTGCTGTCGCCATGCCGATCAGCGCGACCTTGTTGTCCAGCACTCGTTCGGCGGTGTCCCGGCGCGAGATGCCGCCGGTCAGCATGAGCGGCAGGGCGCTGGTCGCGGCCAGTTCCGCGGCCAGTTCGAGGAAGTACGCTTCGCGTGCGGCGGTGCGTCCGTCGGCGGGTCGGCCCGACATCGCGGGGCTCTCGTAGCTGCCACCCGATACCTCGACCAGGTCGACACCGAGCGAAGCCAGCATGCCGATCACCGCGTGCGCGTCGTCGGCGTCGAAACCGCCGCGCTGGAAATCCGCCGAATTCAGTTTCACCGCCACGGCGAACGTCGGCGATACCTCGGCGCGAATGCCGCGCACGATCTCGGTCAGCAGCCGGGCACGGTTCTCGAGTGAGCCGCCCCATTCGTCGGTGCGATCGTTGACCAGCGGCGAGAGGAACTGCGACAGCAGATACCCGTGTGCGGCGTGAACTTCCACGCCGTCGAAGCCGGCTTGTTCGGCGCGGCGGGCGGTGGTGACGAAACGCCCGATGGTCTCGTGGATCTGCCGGGCAGTCATCGCCACCGGCTGTCCGAAACGCTTGGAGTGACGCCCCAATTCGACCGCGATGTTCGACGGACCCCAGACCACGCCGGGCATGCGAGCCTGCACCTGACGGCCGGGGTGGCTGATCTGCATCCACATGGCCGCGCCTGCCGCCTTGCCTGCCTGCGCCCATGCCGTGAACGGCGCCAGCGGCGCCTGCGCGTCGAGCACGATGCCGCCCGGCCCGGTCAACGCCTCGGCGTGCACCATCACGTTTCCGGTGATCAGGAGCCCGGCGCCGCCAGCGCCCCACCGCCGATACAGCGCGATGAGGCGCTCGTCGGGAAGTTGGGACTTGCCCGCCATTCCCTCCTCCATCGCAGCCTTGGCGATCCTGTTCTGCAGGACCTGGCCGGATCGCAACCGCAGAGGCGAGAACACCTCGCCCGAGTCCGCACCGCTCGCCATTGTTCGCTCCTTTCGGCACGCATATTGACACTGCTTACATTCGCGTGCGGAGCCCAACGGTAGAGGTAAATGTAAGCAGTGTCAACACTTGCTAGATTTGTTTCCATGGCAATGTCGAACACGTCGTATCACCACGGCGATCTACCCAGCGCGCTCGTGCGCGCTGCCGTGGAGCTCCTCGAGGAGGATGGCGCGGCAGACCTCTCGCTCCGGGCGGCCGCCCGCCGTGCCGGGGTGTCCACGGCCGCGCCGTACCGTCATTTCGCCGATCGCGACGCACTGCTGTCGGCCGTCGCCGCGGTGGGCTTTCGTGAGCTGGCCGAACAGCTGGTCGCCGCGAGCGCGGAGCCGAGCACGCCCGAGGATCTCGCGACCATCGCTGTGGCCTATGTTCGATTCGCCTTGGCGCGGCCCGCGTTGTTCCGGGTCATGTTCTCGGACCCGTGCGATCCGACCAGTCCCGAACGCGTGGCCGCGACCACGGCGATCCACGACTACGTCCAGGCGATCGTGCGGAGGATCTATCCCACCGCCGACGAGGAATCGCTGACCAACGCGATGTGGGCTCTGGTGCACGGTCTCGCGTTCCTCTATCTGCAGGGCAAGTTCGATGCCGCCGCCGACGCGGAACTCGAAAGTCGTATCCGCGGTACGGTGTTCGCGGTCGTCGAACTCCCGACGCTGCCGTCCGCGCACGGCTGAGCGCCGCCGCCGAGCGCTCAGCGCGGATGCGGACAGCCGTGTTGCGGTGAGGAACCAAGCGCTGTGCGACGGTGAATCTGCGCCGCGCCCCGGTGTTCACCCGATCTCAGCGGGCACCCACCTTCTTCATGCCCGCGAGCACGGTGGTCAGAGTGGTCGCCCACGCGCTCCGTGACAGACCTGCCGGTGCGTCGAAGCCGAGGAGGCGCTGGTGTGCGATCGTCTGCGGCTCCGTGTATTTCAGCATGCCGTCGGCGCCGTGCCTGCGGCCGAGCCCGGAATCGCCCATGCCGCCCATCGGCGAATCGACGCTGCCCCACGCCGCGGCGTAGGCATCGTTGACGTTGACCGTACCCGCGCGCACCCGGGCCGCAACGGCCCGGCCGCGGGCGCCGTCGCGGGTCCAGACGCTGGCATTGAGACCGTAGGCGGTGGCGTTGGCCCGCTCGACGGCCTCGTCGATATCGGCGAAGGGGTAGATCGACACCACCGGCCCGAACGTTTCGTGGTCGTAGAGCGTCATTTCCGGGGTGACATCGGCGAGGATGGTCGGTTCGTAGAACAGCGGCCCGAGATCGGGTCGCGCCCGGCCACCGGCCAGCACAGTGGCGCCCTTGGCGACCGCGTCCTCGACGTGCGCGGTGACGGTATCGAGCTGGGACCGGTTGGTCAGGCAGCCGACGTCGGTGCTGTAGTCGTAGGCGGCACCGATGTTCATCGCCTTCGTCCGCTCGACGAACGCGGCCACGAACTCGTCGCGGATCGCCTCGGCCACATACATCCGTTCGATCGACACGCACAGCTGCCCGGTCGAGGAGAAGCACGCGGACACCGCACCGTCGGCGGCACGATCGATATCGGCGTCGTCGAGGACGATCATCGGGTTCTTGCCGCCGAGTTCGAGAGAAGCGCCGATGAGACGTTCGCCCGCGTCGCGGGCGATCCGGCGACCGCTGGCGGTGGACCCGGTGAACATCAGGTAGTCGGCGTTGTCCATCAGCGACGTGCCGATCGAGCTGCCACGGCCGACCACCATCTGCCACACCCCGCTCGGCAAACCCGCCTCGTGCATCAGATCCAGGGCCCACAGCGCGGTGAGCGCGGTCTGGGTGTCGGGCTTCTGTACCACCGCGTTGCCGGCCAACAGCGCCGCAATCGCGTCTCCGGCCCCCATACTCAGCGGATAGTTCCACGGCGAGATCACAGCGACGACACCCTTCGGATGGTGCAGCTCGGTGGTGTGGGTCAGGATCGGTATGGCGCCCCGGCGACGCTTGGGAGCGAGCAGCCGTGCGGCGCTACGGGCGTAGTACCTGGTGGCGATCGCGATGTCGGTGACTTCCAGGAACGCGTCGCTACGAGTCTTACCGTTCTCGGCCTGGATGAGGTCGAGAACCTCGGCCTGACGTTGCAGTAGCAGGTCGTGGAACCGCAGCAGGATCGCCTTGCGCCTGGCCACCGGCATTGCGGCCCACGAGGTTTGGGCCGTGCGGGCACGCGCGAACGCCGCCTCGACGTCCTCGGGAGTCGAGACGGGCAGCGTGGCCAGCGGGTTGCCGGTATAGGGGACCGTGGTCGTCACCTGTGTGGCGTCCGGACCTGCCGCGATCCGTGCGGTCAACCGGTTGATCTGGGCCGGGGACAGGGAAGGCGGCAGGCCCTCGGTTCGGGTGGCGTGGTCGACAGACATGAAAGCTCCATGGTTTCGGATTCAGTGCAGTGCCGCGCGCAGGGTGTCCTGCGCCAGCTTGATGGCGGCGTCGGCCGCGTGCGTCGAGCGCATCGAATTGATCATCACGAAGTCGTGGATGATGCCGCCGAAGCGCACCTGGGTGACCGGCACCCCGGCCGCCCTGAGCTTGGCCGCGTAGGCCTCGCCCTCGTCACGCAGGACGTCGGCTTCCCCGGTGATCACCAGCGCGGGTGGCAGGCCCGCGAGCTGATCGACCGAAGCGCGCAGCGGTGACGCGTAGATCTCGGCACGCTGGGCGTCGTTGTCGGTGTACTGGTCCCAGAACCAGCGCATGCCGTCGCGGGCGAGAAAGTAGTGCTCGGCGAACTGGTGGTAGGACGCGGTGTCGAAATCGGCGTTGGTGACCGGATAGAACAGCACCTGCTGCGAGATCCGCACATCGCCACGGTCCTTGGCCATCAAGGTGAGTACAGCGGCCATATTGCCGCCCACCGAATCGCCCACGGCCGCGAAACGCGTAGCGTCGAGACCCTTTTCAGCACCGTGTGCGAACACCCATTGTGCGGCGGCGTAGTTCTGTTCGATCGCCGTCGGATATTTCGCTTCCGGCGACAGGTCGTACTCCGGGAACACCACGGCGGCATCGGCGCCGACCGCGAGTTCGCGGACCAGCCGATCGTGGGTGTGCGCGTTGCCGAATACCCAGCCCGCACCGTGGATGTAGAAGATCACCGGAAGCGTGCCGGTGGCGCCCGCCGGTTTGACGATGCGGACTTTCACCGAGCCGGTCGGCCCGCCCTCGACGGTGATCCATTCCTCGTCGATGGCGGGCTTGTCGATGTCACCGGATTGGACCTCGTCGACCGCTTTGCGACCCTGCTCCGGTGGCAACTGGAAAAGGAACGGCGGGGTATCGGTGGCTGTGGCGAACTCCGCTGCCTCAGGCTCGAGAACCGGCTTGATTTCGGTCATCACGATCTCCTTCTGGTCGGGTGTTCATTGAGGCGATGTGCTGTCCTATGCCCTTGTCGGGACCGAAGTCGGAACCGGCATGTGCAAAGCGTTCTGGCCTTCGCTCATCACGTCCAGGCGCAGAGTCTTGATCGGCGCGAGTGATCGAAGATCTCGCGACAGGCGGCCGTGCCCCATCGTCAGCGTGACGTCACGGGGCATCGTCGTGCTGCCGGCCGACAGGACGTTGGTCTGGCTCAGTGTCGAGTGCCAGCCGCCCTTGATCGAGGTGTAGGAGGTGAGCGTCGACACCCGCTCACCGCTGGGATATGCGGTCTGGGCAGGTGTGGCCACCGACAAGGTCAGATCTGTTGCGCCGCTGTCGTCGAGGACCCGGCCGGTGGTCCGGGTGCCATCGACCTCGAAGTCGATCTCGGTGACCCATTTGGGGAAGCCGTAGCCGTCGTGCCCACGGACCTGGGCGATCTCGGTGCTCACCGGCAGCGACAGTACATAGGAATCCAGGCGGTCGCTGTCGAGGCCGGTGAGCAGGTCGGCAAGACCGAGCTTGCCGTGTCTGGCCGGTCGGACCGCGATGCCCACGGCGGCCTCGGTATAGAAGTCGATATCGCAGACGTCGTAACGGAAGAACATGACCGAGACCACGCCGAATCCGGGGAACACTTCCAGCGGCGCCAGCTCAGCGGGCAGCCGGGAACGGATCGCGCGCGAACGGGCCAGCATCGTGAGCCTGGCACTGGACATCCGGTAGTAGAAATTCGGCGTGTAGGTTTCGCCGATCAGTGAGTCGACCTTGGTTTTAGGGAGTTCCCGGAAAAAGTCGACACCGCTGACCCGGGAATCGCGCGCTATCTCGTCCAGATCGGGATTCATGCGATATCTGTCGTAGAGACCGTCTTCCGGCACGGTGACCGTACGACCACCGAGATCTACCTGGACCGTGCTCTGTTGAGTCGTTGACATCGGCGCAGCTCCCTTTGTTTGCTTTTCGAGGCGATCCCGACGCTAACCGTCAATGTAAGCACTGTCAACACTAGCGTGGCGTGACCGTCACGCGGTCAGGTCAACGACCATGCGGCGCCGACGTCGGTGATGAGTCGGTCGGCGAGCTCTTCGGAGGATTGCGGGTTCTGTCCGGTGTAGAGGTTTCCGTCGACCACGATGTGTGGCCGTAAGGGGATGAGCGCCTTCGAATAGTCGACGCCCAGTTCTTTGAGCTTGTCCTCGAGCAGCCACGGTGCCTTCCAGGCGAACCGGTTGAGCAGCTCCTCCCGATTGGACAGCCCGGTCATCCGGCGACCGGCGAACGGATTCTTTCCGTCGGGTCCGGTCGCCGCCGTGATCGCCGCGGGAGCGTGGCAGAGCAGGGCCAAGGGCTTGCCAGAGGCCAACCGGGCGGCGAGCAGCGCGCCGGAGGTCTCGTCGTAGGCCAGGTCTTCCATCGGGCCGTGACCGCCCGGGTAGAAGACGACGTCGAAAGAATCAGAGTCGACAGTGTCGAGCGGGACCGGTGTGGCGAGCGCATCCTGAATGCTGTCGAGGTAGTGCTCGATGTCGCGGCGCTTGCCCGGCATTCCGCCGGAGATGCCGAGGCTGAGCCGGTCGAGCGTGGGTTTCTTGCCGCCCGGGGTCGCGATGGTGATGTCCCATCCGGCTTCGGTAAAAGCGCGGTGCGGAAAAGCGACCTCTTCGGCCCAATAGCCGGACGGGTGCACTGTGCCGTCTTTCAATGTCCAGCGATCCGCGGCCGTGATGACCATCAGCACTTTCGTCACAACATGTTCCTCCTGGGTGCGGTCGTACTCTCGACAGAGGGGATGCCAGGCGGCCGGAACGGCAGAAGAGTCCGTAGACCCGCAGCCAATGTTTTCGCTGCTAACATTAGCCTCGGGGTTGCCCGCCGTCAACGACCCGATGGGCGTATCGGACGAACGAAGGAGTGCATCAGTGAGCAGGTCGAGTAGTCGGCATTCGGGTGGTATCGGGCCGAAGGCGATATCGCCGATCGTCTTGATCGCGCCGGCCATGGCCATCGGTTCGCGCTTCTACGCCCCGCTCGTCGCAGCATTCGCCGACCTCGGCTGGAGCGCGCGGGCGCTGCCCCGGCGGGGCTTCGAACAGGGCACGCCGCAGGCATCGCGGCACAACAACTGGTCCTACCGGGACGAGATCGACACCATCGCGTACGCGGTGGCCGAGGCCCGCAGGGAAGACCCCGCCCGGCCGGTCGTCGTCCTCGGACACAGCCTCGGCGCCCAACTCGCCGCGGGCCACGAGCTCAACCACCCCGGCGCCGATGGCATGGTGACCGTCGGTGGCAGCCTGCCATACCACCGGCATTTTCCGAATTTCGGCCTGCCCGTGGCGATCATGGCTTCGCTCGTGCCGGTCATCACGGCGGTCTACGGTTATCTGCCCAAGCCCGCCTTCGGCGCACCTGGAGCACGCACGCAAATGCGCGAGTGGGCCGCCATGGTCCTGACCGGGCGGCCTCCCTTCCCTGCGCTGGACACAATCAATACACCGACGCTGGTGATCGCCCTCGAAGACGACGCACTGGCACCGCGACGCGGTATCGAGGCTTTCGCCCGCCGGCTGTTCACCCCGGGCAGGGTCACTCGATGGGACTACCGCACCGCGGACGTACCGGCTGGTGCGTCCAACGACCACATCAAGTGGGTGCGGACACCAGGGCCGGTGGTCGACCGGATCGCCACGTGGTGGCACCAGGTGTCGACGACAGCGAGTCATTCGAGCGTGGCCGGCGTGACGGAGTGATCCGGGGCGCATGAGCATTCGCGAAGGCCGTTGTCCGAGTGGGTGACTCGCACGGGATCAGATGATGCGGCCCGGTGTGATTCTCGGTGCGCGCCCCAGCAATTCGGGGCGTGCGCGCCGCGAGGGCACACGGCACGGTGGAGCTATGAACAAGCTCGCGGCGTCGTCCGCACTCGCTCTCTTCCTGCTCGCGTCCGCCGTCGGCGCGGGTTCCGCGCACGCCCAGCAGCCGGTGGCGGACACCGGCTCGTCGAGTCTGGACGTGCTCTGCAGCCCGGTCGGGGGCCTGCTGGTCATGGTGGGCAGCGCCGAGAATCGGTACGGCCCGCTGCTCGGGATGGTCTGCCTCAACCGATGATCAGGGCGGCGTGAGCTCGGTGACCGTTCCGAGGAAACTGGTGACGTACAGGGCGTTCGGATCCCAGCCGGGTCCGAACCCGAACCGTGCCGACGACGACAACGGCAGACCGTCGGCGATCGCGCAGGTCCGGCCGGTGTCCACATCGACCTGCTGAACTGCGCCGGCCACGTTGAGGGTCACGTACGCCTTGCCGTCCGGGCCGACAGTCAGATCGTCGGCCGAGTTCAGTGGCCCGACACCGGGAATCACGGCCTGGCGTGGTGGGCTGTCGGGATCGGCGTAGTCGACGGCGGCGATGACCGATGTGGGGTTGAACGTCGTCGAGACGATGAGCCGATTGCGGTGCGGGTCGAACGCGAGGCCGTTGGTGGAGCTCAGTGACGGCGCGTAGGGTGTCGCGATGTTGTCAGAGGTGACCCGAGTCAAGGTGCCCGCGCCGATGTCTCTGCTCACGACGAAGTCGCCGTTCGGCAACTGCGCCAACCCGTTCGGCATCGTCAGACCGGTGGCCACCGTCTGCACGGTGCCGCTGTCGAGGTGCAGGGCCTGAATCGTCCCGTCGGCGCGGTCGGTGAGGGCGGCGGTGACGCTGTTGCCCGTCGTGAAATACGCGGTGTCGCCGGCGGTCAGGATCGACCCGGGACCCTCCACGTCGCTCACCGCGACAGATCGCGAGCCGTCGGCGCCGAGGCGTTGCAGGGTGCCGGACGATCCGGTGGCGGATTGCTCTGCCAGCAGCAGATTTCCGCGACCGTCGAACCCCAGGTTCTCGAGTATTCCGTACCCCGCCGCGACGGTGTGCCGAGTCCATTGCGCGCACGAAACCGGTTCGGCGGAAGCGGTCTGCGCGGCGGGAAGGGTGGAGGCTGTCGCGGTGATCGCTATCGCGGCGAGCGCGCGAGACATGATGGGGGAGAGGGGCATGGGGTTCCTCGGGTCCGGGCCGGCAGCTCTGCCGTTGTCGGAGGCGGTGTTGTCGACGAGATCGGGCCAAGCCTAGGGCGGCAGTCGTGGAACTCGCACCGAAACAACGGATCGGCCGTGGACGTCGGCGAAAGCCTCGGTGGGGTGATGAAGTCGGAGCTGTGGTCGGCGGGCCACGTCCGCAGCGTCAGAGGTCGCCCGCTTCGAGGATGGTCAGCAACTGGTCGGCCGCGTGGCGCGCTCGGTGGGTGATCTCGTCGGTGTCGGGCTGCGCTCCGCCGAGTAACACCTGGTCGAAGAGCCTGGCCTTCAGCAGTCCGCCGAACACCGCGGCCGCCTCGTACTTGTCGGCGATTCGCCAGCCCTGCCGCTCACGCCACCGGTCCAGATAGGACGCGAAGATCAGGCCGCCACGGCCGAGGACTTCCCGCCGGTAGATGCGCCCGAGTTCGGGAAAACGATCCGCGTCGTGAGCGACCACCCGGTAGAGCGCGAGCTGCTCGTCGGAGAGCGCATGGCGAAGGTACTCCTCGCCCGCGCGAACCAAGCCGACCTCGGGCGGATCGGTGTACCAGGCGGGGTCTCGGGTGGTGTCGCTGTCGGGTGCGCACAGTCCCGCGATGACGGCGGTGAAGAGCTCGTTTTTCGTCTCGAAGTGGCGGTAGAGGGTCTTGATCGAGACGCCGGCCTCGTCGGCGATCTTGTTGACCGAGCTCGCGGCGTATCCCTCGTCGAGGAAGGCCGTGCGCGCGGCCGCGACGATCTGGGCACGCTTGCGCGCCATGAGCCCGGCCTTGGGATCGTCTGTCGCCCACGTTCTGACCATGTGTCCGCCTTCCGTCTTGACCGACCTTACGACAGTAGTTACTGTCGTTTAAAACAACAGTAACTACTGTCGTGAGGGTGGGTCGTCCGAGTGGGCGATCGCGATCTCGAACGACCACACAGAGGCGGGGCTCGGAACATGAAACTGGTGGTCTTCGGTTCGACCGGTATGGGCGGCAGCGCTGTTGTCGCGAAAGCGCTCGAACGCGGGCACGACGTGACAGTCCTCGCGCGCTCCGCGACAAGCGCCGACAAAGCGCCCCACGGCGTTCGCGTCGTGCGCGGCGATGCGCTGGATCCGGCGGCGGTCGAGCGCGCGCTGGACGGCACCGACGCCGTGATCCAGTACCTGGGGGTCGGCGGGCTCGGCGACGGCAAACCCAATGACCTCGTCCCCGACGCCACACGCGTGATCATCGAGAAGATGCGCGCGCACGGCGTCGAACGACTCGTGTGCGCGAGCAACATGGGACTACCCGGTTCCGGTGCCTTCCTTTTCCGCCGCGTCCTGGTGCCGCTGTTCGCGCGCCGCCTGCCGCCCATTCTCGATGCCAAAGTGGCGATGGAAGCCCAGCTCGCAGCCAGTGCGCTGGCCTGGACAGCCGTTCGCCTCCCGGCTCTGAAGGCGGTGGCAGACAAGGGAACCGTCAAGGCCGACCCGAGCGGGCGAGCGACGGGCTACTCCATCACCTGCGGCGATGCCGCCGACTTCATGCTCGACATCATCGAGCAGCGCCAACACCTGCGCACAGCAGTCGGCGTCTCCAACTGACAGCTCACAATCCTGGCCGATCTCGAGTCTCGCGGCTGTTCCGTCCCTGGCCGTTGGAGATCCGGGGCCTGGTGCGCCGCTCGATCAGCGGCCCCGATGCGGTCCTCACCCTGGAGGGGAGGGTGAGGCCCGTGTCGGTCGACGCGGCACCCGCGCGCAGGCTTAGGTGCGCGGGCCGCCGGATCTCACACCACCCGCCGATTGCCCACGTACACCCGGCCGTCGAAACAGCGAAGAGGACTGCCGAAGTCGAGTGACCAGAGCGGATTCGAGTGCTCGCCGGCCGGAATCGCGGTCACCGTTCCCTGACCGCCTCGCGGAACGGCCACGACTCGGGTGCCGTCTGTCGCCCAGGGGATCTGCTCGCTCGGCAGGACGCCGCCGTCGGCGGTGTACGCGTCGAACCACGCATAGGCGACGGCGTTTGTCGCATCGGCGAATCGGGACTTTTCCGTCGTATCCCATCGAACGAGAATCTTGCTGCCGATGCCCGCCACGGTCAGGTGGTGACCGTAGCTCGCCTCTTTGGGGACCTCCCTCGACCAGAGGGCGGAACCGGTCGCCGGATCGAACGCGCCGACGACACCGGTCTGCTTGTTCATCAGCACCGGCACAGCTGCCGCGGTAGCGGGCTCCGCGTAGTGCTCGGCGCCGCCGTTGGGCGAGGGGTCGTCGCCCTGAGTGGAATAGACGGCGTTCGGGATGACGCGCCAGTCGGCACCCACGCTCGACCGTTTCGTGCCGTCGAGCGCGTACATGTCCCGGCCGACGGCGAAGCCGCCGGGAAATGCCGCCCAGTCCGGCGCCCAGACGGTCGCGGAATCGGCGTTCTTCGGCGTCATCTGATACACGATCTTGCCGCTCTCGACAGCTCGTAGCTCGAAGCTCGCTGTCGAGAACGGATCACCCGAGACCGGATCCTTCTCCAGCGACAGCACACTCGCTTCGCGCACCAGACCGGCGCGAACGCCGTCGGCCTGCCAGATCACGGTGCCCGCGCTGTTCGCGACGGTCACCGAACCGCTGGAACTGCCCTTGCGTTCGGGCTCGAAGATCGCGAATGTTTCTCCCGCCGCGACGATTTCGGTCGCGGCGCCGAGCCTGCCGGAGACCGCCCCGGCCTCGATGTCGATGATCGTCGTCGCGTACGAGTCCGAGTCGATGTCCGCGGTTCCCGCCGCCGACTCGGCGTGGCGCACCCGGCATCCCGCGTAGCGGCCCGAGGGCGTGAACACGCAGGCGCCGATGCTCCCACGGCCCACATCGACACTACGGAGCACCGTCCCGTTCTCCGCGTCGAGGATGTCCAGAGAGTTCGTCCGCCCGGTTCGGGCGTAGAGCACCACGTCGTCCGAGCCGCCGACCGGGTACTCGGAGCCCGGCACCGCCGGCTGCCGCCACCGCTCGGCGGTGGGCTGGACGGCAAGGTCGGGACTCTGCGCGGTCACCGAGACGCGGGGCATCGCGCGGGCGGCATCGGTCGGCCCCATCTCGTCGGAACCACTCGACCACGCGACGATCGTCGTCACGACCGCGACGACGATCGCGGCTGCGCCCGCCCCCACCCACCTGCCATGTCTCGGTCGAGCGGGTGCGTCGCTGTCGCGGATCACCGTCGCGATGGCGGCCTGTGGCCCGCCGGGAGGAGACGTCTCAGCGCCCCGCGACCCACTGCCGGACAACCCCAGCGCCGAACCCAGTGCGTTCGCGAAGTCCGACGATGATTCGAAGCGGTCGGCGGGCCGTTTCGCCATCGCCCGTGCGAGCACCCGATCCACCTCGGGACTCAGCTCCGGTCGCGCGGTCCGCACGCTCGGCGGCGCGGCCGTGGCGTGCCGGGTGACCACCACCGCGGGGTTCGCATCCGCGAACGGTGGCCCGCCGGTCAGCAGGTGAAAGACGCTGCAAGCCAGTGAGTATTGATCACTTCGCCCGTCCAGTGGCAATCCGGTCAGCTGCTCGGGCGAGGCGTAGTTCAGCGTCCCGATCATGACGCCCGTGCCGGTCAGATCCGAGGTGTCCGAGACTTGTCGCGCTATCCCGAAATCGGTCAGGAGGAGATCGCCGGTCCGGCTCAGCAGGATGTTCGCCGGTTTCACATCCCGATGCACCAAACCTTGCGCGCTCGCGCGATCCAATGCTCCGGCAACGGATTCCGCGATCCGGACCACCTCGTCGGTAGCGAACGGCCCGATCGTGGACAGCCGCTGGGCCAGGTCCACACCCTCGACCAGTTCCATCGCGATCCACAATCGGCCGTCGCACTCGCCACGGTCATAGACCTTCACGATCGCCGGATGCGACAAACCCGCCGCGAGATCGGCCTCCCGCTCGAACCGGACCCGGTACTGCGGATCCAGCGCGAACTCCGCCGCCAGCACCTTCACCGCGTCCGAGCGCGGCAACCGCGGATGCCTGGCCGCGTAGACCTCGCCCATCCCACCGGCACCGAGCAGCCGTTCGATCACATACCCGGCGAAAACCTCTCCTGGACGCAACATCAGTCCCTCCTCCGGCGACGAGGTTACCGACAGTTCCCCGCGGAGCCGGAGCAACCCGAGCCGGGGTCCGGCCAAGAAATGCGCAGCGCGGTCCAGCGTTGAGAGTCGGTCCATGACGCGTGTTCTCTGGTGCGGCCGCAGTCACAGCGCTGCCAGAACGATCAAACGATGCGCAAACGATGCATTTTTGCTCGATCGGTGTCACAATCGATGGGTGGATGCCGAACGAGTAGCAATCGCGCTTCGACCTTGTGAACCCGCAACCGGTGATGACGGAGCCGCGCGGTTCACCGACTGGCTCGCGCGCACACAGATCTCGGTCCGCGGTCATGTCGACGAGTTCGTCCGCGCGCGTTGCCGGGCAGAACTCGACCCGGCGGGATTCTCGTTCCCGGGCCGGTTGATGATCGATTTCGCGTCGGGCGGCAAGTGCGTACGGTCGGTGTTCGTCTATCTCGGCTGGCTGTGCGGCGGCGCAGGGGAATCCGAAGCCGCCCTGCGTGCGGCCGCCGGTGCGGAACTCCTGCACGCGTTCGCGCTGGTGCAAGACGACGTGATGGACGAGTCGACGGTCCGGCGCGGACAGCGGTCCGCTCACCTCCGGCTCGCCGCATGGCACCGCGATCAGGGATTGTCGGGCTCGCCGGCCCGATTCGGCGAGTCCGCGGCGATCCTCATGGCCGACCTGTTCCTGGTGTGGGCTGAGCGCATGGTGCGCGAGAGCGGCCTGCCTGCCGCCGCGCTGGATCGGGCATGGCCGCGCTACGACGCGATGCGCAGCGAACTGGCGGTAGGTCAGCTCGCGGATCTGACCAACGACGCGAACCGGCTCCCGAGCGTGGGCGAGGTGATGGATATCGCGCGGCGCAAGTCCGGCAACTACACAGTGCGGCGCCCACTCGAATTGGGTGCGGCGATGGCCGGCTGCGGCGAGACGGTGATGCGCGTTCTCGGCGAATACGGCGACGTGATCGGGGAAGCGTTCCAGCTCCGTGACGACCTTCTCGGCATTTTCGGCGACCCGTCGACTACCGGAAAACCCACCGGAGACGATGTCCGGGAACGCAAGGCGACCACCGTGATCGCGCTGGCCGATCAGCTCGCCGAGCCGTCGGATCGCGCCCGGCTACGAGATCTGTGGCGGGCCGAGTTCATCGACGAGCAGGCCGTAGCGCTCGCCCAGACCGTGATCATCGACAGCGGCGCACGCCGGCGTGCCGAGCAGATGATCGGCGAGCGCGTCGAGCACGCACGCCGGCTCCTCCAGAGCGCCGACCTCGAACCATCGGTGGCCGACGCGCTGCAGCGCATGGCGCTGTTGTGCACGCACCGCTCGCACTGACCGGCGAACCCGCCGCCCCACCGAAAGGAAGCAATGCGCACGATATCGGGAACAACCGATGAGGTGGTCGTCGTCGGGGCCGGTCTGGCAGGACTGGCCGCCGCGTTGCACCTGGCAGGACGCGGACGCAGCGTCACGGTGGTGGAGCGCGATACGGTCCCCGGTGGCCGGGCCGGACGGCGCGACGTCGACGGCTATCTGCTCGACACCGGACCGTCAGTGCTCACCATGCCCGACATCGTCGCCGACACCCTCGCCGCGGTCGGTGACAGTCTCGAGTCCCGGTTGGAGCTGTTGCCCGTCGCCCCGGCCTATCGCGCGCACTTCGCCGACGGCACCGCGCTGGATGTCCACAGCGACGCCTCGGCCATGGAGGAATCGGTCCTGGCGTTCGCCGGACCGACAGAGGTCGAGGGATATCGCCGGCTGCGTTCGTGGTTGAGCGAGCTGTACCAGGTCGAATTCGAACGGTTCATCGCCGCGAATGTCGACTCTCCGCTCGGGCTGCTGACGCCGGCGTTCGCGCGGTTGATCGCGTTGGGCGGATTCCGGCGCCTCGACAGGGCCATCGGATCGTTCCTGACCGATGAGCGGCTGCGCCGCGTCTTCACCTTCCAATCGCTCTACGCGGGCGTTTCGCCACAACGCGCACTGGCGCTGTACGCGGTGATTTCCTACATGGACACCGTGGGCGGGGTCTCCTTTCCGCGCGGCGGCATGCGCGCACTACCCGACGCCTTGGCCGCCGCCGCTGTCGATGCCGGTGTGACGTTCTGTTACGGCGAGACAGTCAACGATCTGGAGCGGCGTGGATCCCGGATCACCGCGGTGCTCACCGAGCGTGGCCGCCGAATCCCTTGCGACGCTGTCGTTCTGGCGACCGAGCTTCCCACCGCCTACGAACTGCTCGACCGCGTCCCGCGTCGGCCGAGCAGTTGGCGCCCGGCGCCGTCCGCGGTCGTCATGCACGTCGGTGTCCCCGAATCGGTGCCGACCGCCCATCACAACCTCGTCTTCGGCGCCGCGTGGGAGCAGACCTTCGACGAACTGATCGGTGCCGGAAAAGTGATGACCGACCCGTCGTTGCTGGTGACCCGCCCGACCGCGACCGACCCCACCCTGGCCCCACCCGGCCGCGACCTGTTCACTGTTCTCGCCCCGGTGCCCAACCTCTACCGCAGCGGTGACCTCGACTGGGATCGCCGTGCCACCGCCTACGGCGAGGAGCTGGCCGCGATAGTCGAGAACCGGTTGGTTCCGGGCTTCGTCAGCGACGCCCGGGTCGTGCATCTGGACACGCCCGCCGACTGGCAGCGGCAGGGCCTGCTGGCCGGAACCCCGTTCTCGCTCGCGCACACCTTCGCTCAAACCGGTCCCTTCCGCCCCGCGAACCTGCCGCGCGGTGTGAGCAATGCGGTGCTGGCCGGCTGCGGCACCGTACCCGGCGTGGGCGTACCGACGGCACTGTTGTCGGGCCGCCTCGCCGCCGACCGCGTCACCGGCACGGTGTCCGCGTCGCGGGCTTCGACCTCGACCTCGATCGGAGGCGATCGACGATGATTCGCACGGAACTCGACGCGGCCGGTATCCGCGATGCTCGATTGCGCGAGGCGTACCAGCGCTGCCGGGAACTCAACGCGCGCCATGGCCGCACCTTCTTCCTCGCCACCCGGCTGCTCGCGCCCGCACAGCGCCCGGCGATCCACGCTCTCTACGGCTTCGCCCGGTGGGCCGACGACATCGTCGACGAACCGCTGACCGACGATGCAGCGGGCACTCCGGCGCAACGGCTGGACGCGGTGACGAGGGACCTGCACGACAGCCTTTCCGGTGCCCCGGTCGACGACCCGATTTTCGCCGCGCTGGCCGATACCGTCGCCAGATACGAGATCGACCACGTCCTGTTCGACGAATTCCTCGACTCGATGCGCATGGATCTGACTGTCACCGACTACCCCGACCGGGCCGCGCTCGACCGCTATGTGCGCGGTTCGGCCGATGTGATCGGTTTGCAGGTACTGCCGGTGCTCGGCACCGTCGGCGAACGAGCCGATGCTGCCCCCTACGCGGCTGCGCTGGGAAAAGCGTTTCAGCTCACCAACTTCCTGCGCGATATCGCCGAGGATCTCGACCGCGGCCGGGTGTACCTACCGGCCGACGAGCTGGCTGCCCATGATGTGGACCGCACCAGGTTGCAGTGGTGTCGTTCTCGCCGACGCACCGACGCGAAGGTCCGGTCAGCGCTGGCCGAGCAACACGCGATCGCGCGCGACTGGTATCGGTACGCCGACAGTGGAATAGCGCAACTACACCCGGTGTCGCGACCCTGTGTAGCCACCGCGGCGGTGCTGTACTCGGAAATTCTCGACCGCATCGAGGAGAGCGAGTTCGCGGTGTTCACTGCGCGCGCCACCGTGGGCAACGCGCGCCGCACCCGCGTTGCCGGTTCGGCGTTGGCTCGTGCGCTGTGGGCGCGGCGAGGCAGCCGCGCTCGCGCGCTGACGAACGCGGCAGGCTGATCGTCAGCTGGACGGCACCGCGCCGTCGGCGGGGTTGTGTTCGGCGGTGCCGGTGATGTTGCGGACCATGCCGCCGAACACGGCGTTGTGAAACGGCGTGATCGCTTTCCAGTAGAGGTGCCCGGCAAGACCGTGCGGCTGGAAGATGGCCCGCTGCCGATAGCGGGAGCCGCCGGTCGGGTCCGGTTCCACACCCAGTTCGAGCCACGCCAATCCCGGGAGCTGCATCTCGGCGCGCAGCCGCAGGAGATGGGGCCGGTCGATGTATTCGACGCGCCACCAGTCCAAGGCTTCGCCCGAGTGCAGGTGGCGGGGGTTCTTGCGGCCGCGGCGTAACCCGACACCGCCGGTGACACGGTCGATCCAGCCGCGCAGCGACCAGGCGAGAGGGAAGGAGTACCAGCCGTTCTCGCCGCCGATGGCTTCGATCACCGCCCACACGGTTTCGGGGTCGGCGTCGGTGTGCTGCTCACGAAGGTCCTCGTAGAGTGAGCCGCCCGACCACGCGGGGTCGGTGGGCAGCGGATCCGAGGGTGCGCCGAATGTGCTGGCATCGGACCAGCGGGTGGGTACGTCGGCATGGCGAATACGGGTCAGCGCCAGTTCCACGGCTCGCGCGTAGCGGGTGAGACCTTCGGCGGGATCCGGGATGTGGGTCGCGATATCGTGCTCGCCGCACACGACTTCGTGCACGAGCGACTCGATGAGCGGTACGGCCAGCGCTCGTGGCACAGGGGTCACGAGGTTGACCCACTGCGCCGACAGCCACGGCGTGAGCACCGGAACCGGCAGCACCACACGACGAGTGAGCCCGGCTACCACAGCGTATTCGCGCATCATGGTCAAGTAGGTCATGACGTCGGGCCCGCCGATATCGAACGAGCGATTGACGTCGGCGGGCAACTCCGCGGCCTGCACCAGGTAGTAGAGGACGTCCCGAACGGCGATGGGCTGGATCCGGTTGTGCACCCATCGCGGGGTGATCATCGCGGGCAGGCGTTCGGACAGGTATCGCAGCATCTCGAAACTGGCCGAACCGGATCCGATGATCACCGCGGCGCGCAGTTCCGCTGTGGGAACGCCGGATTCGCGCAGAATTTCGCCGACCTCGGCGCGGGAGGCGAGATGGCGTGACAGCGTCGCGTGCTCGGGGATGATGCCGCCGAGATAGACGATGCGGCGGACACCGGCCGAGTTCGACGCGGCCGCGACGAGCCGCGCAGCCTCGCGATCGATGTCGGAGAAGTCGACCCGGGCCAACGAGTGCACCAGGTAGTAGACGACCTCCTGGTCGGCGACGGCGGCGCGCACCTCGTCATCGTCGGTGACATCGCCACGGACGATCTCGACCTGATCCCGCCACGGAACCTCGGCCAACTTCTCCGGGGTGCGGGCCACCACTCGCACCTGATGGCCGGCCTGGATCAGCTCTGGGACCAGACGTCCACCGATGTAGCCGGTCGCGCCGAACACCACACACCGCATGCTCATCACCCGTTCCCTGTGCTCGTCATCGGCATTGTTCGATGCATAAATGATTCATCATATCGGGATGGTGATCGTTGTGCGAGCTGTTGCCGTGCGCTGACCCGCGCGGACTATCCCCAGTCGCGTCGTGTCGCGGGCATCTCGGCCTTGCCTGTCGCTTCGGGCACCACGCCGAGGACCTGGTGAATCCCGAGTCCGCCGTCCTCGAAGCCCAGCGCGGAGGCGGCCATGTACAGCCGCCAGATTCGGGCTCGCCCATCGCCGACGAGCGAAACCGCCTGTTCCCACTCGTTTTCCAGATTCGCGACCCATTGGCGGAGGGTACGTTCGTAGTGCTCGCGCAGGGCTTCGACGTCACGGACCTCGAATCCGGCGCGTTGCATGGCGAGCACGACCTCGCCCACATCGACGAGTTCGCCGTCCGGGAAGACGTAGCGCCCGATGAAGGAACGATTGCGCATGACGGATCCGCCCGGCGAGGAGATGGCGTGGTTGAGCAGCCGTCCGCGCGGGTGCAGCAGTGCGCGCAGAGTGTCGAAGTATTCGGCGGCGCGCCCGGAGCCGACGTGTTCGAACATGCCGATCGAGGAGATGGCGTCGAACTGCTCGCCGCGCAGGTCCCGATAGTCGGCAAGCCTGATCTCGACACTGTCCGACAACCCCGCCTCGGCGACGCGTTTGCGGGCGAGCTCGACCTGGGCGCTGCTGATGGTGACGCCGACGACCTGCGCGCCGTAGGTCGACGCCGCGTGGATCGCCATGGACCCCCAGCCGCATCCCACGTCGAGCAGGCGCATACCCGACTGCTCGGCCAGGCCCAATTTGCGGCAGATCAAGTCGTGCTTGGCTCGCTGGGCGGCCTCGAGCGAGCCGTCGTCGTCCGGCACGAACCGCGCGCAGGAGTAGGTCATGCTCGGTCCGAGCACCAGCCGGTAGAAGTCGTTGCTGACGTCGTAGTGATGACTGATCGCCGCCGCATCGCGCCGCTTGGTGTGCAGGGGTCCGCGCTGCGGACGGGCTTCCTCCGGCGGCGGTTCCAGGCGGCGACCGAGCGCCCCGAGCTGGCGCGCCGCGCCGATGGCCTGCCATGTCGCCCCGAGACCGAGGCGGGCATCGTTCGGCGCGGTCGACTGGAGTGCTCGCAGCATCGTGAAGATATCGCCGTCGAGATCCACCGCGCCGGAGACGAAAGCACGCGCCAAGCCGAGCTCACCCGGCGCCCAGACCAGGTGACGTAGCGCGTCCTCGGAGCGCACGCGCATCGTGCCGGGACTTTCCCCGTCGGGATGGATCGTGCTGCCGTCCCAGAACTCGAACCCCACCGCGGGGCGGGGGCCCAGCGTGGCTCGCAGCAGGGGTTGGAACGCGGTAGCGATCGTGGACTGGTTACCCATCCGACCACTATGGCCCGCCTGCCGCTGCCACTGCGGCAACGACGCGGCTGTCTGTGCCAGAGGCGGCGGGACTGCGGAGTCGGTCGGTTCGGGGATGCGGTGATCGGCTCGTTCCGGGCGAGCCGGGAGCGGGCGTAGCGTCTAGCGATATGGCCGCGAGATCCAAGCACACCCTTCCCTCGGTGGGTACGAGGGAGCTGGTGGCCGCGTGCCGAACCGAGATTCCCGCGCTGACCAGGCAGTTGATCGCCGCGATCTTCACCGATATCCCGGAGTGGACCGACTACTCGCCGGTGAGCCGGGAGGACCTGCACCATGCGTGCTGCCGCTATCTGACCAGGGTGCTCGATCTGGTCGCCGGTGACGTGACGGGCCCGGATCGCGACGATGTCGCCGCCGCCATCGGCCGCAATCGGGCCGCGCAGGGCGTGCCCCTGGAGGTCATGTTGCGGACGTTCCGGCTCGGCGGTCAGATCGTGTGGGAGGCGCTGCTCGACAAGGCCGGCGAACTCCCGCCCGGTGAGGTCCGCAAGATCGGAGTGGCGACCTGGTCGGCCATCGACGGCATGTCGTCGTCGCTGGTCACCTCCTATCGCAGCACCGAACTGGAGCAGGTTCGTCGCGACGAGCGGCGACGGCACGGCGTGATCGAGGACCTGCTGGCGGGCAGCGCACGCGACGCGACTTTCGCCGCGCGGGCGGCGCGCGAGCTGAACTTGCCCGCCCACGGTGGGTATCTGGTGGTCGCGGTGCGCGGTGATCGTCCGCACGTGGAGTTCGGCACCGAGACCGCGTTGGCGGCCATGGGCATTCGGTCGGTCTGGCACGACCGCGTCGAGACCATGGTGGGGCTGGTCTCGCTCGAGCAGCGAGACGGTTCCGCTGTGCTGGACCAGGTGGGAAGCCGGATCCGGGGCAGGGCAGCGGCGTCACCGGTGGTGCAGGGATTGGCGCAGATCGAGACGGGCCACGCGCTGGCGATGCTCGGCTTGGAGACCCTGCCCGCGACAGCACGGGGTCTGGTGTCGTTGGAGCAGCGCTACCCCGAAGCGTTGTTGCTGCGCTCTCCCGACCTGACCGCGCTCATGGTCGCGCGCACCCTCGGCCCGGTGCTGGAACTGCCGGCCAAAGAGCGCGAGATCCTGTTGCGCACCCTGGCGATCTGGCTCGAAGAGAACTGCTCGGCGGCGAATGCCGCGCCGCGACTGCACTGCCATCGCAACACCGTGATCAACCGGCTCCAGCGAATCTCCGCCCTGCTGGGTCGGCGACTGGAAGGACAGCGGTCCTACCTGGAACTCTCCCTCGCCTTGGCCGCGCTGGAGATGGGCGTGAACCCACCCGGCTGAGCCATCCCGCAACCGTGACCGATTGGGCGCAGCGCCCATTTTTGGGGCCCGAATTCTGGGCTGTCGGTTGGTTGTTTGTGCATTTGTGGACCGTGAGACTCGACGGATGATCCAAGCCACGACCGTGGATGGGTTGATCGTTCGAGCTGAGGAGCACCACGAGTGCTGGAATTCGATCTATTGGTGATCGGTGGTGGGCCGGGCGGATACGTGGCCGCCATCCGTGCCGCGCAACGCGGCCTGAAGGTCTGCGTGGTGGAGAAGGAACGCCCCGGCGGCGTGTGCCTGAACTGGGGTTGCATTCCCACCAAGGCGATGCTCCGCTCGGCGGAGGTCTTCCAGACTCTCACCACCGCAGCGGAATTCGGCGTTCTCGCCGACAATGTGCGCTACGACTTCGGCGCGGTGCGCCAGCGCAAGGACTCCATCGTCAAAGAACTGACCGACGGTGTAGCCGGCTTGCTGAAGGCCAACGGTGTCACGGTCATCGAGGGTCATGCCCGGTTCGTCGAACCGACTGTCGTGGAGGTCCACGAAGTCGGCGCCTCACCGATCTTCGACGGCGGCCCCCGCTACGCCGCGCCCGCCGGAACGGCGATTCGCCGGGTGAACGCGCGCGATGTGATCGTCGCGACCGGTTCGGTGCCCGCGCGGCTACCGATCCCGGGCGCGGGATTGCCCGGCGTCGTCACCTCCGACGGCGCGTTCGGGCTGACCGAGGTACCGCGACGGTTGGTGGTCATCGGCGGCAGCGCGGTCGGCGCGGAATGGGCCAGTCTGTTCGCCACGTTCGGCAGCCAGGTCACGGTCGTGGAGATGCAGGACCGCCTGGTTCCGTTGGAGGACAAGGAGATCGGCGACGCACTCGGCCGCTCGTTCCGTAAGCGTGGCATCACCGTTCTCACCGGCGCCACCGTCACGGCGATCACCGAGGGCGACGCGCTGCGGGTATCGGTCGGCGGCCCAGCGGCACAGGAACTCGACGCCGATGTCGTCCTCGTCGGCGTCGGGCGACGCCCCAACACCGCCGAACTCGGTCTCGATGTGGCCGGAATCGCCACGGACGCGCGCGGTTTCATCGAGGTCGACGACCGGCTTCGAACCGGGGTAGAGCACGTCTACGCCATCGGCGACGTGACCGGCCGGGCCCTGCTCGCCCATGTCGCCTCCCACCAGGGCATCACCGCGGCCGAGGTGATCGCCGGGCACGACACCCACATCGACTACACGGTCATCCCGGCAGCGACGTTCACCCACCCGGAGATCGCGAGCGTCGGTCTCACAGAGGAGGCCGCTCGCGCGGCGGGCCACGAAGTGATCACCGCCAAATTCCCGTTCGCGGCACTGGGCCGGGCCAAGACCTTCGGCGAGACCGAGGGGTTCATCAAAATCGTGGCGGGGCAAGCGCATCAGGAAGTGCTCGGCGTGCACATCATCGGCCCGTCCGCCAGCGACCTGATCGCCGAGGGCGCGCTGGCGATCTCGCTGGAAGCCACGCTCGACGAGTTGGCCGACACCATCCACGCCCACCCCACACTCGGCGAAATCGGCATGGAGGCGGCCATGGCCGGACTCGGACTGCCGGTACACATCGCGCCACGCAAGCGTTGAGGAGCTCGACATGACCACGACCACCGCGCGGAGCAAGCCCGCCCGCAAGCCGGCCGAAACCACCGCGCCCGCTTCGGATGTCGACTCCGCTGTCGCGGCCGAGAATCCCGAGACCCTGCGTGGTCTCTACCGCGACATGCTGTTCATCCGGCGCTTCGAGGAGCGCACCGCGCAGAGCTACCAGCAGGCCAAGATCGGCGGCTACTGCCATCTCAACCTCGGCGAGGAAGCCACGGTCGTCGGCCTGGGCGCGGCGATGCGCCCCACCGACTACCTGTTCACCAACTATCGCGAACACGGATACGCACTGGCCAAGGGCATCGAACCGGGTCGCGTGATGGCCGAGCTCTACGGCCGCTCCACCGGCACCTCCAAGGGGTGGGGTGGCTCGATGCACATGTACGACACCGCGACCCGGCTGCTGGGCGGCTATGCCATCGTGGGCGGGCAGGTTCCCCTGGCAATCGGCGCGGCGCTGGCTATCGACTACAACGACGGAGACGACGTCGTGGTGTGCCAGATGGGGGAGGGCACCACCAATATCGGCGCCTTCCACGAGTCGCTCAATATCGCGGCGCTGTGGCGGCTGCCGGTGGTGTTCCTGGTGATCAACAACCAGACCGGCATGGGTACCACGGTCGAGAAGTCCTCGGCCGAACCGGATCTGTGGAAGCGCGCCGCCGCCTATCGCATGCGCGGCGAACGAGTGGACGGCACCGATGTGCTGGCCGTGCGCGACCTGGCGAGCGAACTCATCGAAGGTGCCCGCCGGGAAGGCAAACCCGCGCTGCTCGAAGCGGTGAGCTACCGGCTCAAGGGTCACTCGGTGGTCGACCCGGCCAAGTACCGCAGCACCGAAACCGTTGCCACGGTGCGTGAACACGATCCGATCGTGTTGTGGCAGCGGCGTTTGCTCGCCGCCGGTGTGCTCACCGAAGCGTCGCTGGCCGATCTCGACCGCGAGGTGGCCGACGGTGTCGCCGCCGCCGTCGAATTCGCCGACGCGAGCCCGCATCCGGAGCCGTCGAGCCTGTTCGACTACACCTACGCCACCCCGGTGCCGGGCGATTCCCGCCGTCTGCCCGCCGATCCGCTCTTCACCCACTGAGGACTCCCACTGTGCCTGTCATGACCTATCGCGAAGCGCTGCGCGAGACCCTGCGTGAAGAGATGCGACGCGATGACGACGTTTTTCTGATCGGGGAGGAGATCGGCGTCTTCGAAGGCTCCTACAAGATCACCGCCGGTCTGCTCGAAGAGTTCGGCGAGAAGCGAGTACGCGACACCCCCATCGCCGAGGAAGGTTTCGTCGGTGCGGCGATCGGCGCCGCGATGCTCGGATTGCGCCCGGTCGTGGAGATCATGACGATCAACTTCTCGCTGCTGGCGCTGGACCAGATCGTCAACCACGCCGCGAAGATCTACGGCATGTTCGGCGGGCAGACCAATGTGCCCATGGTGATCCGGACTCCCGGTGGCGGCGGCCAGCAACTCGGGGCGACGCATTCGCAGAACATCGAGTTGTACTACGCCTTCGTGCCCGGTCTGAAGGTCGTGGCGCCCAGTACTCCCGCTGATGCGCGGGCGCTGCTCAAGGCCGCGATCGCCGACGACGATCCAGTGTTGTTCCTGGAGAATCTGTCGCTCTATAACACCAAAGGCGAAGTGCCCGAGGATCTTGCGCCTGTCCAGATCGGCAAGGCGGCGGTCACCCGGGAGGGTACCGACATCACGCTGATCGGCTACTCCCGGATGGCCACCGTCGCGACCGAGGTCGCGCAACGTCTTGCCGGCGAGGGAATTTCGGTGGAGGTGATCGACCTGCGCAGCTTGCGTCCGCTCGATCGCGACACCATCGTGGCCTCGGTCCGCAAGACCGGGTGCGCGGTGATCGGCGAGGACGACTGGCTCACCTACGGCATCGGCGCGGAAATCGCGGCCTCCATCTCCGACGGTGCCTTCGACTATCTCGACGCGCCGGTCCGCCGTGTCGCGATGGCCGAGGTCCCGCTGCCGTATGCCAAGCCGCTGGAGAAGCTCGCCTTGCCGTCCGCGGAATCGCTCTATACCGCCGTGACGGAAACCCTGGCCGCTGTCGGCCGGCGGCGCTGAGAACCAGGAACAGGACGGACAAGATCATGCCCGAAATCGTCATGCCCCGGCTCTCCGACACCATGGAGGACGGCGTCGTCTCCGCCTGGCTCAAGCAGGTCGGCGACCAGATCACCCGCGGCGAGATCGTCGCCGAGATCGAAACCGACAAAGCGCTGATGGAACTCGAAGCCTACGACGACGGAGTGCTCGAGAAGATCCTCGCCGAGCCGGGCGTTCGGGTCGCGATCGGTGAGCCGATCGCGATCGTCGGCGACGGCACCACCTCGACGGCGGATTCCGGTGCCGCTGCTGCGGTGACGCAGTCCGGCGCCGTGTCACCCGATACCGGCTCATCGGCCCGCGACGCTGAGCCACAGCGCGCTTCGCACACCGACACCGACACCGACACCGTCTCGGTCTCGCCGAGGGCCGGCGTGGTGAAATCCTCGCCGCTCGCTCGCAAGATCGCCCGCGAGTTGCAGGTCGATATGGACTCCGTCGTGGGCACCGGTCCCGGTGGGCGGGTCACGAAACGAGACGTGGAGGCGGCCCACAGCACTGCGGCGGCCACTGACATCGTGACGCCCTCGCGTGAGGAGAATGTGGTTGCTGTGCAGCCTGTTCCGGCGTCGGGGGAGTTCGAGGAGGTCGCGCTGACCAACATTCAGCGCGTCTCGGCGATCCGGCTCACCGAGAGCAAGCAGCAGGCACCGCACTTCTACCTGACCAGCGCGATCGACGTGACCGAGCTGTTCGCTTTCCGCGCACGGATCAACGCGACCCTGGACGCGGCGGGCGACAGCAAGGTCAGTGTGAACGACCTGCTCGTCAAAGCGGTCGCAGTCGCCCTGCGGAAGGATCCCTCGGTCAATGTCAGTTTTGCGGGCGACAAGCTGTTGCGCCACAACGGAATCCACATCGGCGTCGCGGTAGCGACCCCGGTCGGACTCCTCGTCCCGGTCATCCGTGACGCCGACCGCAAGAGCGTCTCCGAGATCGCGACCGAGAGTCGCGACAAGGCAACCCGCGCCCGCGATCGCAAGCTTCGCGCCGAGGACATGTCAGGCGGCACCTTCACCATCTCCAACCTCGGCATGTTCGGCATCGAACAATTCACCGCGGTGATCAACTCGCCCGAATCCGCGATCCTCGCCGTGGGAGCGGCGGCCGACGAACTCCGCCTCGACAACGGCGAAGTGGTCGCCCGCAAGATCCTTCGCGTCACCATGTCCGCAGACCACCGGGCCATCGACGGCGCGGTCGCAGCCCAATTCCTGGCAACCCTGAAGGAGCTCATCGAAAACCCGCTACGGATCGTGACGTAACAAGGACACTCGGCCTCTGCGGATGGTGCATCTGAGGAGGCCGACTGTCGGCGCTGGATGAGTCGCACGCGAGCCGTACTGGCACGCCATACTATGTGCCGTTAGTCGATGACGACGGGCCTGACGACCCGGATCCTGACCACTACTGGGTTGTCGATATCGTCGACGCGCCCGTTCCTGACCGGTTTACCGAGACCGGTTCCACAAGGGAACTGTAGGTGTTGGCGCCTGGGCTCAACGACCGATGCCGACCGCGGCGCGCCTCGGTGACCAATTACCTAGCGACAGTCTGGTGGAATTTCCAAGCGTCACCGACGATGTCGACGATGTCGGGGTTCGTCGGCGACCATCCGAGCTCACGTTTTGCTAGTTCAGCGGAGGCGTATAGAACCGCAGGATCACCAGGTCGGCGTGGTGCTGTCTCGACTTCGAACTGAGCGGCTGTGACGCGCCGAACGGCGTCGAGGACTTGTTGGTTGGAGAACCCGATTCCATTGCCCAGGTTGTAAATTCGGTGCTCGCCGGAGCCAATGGAATCAAGCGCCAGTAGATGCGCCTGCGCGAGGTCGGTGACGTGGATGTAGTCGCGGATGCAGGTTCCGTCAGGAGTCGGGTAGTCGTCGCCGAAGAGATCGAACTTGTCGCGAAGGCCAGCGGCGGCTTTCAGCGCCAAGGGAATGAGATGGGTTTCAGGAGTGTGGCGTTCGCCGATCATCGAACCGTCAGCGCAGGTATGCGCGCCCGCGACGTTGAAGTAGCGCAGGCTGACGGCACCGAGTTTGCTCGCGCGGGCGATCGAAGCGATAGCTCGGTCGACTGCGAGTTTGGTGTCGCCGTAGGTGTTGACCGGGTTCGTGGGGGCGTTCTCGGTGATCGGAACTGTGTCGGGCTCGCCGTAGACCGCGGCGGTGGAGGAGAACACCAGGCGCGGTATCCCGGCGTCGCGGATGACGTCGAGGAGTGCGAGCGAGGCGCGGGTGTTGTTGTCCCAGTGCCATTCTGGGTGGTTCATCGATTCGCCTGCTGCGATGAGTCCGGCGAAGTGCAGCACTGCGTCGAATCCGGCGTCGGGGGTGAGGACGGCGGCGATGTCGTGTACGCGTAGTCGGTGGAACCGCGCTTCGGCGGGGATCTGCCGGTCGTCGTTGCGGGAGAGGTCGTCGACGACATCGACTTGGTGCCCGGCGTCGAGGAGGAGCCGGGTCACGGTGGCGCCGATGTAGCCGGCGCCGCCGGTGACGAGGATCTTCATGCAGCGACCTGCACTTTCATGGCGAGGAGGTGGTCGTGGATTTCGCGTCGGTGCTTGGCGAAGTAGGAGGCGGGGCCGGGCTGTTGCTGCGTTCCTGCCCAGCCGGTGACTCGTGACCAGGTTGCGCGTTCCACGGTACCGATCCTGTCCAGACGAGGGTTCGAGACCCACGTGCCGGCGACTTCCCGGGCCAGTTCGCTGACTCGCTTCTGGTGGCGGGCGATGATCTGCCCGCTGCTGGTGGTGGCGTATTTGCTCAGTCGCACCGCGTCTGGTCGTGGGCCGCCGAAGGCGAAGTCGAAGCGGTGGAAAGCGTCGTGCACGTAGACCCAGAATCGGGACGGGTCCAGCGGAGGCTGCCGTGGATCGGTCCGCCATGCCAGCTCGGTGCGCATCTGTTCGGCGAGGTGTGGGGCCATGCGGGCGAAGTCGTGGTGGGCGTAGGCGCCGCGTTCCAGCATTGCCGTCGCGCGAAGCACTTTCATGCACAGTCGGTTCACGAGCAGGTGGAATTGGGTGGAGTCCAGGCCGGTCTGCCACCGGTAGTTGAGTCGATACCAGTAGTAGGCCTGGATGTAGTACAGCAGGATCTCGTAGGCGTCGCGGTCGTCGAGTCGCACGGGATTGTGCTCGGGCAGGCCGTGCGGGGTCAGTGGGACGCCGAGGTTCTTGAAGTCGTAGCCCAGTGACGTTGTGACGGTGCGGTAGTCGCGCAGCGGCAGCGTCATCAAATCCACGGTGGGGAAGCGCCTTTCAGCGGTCGTGCGCAATTGGGAAATGAGCGCTGTCGGTGTCTCACCAGAGGAGACATAGAGCAGGTCGAGGTCACTGATGAGTTGGCGCTGGTCGTGGTGATAGCGAATCCAGCTCGGTTCGCCGCGGGCCATCGATCCACCCAGGATGAGCCAGTCGGTGTCGGGCACGTGTTCGCCGAGGGCGAGCAGGTCGTCGGCCACGCGGGCTGCGACCGTCGTCAGCTCCGCTGTGTCGGGGAGACGCCTGGAGATCGTGGCGGCCAAGGATGCTGTGGTGCCGATGGGCTGAGGAGCTGTCGTGGTCATTGCTCAGCTCTCCACAGGAGTGATCGACAACGGAGCGGTACCGGCGGGGACGGGAATTTCCTCGTTGGCCTTCTTGGCTGTCAGGTGTGGGCACAGCGATCCGCAGATCGTGCACGGTGCACCAGTTTTCAATCCGGCGTTGATGAATGCGTTATCGGCCAGCCGTGGGTAGAGCGCGTGGGTGGCTTGCACCTCCCAGTTGTTCGCGCGCCGAGCGACGGAGATGGCACGCTGGCGCCGTACTTCGTCGGTGTTGCCGCGACCCAGTTCGAGCGCGGTGATAGCGACTTTGACGTTGCGTACGGCTTCGGCGGTATCGGAACCGGTGGGCATCAGGTAGTGCTCGACCTGGGTGATGGAGGCGAACATGTCTCCGCCGTGCTGCCCGGCGGTGGCCACGCCGATGGTGTTGACGATCGAGTCGAGGGTGACAGCGTTGTCGATGACCATCGGGCCTGCCAGCCACAATGGCGCGCCACCGAGGGCCTTCTTGTAGGCGGGGATGATTTCGTGGATGCGGTGCAGCGGGATGTGGCCGCCGGTTTCGCACAGGACTTGAACGCCGGCGTCGAGGGCTAGGCGGCGCAGCGTGGCCAGCAACTCGATCTCGCGCCATTTCAGGTCGTCACCGGCATCAGCTGTGGCGCCGGGGCGGAAAATGTCGCCGAGGTCGAGCACCACGCCGCGGCGTCGGCAGATCTCGAGGATGCCGTCGAAGTACTCGTGCAGCGGCGATTCGGTGTTGTGCATGCGCATGTAGCGCGCGATCAGTCCGCCACCGCGGGAGGTGGTGGGCATGATCCGTGTCGACTGCTCACTCATTCGCGCCAGCTCCGGGTTGATCCCGGCGTGGATCAACGCGAAGTCGACACCGGAGTCCAGGCCGAGTTCGAAACGTTCCAAGAATTCGGCACGACCGAGCTTCTTGCGGGGCTGGGCGAACAGGTCATAGGTGAGGCAGCAGCCCAACGGGATTCCCACCACTTCCTTCAGCTCGCGGCGCAGCGCGATGCCCTCGGGGTTGGTGGTCAGGTCGATCACCGCATCGGGTTTGGCGGCCAGGATCACCGACATGCTGTCGACGATCGCGTCGCGATTGGTGTCCTTGGGCCCCAACCCGATCAGCGCCGTCACTTTTCGCCGAGTACCCGCACCGACGAAGATCGGGACAAAGTCCTTGTGATGGCGAGAATCGTTGGAACGCAAGAACACCAGAGTGCCGCCCGTGATGGCGGTCGCGGCCTCGGTGACTGCGATTCCTTCGCGCGCGCAGGTTTCGAGGAACTGTGGATCAGTCGAGTAGTCGAGATCGAGCATGGTGGTACACCTTTCAATCGCTGGATATGGGGGAGGAAAGCTGCAGTGGTCGCGACACGGCTGCCTGGCCGGTACGGAGGTCGCCCCAGTCGATGACGTGGCCGGCGACGATGGTCCATGCTCGGTGCAGCTCGTCGAAGTCGACGGGCGCTCTCGCGTGGAACTTCGCTTCGAATCCGATATACGCGGCCGCCAGTTCATCTAGCGCGGCGCCGTAATCCCGGTCGGGCAACCTGGAGTGGTTCGCGACCCAGGCATCGACCAGTTCAGCGAGTTCAGCTCTGCGCGTATCGATTCGGGCAGTGTTTGCGGGGTTGATGTGGCGGCAACGGTGCAGGTGGGCGAAGGCTTGAGCCCAGCGTGCGATCAGGTGGTCACCAGGAAGGTGTCCGAATGCGCCACGGAAGGCGGAGATCAGCTGGTAGCCGGTTGGCAGTTCGTGCGCGGTGAGAAAAACGTCGACGGTTTCCGCCGCATGGGGGTTGTCGGCAACAGGGGAACTCGGGATAGCCAGGGTGAGGTTGACCCAACCGGCTTCTCTCATCACCCCGACCAGCTTGACTAGATCGGTGAGCGAGTGGCTCGACATGTGCGGCCTCCTGGCGACGCATCCGGCAGTGAAGGGCATCGATCTGGCGGCCTCGCCATGGATTCCCGGGAACAGGTACAGATGAAAAGCGTCGCCCACCAGCGGTATCGGAGGTAACCGCGTAGCGATCGCGTACCGTAGGCGTATCGTGTGCATTTCCGAGATCAGGTGCTGAAAAGTAGGAAGCGGCGATGATGCGAGGGCGGGCTTGGACAGGCTTTGAAGCGGCTGCGCTTCAAGAGGCGATGCGAAAGTCGATTCGAGAGTTCGCCGCCTTACTCGGTGTCGAGACGACCACGGTCAACAACTGGCGCTCTGGCCTGAGCTCCGTGAAACCCAGATCCACGGCGCAAGCAATCCTGGATACGACGTACCGGCAGCGTGCATCTCCAGCGGATAGAGAACGCTTCGAGCAGATCGTGGCGGACGGGGAAGCCGTTTGGCGGGACCGCCATTCAACCGTGCTGCGTCACACCCAGACTGCGATCGCATACACCAACCGCGATGATGACGGGTTGCCGGAGGACGGTGACCAGGCAATCACTACGGATCTGCTCGCGGTCCTAGGTCGCGTCCACAAGCTGAGCCGATCTGTCAATCCCGAGATCATTGACCAGCTGCGAATCAGTACGCACCATGCAATCGCGAACTATGAAACTGTAGATCCTGCCGGACTCGTTCCCGCGTTGAAGCAGCAGCGGGAGTGGCTCGATGGGCTCATCGGTGAATGCAGCCATCCGAAACAGCGCAGCGAGTTGTTCGACATCGCCAGCGAAACTTCGGGACTGCTCGGCTATATCGCCGTCGGAACTGGCCATTATTCGATGGCACGGGCTTACTGTCTGGAGTCTTTCCAGCTGGGGGACAATGCGCAGAACGCTAACCTCACAGCATGGGCGAGTGGGCTGCAAAGCTTCTGTGAGTATTACGCGGGGAGGTACGAACGAGCGTTGGACTATGCTCGAGACGGCCTCGCTCGAGCGGAAGATGGGCCGCAAAGCGTAAGACTAGCGATCAACGGAGTCGCGCGAGCAATGGGAAAGCTAGGCGATGCTGACGGCGTGCGACGCACGGTGGACCGGGCATACGAGCTGGTCACGTGCGAGAGCACCCCGGATGGAGTGCCATTCAGCATCTCTCTGGGAAGCTACAGTGCGGCGCAGGTGGCTGGAAATGCCGCGACATCGTATCTGTCGTTGGCGATGCCGGACAAAGTCGAACAGTATGCGGAGCTCGCATTGGCGGACATGAACAACACGAACTCGCCATGGGGTAGGTCGCTGGTGATGATCGACGTGGCCCGCTCGCATGTCTTGGCCGAAGATGCCGACCTGGATGCTGCAGTGGCGATAATGCACGATGCTCTAGACTCTTCGCCAGACAAGCCTATGGCCCAGGTTCAGCGCCGAGCTTCGGAATTTTTCCGTGACGTGGCCGACAGGTGGGGGGATACCTCGCAGTTGAAGGGCGTCCGGGATGCGCTGGCAAGTAAGGACGGCGAGAAGTGACTGGAAACTCGGACAGCCTGCGACGCCGTCCGCTCGAAAACGGCCCGCTCGGCTACTACTGGTTCTTGACCTTCGATCACGCTTCGGAACTTCATTCGCGGACCAAAGAATGCCAGCAGGCCATCGATCCGGCGTACTTCAAGACCACGCCGCCCGACGGCCTCCACCTGACGTTGGATCGAATTTCACGCCCGTACACGTGCACCTTCGAGCAACGTGCTTCTATTGCGGAAGCCGCGCAGCATGCCTGCCGAGACCTGGCCCCGTTCAGCTTGTCCGTCGATCGGCTGACCAACATTCGTGGTGCGCTCGGCTTTGTGATCTCACCCGCGGCGCCGGTGATGGAGCTTCGCGACACGCTACGAGCCGCAACGATCTCCGTCTTGCCGCACGCGTCGCTGAAGGAATCAACATCGGATCCCCATGTGACGATCGCGTACCCGGTTTTCGAAGGTCTGGAAGAGGTGGCTGCTACGACTGCAGCGACGGCTGGCAGTGCTATCTACGGGTTCGATGTCGTGACCACCGAGGCTGCGCTGGTTTCGCTCGAACTTCGGGACAACTCCTATATATGGGATGTCATCGAACGGATCGAACTGGGTCGGGGCAGTCGAAGCGGTTTGGCTGAAGCGGGGCTCCCGGGCTAGCGCTGTCGACCGCGACAGATGCAGAGAAGATTCATCACGGATACCTGTCACTTACAGGTCTCGGTCCGTTCGCAGGCTCGGCTCGGTGCCGCCGCCACGTGCTCAACGCGAACGCCGGCGAAGAGCAACGGCGGATACAAGCTCATCCCGATCCGGAACGTCCGCGGCGAGATGATCTTTCCGACCAACTTGCTTCCAGGCTTCACTTCCACCCCTGCCGGTCGGCCTCCACACTTCGACGACTCGACATTACCGACGCTCATGATCTTAGTCAGGATTGATACATCAATGATTGACCAAGGACAGATCGACGAGCGACCGCACGAATACGCGACAGTTGACGATTCCGTGTGCACAGACGGTCATTGACCGTATGATCTGACGCCCACAGGACAACCGCATTCAGGGCGAGGCCAAACCTGTCTCTGTCGCCGCCACGGACACCTCGGTTTTTCCTGTGGGTGGTACTTTCCGCCCGCGACCGGGGGCCGTGCACCGCAGATCGGCAGATGGAGATCGGAAACAGCTGTCGGTTGCAGCCGATTGCGCAGCTACTGCGCTGCACTGCAAGGGATTTCGGTGTGTTGTTCGGCACCGGATTTCGTGGTTCACGCTGCGTGTTCGACTCGTTACTCTTCAACTACACGACGTAGTAGAAGAGGTGGGTATGAACGGGCTGCAGAACAAGACGGCGTTGGTCACCGGATCGAGCCGAGGAATCGGACGTGCCATCGCGACCAGGCTCGCGCGCGACGGGGCGCTGGTCGCGGTGCACTACGCGACGAACGAGGACGCGGCGGCGCAGACCGTGGCATCGATCGAGAACGCCGGTGGCAGCGCCTTCCTGGTCCGTGCCGAACTTGGTGAGCCTGATGCGGTTTCGGAACTGTCCGCGGCGCTGGAGATGGAACTCGAAACCCGGACGGGGACGGCGAGATTGGACATTCTGGTGAACAATGCCGCGCACGCCGGGTTCGACGAGATGGCGCCGGAGGAGGTGACGCCGGAGATCTTCGACCGCTTCATCGCGGTCAACGCCAAAGCGCCGTTCTTCCTCGCCCAGCGTGCACTGAAATTGATGTCGTCTGGCGGGCGAATCATCAATATTTCGTCGGGCATCACCAGAACTTCTCATCCCGGTCAAACGGTCTATGCGATCAGCAAAGCCGCGATGGAGCAGATCACGGTGCAACTGGCGCGGCACATCGGCCCCCGGGAGATCACGATCAACACCGTTGCCGCCGGCGTGACGAACAACGGAAGCCTCATCTTCTCGAATCCCCAGGCTGTCGCGGAGATGGCCGCATGGTCGGCCATCGGCAGGGTCGGCGAGGTCACCGACATCGCCGACGTTGTCGGCTTCCTCGCATCCGACGACGCCCGCTGGATCACCGGTGCCTACCTCGACGTTTCCGGCGGTATCCTCGCCGGTCGATGACACGATGACACCGGCCGGCCGTGAGGCCGGTCCGTGTCGCCGGGAGTGATGATTTCTGCAAGTCGATCTGGTTGGTCGCCGACGCTGCCCGCGCTTCACGCCCGCGAGGACCTGCGTGGCCTCGGTCCGACTCCTAGGTGGGGATCGCGGTCGTGACGCGTTCGAAACGCCGTACGACAAACGCATGCGCTACTGGGATCAGTAGCTCAACGGGAATCATCAAGACGTAGAACGCATGCGGTGCTCCCGCGACGGTCCACGCCAGAATCCTGGCCAACCCGCCGAGGAAGAACAGCAACCCCAAAGCATCGATCACTCTTGCCCGGCCGACGACATCGGCCGCCGTCCAGATGAAGGCTGCACCGTAGGCGGCGAAGAGCACGCTGTAGAAACGCAGATCCGACTCCATTGTGGCGTTGACCTCGCCTCCACCGATGTAGGTGGCTTGACCGAACAGCAAGTGCGCCAACGCGATACCGACCACGGCAACACCGAACACTCGCAGCCACACCTGAAACACGCGCATCGTCATCCCCCTTATTTGACAACTGTCGAATAAGGCTACGGTAGCCGTCTCGGGCCGCTCCGGACAAGCCCTACACTGGGCTCGATGCCGCCCCGTCGTATGACCCCGGACGCTCGACGCGTGCAACTACTCGACGTCGGTGAACGGCTCTTCGGTACAGAGCCGTTCGATGACGTGTCGATGGAGCAGATCGCCGCGAGCGCCGGTGTGACCCGGGCGTTGCTGTATCACTACTTCCCGACCAAGGCCGACTTCTTCGCCGCCATCTGGCAGCGCGCCCACGACAGCCTGCGCACCGCCGCGCCCCTGCACACCGCGGCCACGGTGCGCGACGGCTTGATCGCCACACTGAGCGGATACCTCGACTTCTACGCGCGCAACCTGCCCCTGGTCCTGATCGCCAACCGCAGCTCGATCGCTGGATCGCCCATCGTGCGCGAGCCGATCGACGCCACCTTTCGCGCCCTGTGCGCAAGCATCCTCGATGCCACCGGCGCCACCGGACACCACCGCGAACTGGCGCAGGCGGCATTCGCCGGTTGGGTGGCATTCGTCCGCGAAACGACCCTGGCCACCCTCGTGGACCGAATCATCAGTCCCTCGGACAACCTCGCGCTGTGCATCGGCGCCCTCGACGCCACCGTCGGAGCGCACATCGATCTGCACACCGCTTCCCAACGTCGATGAGACCCCGCCCTTCGGGACAACGGTGTTCTGTTCGCATGGCGATGTGCTTCGCGTTCTGGATCGGCGCGCAATCCGCCGACGAAGGTGACGATGATGTTCGACACTTGTCGCTGACCACTCATTTCGGCAGCGAGCTACGAAACGACCTGGGCGACAGTAGCGAAGGGCAAGCCCTCGGGCGCCTGCTGTAGCGCTGTGGTGGTCGTCTCGCGTCGTGCGGCGGCGCCGAGGGCGGCCCGAGGTTGATCGGTGAGACGGCGCGCTGTTCGTCCTCGGTTGCGACGCGTTCAGCGCGGGTTGCCAATTCGTTGGCGTACCGGTTGGCCGCTCGGGCGGCGTCGCGGTGAGTTGATGTGTTTCGCGGTGCTGGCGATGTTCACCGGTCAGCGTCTCGATCCCCACACGTTGCCCACCGCTGGACGGACAGCGCAGTACTTTGTCGAAGTCGGTCGTGCGGCATCGATGAAGCGAAATTATCCAGCTTCGATTCACGCCCTTCTGCGAGCTGAAAATGCTGCACCACAACAGGTTCAGAACATGACCCGTGTTCGTGAGCTTGTTGGGCACATGATGCGCAAAGCGCGGCGCGACCTGATTACTGGCGACTTGGGTCGGCTGGCGCAACGAGTAGGTGTGGTTCCGACGGAGGTGTGCCGATCTGGCCGATGCCTGCGACGATGGTTGTTATGGCTGAGCGAACCCGGGTGTTGTACGCGATCGTGACAGGCGCGACCCCTGCGAGCGATATCGGCGAGTTGGTCAAACTGGCCCAGGCCGACGGATGGGACGTGTGCGTGGTTGCTTCGCCGAATGGTGCCCGTTTCATCGACGCCGCCGCACTGGCGGCCGAGACCGGGCATCCTGTGCGTTCGCAGTTCAAGGAGCCAGGCACCGTCGACCTCCTGCCGCCGGCTGATGCGTTGATCGTCGCGCCGATCACGTCGAACTCGTTGGCCAAGTGGGCTTGCGGGATCGGGGACACGCTTCCCTTGGCGATGCTGGTCGAGGCTGTGGGCGGAGGTCGTCCGGTTGTGGCGGTGCCACATGCAAAGCCAGAGCAGATGGCGTTTCCAGCAATCCGCGAGGCTGTCGACAAGTTGTCCCGGTGGGGCGTGCGCTTCGTCCATATCGACGGAGGACTCGGCACGGTTCCCTGGGGCGCTGCATTGAAGGAATTGGGTCGACCGCGAACCCCGCCCACCGGGTGACCGGCGGTGAGTAGCATCTGCCCATGAGTTCCGGTAAGTCCTCGGTCGTCTTGTTCCATGGCGTCACCATGTCGGCGGCGGCGTGGGAGGACGTCGTTCCGCGCCTGACCGATCATCACGACGTGGTCGCGCTGACAGCGCTCGGGCATCGGGGCGGGCCGGCGGTGCGCGAGCGTCCGGTCAAGGTGCGCGACATCGTCGACGCGGCGGAGCGCATGCTGGACGAGCGGGGTATCGGGAAGGCTCATCTCGCGGGGAACTCGCTCGGCGGGTGGATGGCCATCGAGCTCGCGTTGCGGGGTCGGGCGTTGAGCGTCTGCGCGCTCTCACCTGCCGGGTTCTGGGATGGTGGTGGCCATGGGCAGACCGACGCGGTCAAGAAGCTGCGCCGCTTGGGCGCCCTGGTCCAGCTGTCGCGACCGGTTCAACCGGTGGTCATGCGATCGGCGGTGGTCCGGCGGCTCGCGCTGCGCGATATCGCTTGTCGCGCTGATCGTTTGACACCGGCGCAAGCACTGACAGCGGCCGCCGACCTCATCGGGTGCACGGTCACCGAAGACGTGCTCGACACCAGGGAGCAGATCGCGTCGGTGTCGGAGTTGCCGTGTCCGATCACCCTGGCCTGGTCGGAGAAGGACGCGATCCTGCCGCCGGCGGTCAATGGCCGCATCGCCCGGGAGCGCTTCCCGCGGGCCCGCTTCGAGATCTTGCCGGGCGTCGGCCATGTGCCGATGATCGACGATCCGAAACTGGTCGCGGCGACGATTCTCGCGACGACCGGCGCCGTGCCCACCACGACGGGCGTACCGTCGGCGAGCCTTGACGGCGACCGGTAGGAAGACGGTTAGGCCCCTGCGGCGCCCGCGTTCAGTCGTTCGACTCGAAGTGCTGCTTGAGGTTGCGCAGCGTGCGGCGGATGTTCTTGCGCTGGAATTCCACGAAGGTGTCGCCGCCGGTGGCGATTCGGTCGAAGACCTGAACCGCCACGTCCGGCCATGACTTGCGATCGTCGTGCCAGGTCTCGGTGACCAGGGTGCCACCGTCGTCCGGCTCGAACCGGTAGTCCCAGGTCGCGATACCCGCGCGGATCCATGGCCGCCGGACGCCGATCGCCTCGACGCGGAACGCGAACCGCTTTCCCGGCTCGGCCGCGATCACCACGCAGCGGGTCACCCAGCGAGCACCGCCACGCTTGTTCAACCCTTCGAATTCCATTCCCACATAAGTGGACTCGCGCGGTTGGGCCACCTTGGCGCCACGGTTCTCCGGGCTCCACCGACCCATCAGAGTCGGATCGCTGACCTGCTGATAGATGGACACCGGATCGGCAGCGATGTCGATGCTGTCGAAGACGGTCGTGGTGCGGCTCATGGGCACGAACCTAGCCGACTGTGGTGCCGGCGCCGTAGCTCGGTGATCGCCGCCTCGGCGGACCGAGGACATCTCACAGCATGTCGTCCGAAAAACTATGTCCGATAGTAAATTGAGCGGGCGGCATCCGGTCCGGTGGTGTTGCCGCGGTGGACGAGGGGGAGCGATGAAGGGGCTCGGGGCGCTGGAGAGCCAGGTGATGGCTGTCCTGTGGGAGAGTTCGGCGGCGCTGTCGGTGCATGATCTGGTGGATCGGTGGGACAACGACCAGCGGGTTCCCGCGTACACCACCGTGCTGACCGTGGTGACGCATCTGTGGGAGAAGAAGTGGGTGCGGCGCGAGAAGGTCGGGCGTTCCTATCGATACCGGCCCAGCCGGACCCGGGCCGAGGCGACGACCGATCTGCTGCGCGAGATCCTCGACGCCAGCCCCGACGCTCCCGCGGTGCTGTTGCATCTGGTCCGCACGGCCAGTGCGCCCGAGGTCGAGGCGCTGCGCCGGGGACTCTCCGACGACGAGCGCGGACCATGATCCTGCTGACCGCGTTGCTGGCGGCCGGTATCGCGCTGGCTGTGCTCGCTCCAGCGTTCCTGTCCCGGGTCGATTTCACCGCCGCCCCGGTCGCCGGGTTGGTAGCGTGGCTGGGTGCGCTCGTCGCGACGATCGGCTTTGGGGTGCTGGCCGTGATCGCGTTGGCGTGGCCGGGCGATCCGCCGGGAAATGTGTTGGCGGGCACCGTGGTGCGCAGTCTGGCCGCGGTCGAACCGGCGGTCGTCACCTGGGCGGCGGGGCTGATCATGCCGATCGCCGTGGTCGCCACGATCGTACCGACCGGACAGCTGGCACGGATCGTCGTCGGCTACCGGGGGCGCGGGGCCGCGCTGCGCCGCAAGCATCGGGAGTTGGTCGAGATGGTGGGCCGGGTCGATGGGGCTGGGGCGAAACTGGTGCGGCTCGATCATCCGATTCCGCTGGCGTACAGCGTCGCCGGGCGCGGTGGGTACGTGGTGGTCACCGACGGTCTGCGGAGCTGCCTGACCGAACCGCAGTGGCGTGCGGTACTCGCGCACGAACACGCGCATCTGCGCGGGTTCCATCACCACATTCTCGGCATCTGTCAGGTTCTCGCCCAGGCCTTTTCGTGGATTCCGCTCTTCGCCGCGGCCCCGGTCGCCGTTGCCACCTTGGTCGAATTCGCCGCCGATCGGTCGGCCGCGGCCTCGACCGATTCGCGGGCGCTGTCCGGGGCGCTGCATACCGTCGCCTCCCGCATGCCGTCGATCCCGGGCACGCCGCTGCGGTTGATAGATGACTCGCTGTCGATGCGTCTCGAGTGCCTGGCGGCCGCGCCGGAGTCTCGTGCCGTCGCACGCCGAACGGCGATCACGATGCTGGTCGCCATGATGCTGCTCGCGCCTGCGGCGGCGGTGGCCGTGGTCGGTGTGAGTGCGGCACTGGTGAGCGCGCTGGTGGTCTGAGAACCCGCCACGAAAAACTATGTTCCATAGTATTTTGACCGAGAAAGGTGAAATACCTCTAGTTCAGAATTGAGAAGTCTTGCGTTCCACCATCTCCCGTCAGGGACCAGCAGGTTCGACGTACCTACCGATACTCGCCGTTACCCTGATCGCCACAGGTCTCGCGGTGCCGGGGCACGCCACCGCTGATCCGGGACAGACCCGCTATTCGCTGGTCGACGGCTGCTACCGAATCGACACGCCGACAGGGCCGTTGGTCCCGGGAGCCGGGCCGTACCGGATGCGGGCGACAGCGCTCGGCGAATACCTGCTCTACGGTCGCAACGGCGACGTCCTGGCAGCCGGACAGGGGGCGATCAGCCCCGCGAAGAACCCGACGCCGTCGGCGGTATGGAAGGTGGACGGCACCGGTGCGAGCGGATTCGTTCTCAGCAACACCGAAACCGCGACCAGCACGCCCGCCACGTTCGTCCAGGACACCGGGTGCGCGGACTTCCCCGAGGCGCAGACCGGCGCCCAGGGAACTCCGGGCCCCAGCGTCGGCGCCGACGGTGCGGTCGTGGGCGCCATCGACGCGCACGCGCACGTCACCGCCTACGAATTCATGGGCGGCAACTTTCACTGCGGCCGCCCGTGGCACCCGTACGGAGTGAGCTACGCGTTGCCCGATTGCGCGCAGTACCGCACCGGCACCAACGGTGTGATCGCCGACTTCCTCGACCACGGCGAACCGTTCCACGCCTCCGACACCCGAGGCTGGCCTACCTTCCGCGACTGGCCGAAGCCGTCGGTTCTCACCGCCGAAGGCACCTACTGGACCAGCATCGAGCGCTCGTGGAAGGCGGGCCTGCGCGTGATGACCGTCGACCTGGTGGACAACGAATCACTGTGCGCCATGATGACCGATCGCCGAAACCCCTGTGACGACATGACTTCGGTGCGCAGGCAGGCCGACAGCCTGCGGGCGTTGCAGGACTACATCGACGCCCAGGCCGGTGGGCCCGGGCAGGGCTTCTTCCGCATCGTCACCGATCCGGCCCGAGCACGCCACGTCGCCGCGTCCGGCAAGCTCGCCGTGGTCCTCGGCATGGAGTTGTCCGACCCGATGGGGTGTGGCGTGTTCCTCGGGCAACCGGAGTGCAGCCGAGCCGACGTCGACCGCTGGCTCACCGAACTTCGCGCCATCGGCGTGAGCAGCTTCTTCCCGGTACACAAGTTCGACAACGCGTTCGGTGGCACGAAAATGGATCACGATGTCACCGGCCTGCTGGTGAACGCGGGCAACTTCATGCAGACCGGCACGTTCTGGAACGTCCAGCCCTGTCCCGGACCCGAACAGGACAGCACCCAGCTCTCGGTGCCGCTCGCCGGTCATATCAACCAGTTCATCGCCGATCTCACCGGCCCGCTGCTCGGCGGCGCACCACTGCCGCTGTACGCGGCGGGATCTCACTGCAATGCGCGCGGGCTGACCGACCTCGGCGAGTACCTGATCAACGCGATGATCGACCACGGTTTTCTCATCGAGATAGATCACCTCAGCGAAGCCACCGCCGAGGAAGTCATGACGATCATCGAAAAGCGTGGCTACCCCGGTGTGCTGTCCTCACACGGCTGGGACTCGCCCACCACCACCGAACGAGTCTATGCGGCAGGCGGTTTCGCGACTCCCTATGCCGGTGGGCCCGCGAGCTTCGTCCAAGCCTGGCGGGAAGCCCGCGTGCTGCCCCGGCCCGGCGCGGAGTTCGGTTTCGGCTTCGGTTCGGATATGAACGGCATCGCCGGCCAGGGCGGCCCGCTCGGACCCGGCACCATCCGATATCCCTTCGTCTCCCACGACGGCGCGGTGACATTCGACAGGGAACGATGGGGCGAGCGCACCTTCGACATCAACACCGACGGCACCGCGACCTACGGAACCTACGCCGACTGGCTCGAAGCGGTCCGTGTTCTCGGCGGCCCGGAGATCATGGCCGACGTCTTTCGCGGTGCCGAGGTCTACCTGCGCCTCTGGGACGAGGTCAGGTCATGACGCGCCCAGGTGCTACTGACCCTGGTGCGCGGCGTCGAGGAGCGGCTGCCCGATGACACCCATCGCCTGCGACGCGCCACCGAGGACCCACCCGCCGTCAGCGGGAAGCACAACACCGGAGACGTAGTCGGCCAGCGGGGAAGCGAGGAAGCGGCAGACGTTGGCGACGTCGCGGGGGGTGCCGTAGCGGCGCAGCGGGACGCTGCCGGTGACCAGGGCCCGGTCCTGGTCGGTCGGGGCCAGCCTGGCCATGCCCTCGGTGCCATCGATCGGGCCCGGGATCACACCGTTGACGCGGATGCCGAACGGGCCCCATTCCATCGCCAGGACCTTGGTGAGCATGTCGACGCCGGCCTTGGCCGCACACACGTGCGCCTGGGTGATCGTCGGCAGCTCCGACTGCGGTGCCGAGATGTTGATGACGGAGGCGCCGGGCTTGCGCAGGAACTGGTAACTCGCGCGCAGGACGTTGTAGGTGCCGAGCAGGTCGATGTCGACGACCGACTTGAATCCGTTGGCGGACATGCCGACGGCGGCGGCGGGGAAGTTGCCTGCCGCACCGGAGATCATGACGTCGAAGTCGCCGAACTGCTCGTGCACCGATCGCAGGACGGCTTCGGTCGCGCTGTAGTCGCGGACATCGGCGCTCCCACCGAAGGCTTCGGCCCCGAGCTCGCGCAGCCGTTCGACGGCCGCGTCGACCTTGTCCGCGGAGCGGCTGAGCACCGCCACGCGAGCACCGGCCCGCGCGAAGTCCTCGGCCACACCGAGATTGATGCCGCTGGTGCCGCCCGCGACGACGACGACCTTGTCGGCAAGGTCGATCTTCTGGATGAATTCTGACGCCATGCCGGGCAGACTATCAGTAGTACGAACTATTATCTGTAGCGATTATCGGTGATGATGGCTGCCGATGACCGACGCGGGTGTGGCGACGACTACGATCGCGTCTGCTGTCCAGCTCAGAAATCGAGGTTTCCCACCAGTGACCGAACCGTTGATCCCGGACATGGTCGCCGACCACACCAGCTGCCTGCTGATCAAGCTCGGGCAGGTGATGTTCCGTGTGAGCGAGGATCGGCTCGCCACCCTGGGCCTGCGGACCAGACACTTCATGATCTTGAAGGTGCTGGCAGGCGACCAGGCCAGCTCTCAGCTCGAACTGGGAACCCGGCTGCGCATCGACTCGACCACCATGGTCGCCGCGATCGACCATCTGGAGTCGGCGGGCCTGGCCGCCAGGATTCGCGATCACCGCGACCGCCGCCGGTTTCTCGTCGAGATCACCGAGCAGGGAATGCGCGCCGTCGAGCAGGCCGACGAGCTCGTCCGCACGCTGAACGACGACCTCTTCGACGGTCTGGATCAGGATCAGCGCGCGAACCTGCACCAAGCGTTGCTGGCGATGAATTCCGGCGAAGCGTTGCCGCGGGCCTACGACGCCGTGCGCCAACGCTGACCCCCCGCGCGAGAGCGTTCCACCGGATCTCGGTGCCGGTCGATCCGGTGGAACGGGGTTTCGTCGCTGCGGCGAACAGCTAGCCGCGCAGGGCGGAGGCGAAGATCGCCGGTAGCTTGGACCACCCCGGCGCCGCCGAGAAATAGGCCAGCAGACGGCCCGTGGTGGCGGCGGTCTTGTTGGTCACGAACCAGGGCGGCTTGGGTGCCAACGTGAATTCACCGCGCGTGATCGACCTGGGCGCGGGTCGGAACGGCCCACGGACGACAGTGCGTTCGGGATCTTCGATCAGCAGCGCGTTGTGCACCACGCCGATACCGCTCTGCACATCGTCGAGGGTATGGCCGGGGAACGCACCCCAGCTCGCGCGGGCGGTCAGATAGCCGACTCCGGTCCAGGCGTTGATCGCGACGGTGCCGTATCGAAGGTCGACGATCGCCTCATCGAGCGCGGCGCCGAGCTGACGCAGCGTCTTCGGGTGGGCGATGATGTTCACGCCCAGGGTGCCGATGAACTGCTCGTTCGAGACCTCGACCGCGGCACGCAGGAACGCCGACCCGGTGCCGGGCAGTTCGGTGACACCGAAAACGGGGGAGAAGTACTCCTCGTGCAGCGCTGGTTCGTCCTTCGACGGCGAGATTCCGAGCACCAGCGTGCGGTCGTTGTTCGGGCCGACGCTCTGTGCCTGCGGATATTCCTTGCGCGCGTTGGCCACTCGACTCTCACTGCCCGGGTAGTACGCCGGTCGCCCCGGTGCCCGCTCGAACGCCGCACGCAGCTCGGCGAGGAATTTCTCCTTCTGTGGCCAGTCCGAGCTCACGATGGCGACCTGGGACGCGACACAGTTGTACCCGTTGTTGTGCAGTCGCTGCGTCGCAAGGTGTTCGGCCTGGAACTTCAGATCCGCCTCCGACCACTGCCCGGGGATCACGATGGTGGGTGAGACGCCGCCGAGTTCGCTGGTGATCGGTTTCGTCAGCAGCGGTGTGTTCGCTGCTTTGCGTTGCGCGCCTTCGGCTCCCCGGCCGAACACGATGGCGTCGTGGGTGTTGCTGCTGCCGGTCATGTGCACCGAGGTCACGTCGGGATGGTTGACCAGCGCGGTGCCGACATCGGCACCGCCGGTGAGGATTCGCAAGAACCCGCGATCGATCAGCGGGGCGAAAATGCGCTCGAACACCGGAAGCAGCGGATCGGTGACGGGGTTGAGCTTCAATGCCACGACCCGGTTGTCCGCGATCAATTGGTACAGCAGGTCCAGCGGCGGAATGGAGAAGATGTTCCCGGCGCCGAGCACGACGCCGACACCGCCTGCCGTGCGTGGTGCGCGTGCGCCCGAACCTGCTCGTGCCCGGACGGTGGCGGCGTCGACGCCGGGCTTGGTCCACACCTCGGCGGTGAAGCCGTTGAGCAGCAGCCGATCGAAGATCCCGTGCGGGAGCACGTGCACGGCCGACCTGTTGCCGGGCGCCGCGGTGACCTCGAAGCCGTCGACCGGGCTACGACCGGCGTCGAGCGCGGCGAGGCTTTCGATCAACGCGCCGGTGCCGGTGATCACCGGATAGGGGCCGCTGATCCATTCCTCGCCGACCAGGGGTGAATCCTTCGGCAGGCCCTTGATGCCGATGGCGATGTCTACCCAGTCCTGCGCGTGTTGCTCGGTCAGGTCGTGCACCTGCTGCAGCAGCAGGCGACGGTCGGCGAGCGCAGTCGCCGCCCACCGCGCCGCGCCCTCGGTCAATGCCTCGATCGCGGCGTCGATTGTCGTTGCTGTGCTGGTCATTTCGTTCCTCCGGTGGTGGCGACGGCATCTTCGCGAATGAGGTCGGCGGCCTTCTCGGCGATCATGATGGTCGGCGCGTTCGTATTGCCGCGCACGACCGTGGGCATCACCGACGCGTCGACGACGCGCAAGCCCTGCAGGCCGAGCACCCGCAGGCGGCTGTCGACGACCGACCCGATGGCACACGTCGATGTCGGGTGATAGAGCGTCTGGCCGTATCGGCGGGCGAAGGCGAGCAGGTCTTGCTCCGAATCCGACTCGGGGGCAACGAAGTCCGCGGTGATGTGCTCGGCGAGAGCGGCCCGGCCCGCGATGTCGAGGGCGATGCGCAGGCCCGCCACAATGCTGCGCCGGTCCTCGTCGGTGGCGAGGTAGTTGTGCACGATTCTCGGCGCGGTGGTCGGCGCCGCCGAACGGAGCATCACCTTGCCGACGCTCGTCGGATGGAGCACACAGGGTCCCACGGCGAATCCGTGCGCGACGGGTGCGCCGAGTCCCTCCTCGTGGAACAGCACCGGTGCCAGGTGGAACTGCACGTCCGGACCTTCCAGGCCGGACCTCGTCTCGAAGAATCCGCCCGCCTCACCGATGTTCGAGGTGAGCGGACCACGGCCCTGCTCCTGCAACAACGCGAGGTTCTCCGGCGACAGTGCGGTCATCAGCGATTCGGTGTCGGTGCGGTAGTTGATCAGCGTCATGTAGTGGTCTTGCAGGTTCTCGCCGACCGGAAGGTCGCGCACCACCTCGATCTGGAACAGCGCAAGCTCATCGGCGGGACCGACGCCCGACAGCAGCAACAGATGCGCCGATCCGTAGGTGCCGCCGGAGAGGATGACTTCGCGTTCGGCACGAACCGTCTCGACCTCGCCGCCACGGCTGATCTCGACGCCGACCGCCCGATCGCCCTCGAACAGCACCTTCTGGGCGAGCGCGTCGGTGATGACGGTCAGGTTCGGCCGCGTCATCGCCGGATGCAGATAGGCGACGGCCGTGCTGCACCGCATGCCGTCACGCTGAGTCACCTGATAGCGGCCCACGCCCAATTGTGTTGCGCCGTTGAAGTCCTCGTTGCGCGCGTACCCGGCCTGCTCGGCCGCTTCGACGAAGGCTCCGGCAATGGCGTGCTGTGAACGACTCTCCGAGACGCGCAGTGGTCCACCGGCGCCGTGATAGGCGTCCTTGCCTCGTTCGTTGTCCTCGGCTCGCTGGAAATACGGCAGGACATCGTCGTAGGACCAACCCTCGGCACCGGCCGCGGCCCAGGCGTCGTAGTCGGCACGGTTGCCCCGGATGTAGATCATCGCGTTCATCGAGCTCGATCCGCCCAGCATCCGGCCCCGGGGCAGGTACGCGCGCCGACCGCCCAGCTGCGGTTCGGGTTCGGTGTCGAGATCCCAGTCCCACTCGCTCTTGAACAAGGCGCCGAACGCGGCCGGGATATGGATCTCGTCGGCGCTGTCGGCCGACCCTGCTTCGATGACGGCGACCGATACCGCCGGATCCTCGGAGAGTCTGGCAGCCAACACGGCGCCTGCCGAACCCGCGCCGACGATGACGTAGTCGTACATTGCAATGCCTCTCGATGCGATGTAGTGAGGTGGATCACTTGTCTCGATCGTGGCCGACGGTGGGCGGGCAGCCTATGGTCCAGCGCTCCGGATTACCGTGACCTCAGTGTGCAAGTGCACAACGAAGCTGGTAGAGGCGCTTTTCGCAGCGCCTACAATAAGAGGATGACGACAGTTCCCGAGGTGTCGTCCGACGTATCGGTGGAGCTTGTCGACAGGCTGTTGCTGCGAGCGGACGAGCTGACCGACGTGCTGGTGGCGCAAATCCTGTCCGGCGACCATGCCTATGCCGAGGCGACCCGGTTGACCCACCAGGACCTGCGCCAGGCCACCTACGACAACCTGGTGACTCTGCTCGGTCAACTCGGGGGTCGCTGCCGGCCGCGGCTGGACGCCGCGCGCGCCGCCGGACGGCTCAAGGCCGAGCAACAGGTTCCGCTGGCGGCGCTGCTGCACGCGTACCGGCTGGCGGGCCGGTTGCTCTGGGACCGACTGCTCGGCGAGATGGGCGGCGAGCTCACAGAATCGTTGGCGCACAAGGGCTCCGAGCTGTGGAGCATCATCGACGACTACTCGAGCGCGGCCGCGGAAGCCTACGGTGAGGTGGCGTTCGAACGCGCCCATCGCGACGCGCAGACCCGCAGCCTCGCGTTGCGCTCACTGCTGTCGGCCGCCGTCGACGACGGCGCGCCACTGTGGGAAACCCTGCGCCTGCTGAACCTGCCGGAGACCGGGACGTTCCTGGTGGTCAGCGCCGAAATCGTCGAGCCGGTCGCGGCCCCACTGCGCGGCGTCGAGGAACGTCTGCGCTCGATCGGCGTGCACTCGATCTGGACGGTCGAATTCGACACCCACATCGGCTTGATCAGCCTGAAACCGGGCACGGCGCGGGCCGAAGCCGACGCGGTCCTCGCGGGCCTGGCCACCGGCCGGGTCGGGGTGAGCCGCCCGTTCGACGATCCGCGCCGAGCCCACGACGCGCTCCACGAGGCGAAACTGGCGTGCCGGTGCGCCCGGCCCGGCGATATCGAGGTCAACAACTTCGGTGACCAGCCGATCCCGTTGCTGATCGCGCATCTGCCGGAGGTGAGTCGTCAGCTCGCCACCGGAATTCTCGGCTCGGTCCTCGAGCTGCCCGCGATGGAGCGGGACACGCTGTTGGAGACGCTCGAGGCGTGGTTCGCCGCGGGCGGGGTGGTGGCCGATGCGGCGAAACGACTGCACTTCCACCGCAACACCGTGCACCAACGGCTGCGGCGAATCGAAGCCCTCACCGGCCGCAGCTGTACCGATCCCACCGCGGCCGCCGAGTTCTACTTCGCCTTGCAGACAACCCGACTCGTCCGACCGCGCCAGGCGGGGTCGGACGAGTCGGGTACCGCTATCCGGCGTTGACGACCTCGGCGGGCGGGTTCTCTGCGTAGAGCTCGTCGATCTGCGCGGTGTACTTCTCGGCGATGACCTTGCGCTTGAGCTTCAAGGTGAGCGTGACCTCGTCACCGCCCGCCTCCCAGAACGTGGGCAGAATGCGGAAGCGCTTGATCTGCTCCACCCGCGAGAGCTTGCTGTTGCCCTGTGCCACACCGGCTTCGATCGCGGCCCGCACCGTGGGATCGACCGCCAGCGCGGCGGCGGAGGCGTCGGGGAGCGCGTGCTCGCGCGCGTAGGGCTCGACGGATTCGGCGTCGAGCACGATCAGCGCGGTGTTGTAGGACCGGCCGTCGCCGAGCACGGCCATCGCGCCGATCAGCGGCGTGGCCGCCTTGATCGCGTTCTCGATGTTGGTGGGGGACATGTTCTTGCCCGCCGCGTTGATGATCATCTCCTTCTTGCGGTCGACGACGCGAAGGTAGCCCTGGTCGTCGATGCTGACGATGTCGCCGGTGCGCAACCAGCCGTCGGCGTCGATCGCCTCGGCGGTCTGCTCGGGCATCCCTCGGTAGCCTTTCATCACCAGCGGCCCGCGCACGTGCAGTTCACCGTCGTCGGACAGCCGTGATTCCATGCCGGGCAACAGCTTTCCGACCGCCCCGAGCTTGGCGTCGCGGGGATGGCTGACGCTACAGATGCACGACAGTTCCGACATGCCCCAGATCTCGGCGATCGGGATGCCGAGACCGGCGAAGAAGGCCAGCGTCTGCGGCGGGATCGGGGCCGCGCCGGACATGGCCCACCGCACCCGGTCCAGACCGAGGGCGGCGCGCAGCTTGCTCAGCACCAGTTCGTCGGCCCGCGCCCATTCGGCGGCGAGCTCGGCGGGTACCGGTTCATCGGCGAGCTGATGGGCGGCGCGGGCCGCGGCCACCGACATCGCCCACGCCATGCCCTGGCGGCGGGTCTCGTCGGGTTCGGCCGCGACCTTGAATTCGATGGCGGCCTTGAGCTTTTCCCACACCCGCGGCACCGCGCCCCAGATGGTCGGATGCAGGTCGGCGAGGGCGGCGGCGATCTGCTTGGGATCGCCGACACTGGTCACCTGGGTGCCGAGCACCTCCTGGACATAGAGCGCGGTCAGCCGGTCGGCGATGTGCGCGGTCGGCATGAACGAGGTGATGGTGTCACCGAATTCGATGCCGAGGATGTCGGCGATGCCGTACACCTGGAACAGCAGGGCGGCATGGGTGGTCTCGACGCCCTTGGGCGCGCCGGTGGTGCCCGAGGTGTAGATGAGCGTCGCGACGTCCTCGCCACGGACCGCGCGCCAGGCGGCGTCGAAGTCGAAATCGTCACGGCCCGCCGCGAGCAGATCCTTCACCGACAGGGTTGCCTCGGGCGCCTCGTCGACGCACACGATGTGGTCGACGTCGACCCCGGACGAGGCGATCAGCTTCGCGTACTGCGGCTCGCAGATCACCACGCGCGCTCCGGCATTGCCGAGCACGTGGGCGAGCTGTTCGGGGGAGAGCGTGTTGTACACCGAGAACGAGGTGGCGCCCAGATGCTGCGCACCGACTTCCAGGGGATAGAACTCCACCCGGTTGCTCATCATCAGTGCCACGGTGTCGCCGCGACGCACACCGAGACCGGCCAGTCCGGCGGCGACGGCGCGAACCTGGGTCGCGTACTCGGCCCAGGTGAGGGTCTTGGTGTCGCCGGGGGTGCGCAAGGCGATCGCGGTGGGGGCGATCGAGGCGGTGTGCTGGAACGCTGCGGGCAGGGTGTCGAATCGGGAAATGCTCACGAGGCAGGCGCTTTCTGGGTCATGACCGCGGGGGCGGTGTCGAGATGGGTGGCGACGAAGCGAGCCGCTGCGCGATAGGCGGTCCTCGACTCGGGGACGACGATCGGCAGGGTCTGGAAGGCGTGCATCTGATCCGGCCACACCTGCAGTTCGCACTGCGCCCCGGTGGCCTGCCAGCGCCGCGCGAGTTCGGTCGCGTCGGCGCCGAAGTACTCGGTGTCGCTGGCGTGGATCAAGGTGGGCGGCAGCCGCATTCCGTGGACAGGTCGCAGGTCGAACGGTTCGGCGGTGAACGCGGCGATCGCCTGCCTGGCGATCTGGGTGGACAGCAGACCGTCGCGGTGCTGGTTCCCGTGGCCGATGGCGGTGGCCAGACTCAGGTCGGCCATCGGGGAGAACAACACCAGCGCACCCGGTTCGGGCTGCCCGGCGCGGGCGTTCTCGATGGTCAGATGAGCGGCCAGGAAGCCGCCGGCGGAATCACCGGCGACGACGATCCGGTCCGCCGGACAGCGCCGCGACAGCCACTCGAAGGCGGCGGCCACATCGGTGGGTGCGGCCGGGAACGGGTGCTCGGGCGCGAGGCGGTAGTCGAGGGTGAACACCGCGAGCTTGGTCGCGGTGGACAGCCGGGAGGCGACGCCGCGGTACCCGAGAGCCGAACCGGCGACGAACCCGCCGCCGTGGATGTAGAGCACGACCGCGTCGGTACGGTCGGCGCGCGGCCCACGCACCCACTCGCCGCGGATCCCGTCCTCGTCCACCGGCTCGGTCGCCGTCGCGCGCAACGGCGGCGCGCCCGCCCGCAGTGCCTGTTCGATCAGCAACCGCGACGGCGGCAGCGTGTAGGCGTTCACCGGCGCGAACGCGGCCAGCTGACCCACCGTGAGCGCCGACACCTGCCGGACGGTGCGTGCCCGGAGCGACCCGCGTTCGGCGCTCATCGGCGTTGCTCGATCGCCCGGATCAGCGCGTGCACCGTGGAGTCGGCGGCGAGCCGGTGATCGAGCACGACGTTGATCGCACCGCGCAGCAACGCGTAGGGCTCCCACCCGCTCGGGGCGATGGTTCGCGGTGCGCGCCGGGCGATGCCGTCGGCGATCGTCTTGGCCGCGTACTCGGCGGTGATCCGCACATTGAGCGGCCACGGCAGCATCGCGTCGAGCTCTTTGCCCAGGTCGTCGGTGTCGAGCATGTCGTGGGTCATCGCGGTGTCGACGACGCCGAAGTACGCGACGCCGGCACTGGCCCCGCTCGCGGCGAGTTCCACGCGCAACGCCCGCCCCAGCTGTTCGACCGCGGCCTTGCTCACCATGTACGGCGAGCCGCCCATCCCCGGTGCGAACGCCGCGCACGACGACACCACCACGACGTGCCCGCGCGCGGACACGATGTGGTCCAGGGCCGGGTGCACGGTGTTGAACACGCCGGTGAGGTTGATCCCGATCACCCGGTCGAAGTCCGCCGGGTCCATCGTGCGCACGGTGGCGGGCTCGGGCGTCACGCCCGCGTTGGCGACCACCACGTCGAGGGTGCCGAATCGGCGCACCACCTCGTCGACCGCCGCTGTCATCTGCGCCCGGTCGGCGACATCGGCGCCGATACCGTGGGCGTCCAAACCCAACTCGTCGGCGGCCCGGCGGGCCGCGACCGCGTCGATATCGACCACCACGACCCGCGCACCACGATGGGACAGGATCGCGGCCAGCTCACGGCCGATGCCCTGGCCCGCGCCGGTGATCAGGACGACCTTGCCCGCCACGTCGTAGGAGCGCGTGAACCAGGAGGTCGGCGCGAGATCGGGCAGGCCCATCATGCCGACACCTCATAGGACTCGATGTCGAATCGTCTGGTGCGGCGGCGGTATTCGAAGCTCCAGTTCGGATACAGCCCGGCGTTGCCGCCCTCGGCGGTGGTGTAGTAGCTCTCGCAGCCGCCGGTGAGCCACACGGTCTCGGCGCTGCGCCTGCCCATCTCCTCGACGAAGTCGCGCTGGACCTGCGACCGCACCTCGATGCGGGTTTCGCCGCGGGCGCGCAGCGTGCTCAGCGCGTCGACGATGTAGGCGATCTGCGACTCGATCATGAACACCGCCGACTGGTTGCCCGCCGCACCGAACGGACCGAGGGTGCAGAAGAAGTTCGGGAACCCGGCCACCGCGGCACCGAGATAGGTCTGCGGACGCTGCCGGAACAGCTCGGCGATCGAGCGCCCGTCGTGGCCGACGATGCGATCGAAAACACTCGGCGTCGAGGTGAAACCGGTGCCGTAGATGATGGTGTCCACCGGGATCTCGACCCCGGCGCGGGTCACGATGGAGCGTGCGCGCACCTCGGCGATACCGTCGGTGACGACGTCGACGTTGTCCTTGTCGAGGGCGGGGAGATAGGCGTCGGAGAAGATGGCTCGCTTGCAGCCGATCATGTAGTCCGGCGTCACCTTCGCACGCAGCTTCGGGTCGCGGATCTGGCGGCGCAGCTGGATCCGGCCCAGCAGCTCGAAGGGATGCCGGAATCGGTTGTCGACGAACCCGACCAGCCCGAAACCCTCGATGAGCGAGTACCAGGTCCCCCGAACAGCCTTCTGCGCCAACGGGATCTGGCGCAGCAGGCGACGTTCGAGCCCGATCGTCGGGCGGTCCATCCGCGGCACGATCCACGGCGCCGACCGCTGGAACACCGTCAGCGCGGCGACCTTCGGCTGGATCTCCGGTACGAACTGGACCGCGGAGGCGCCCGTGCCGATCACCGCGACGCGCTTGCCGGTCAGATCGTGGTCGTGGTCCCAGTGCAGGGAATGGAAGGCCGTGCCCTCGAAGGTGTCGAGACCGGGCAGCGACGGATACTTCGCCTCCGCGAAAATTCCTGCGGCGGAGAGGAAGTAGTCCGCGGTGAGCTCGCCTCGCGAGGTCTCGATCCGCCACAGCGACCGCTCGTCGTCCCAGCGCGCGTCCAGGAGTTCGGTACCGAGCCGCACGTGCCGGATCACGTCGTTGGACTCGGCGACAGTGCGCAGGTAGTCGAGGATCTCGGGCTGCTTGCCGTAGGTGCGCGACCACTCCGGGTTGGGCGCGAAGGAGTAGCTGTAGAGCTGGGAGGGGACATCGCAGGCGCAGCCGGGGTAGGTGTTGGCCTGCCAGGTGCCGCCGAGGTCGTCGGCGCGTTCCAGCACGACGATGTCGTCGAAGCCGGCTTCGCGGAGTTTGATCGTCAGCCCGATCCCGCCGAATCCGGCGCCGAGCACGACGATGTGCGTGTGTTCTGCGGGCATGGGTCAGCCGATCCTTCCGTGCAGCACCGAGACCAGGCGATCGACGACGATGTCGATCCGGGCGCTGCGGGTGAATGTCGTGAGCGCCAGCGGCGAGGGGAACCGCTGCCGCGTAGTCGCTTTGGCGTAGGTGAACTCGCGCAGACCGTCGGGACCGTGCACCCGGCCGAAGCCGGAGGCGCCGACCCCACCCAGCGGCAGCGCCGGGATGGTGGCGTGCGCGACGAACGCGTTGATCGAGGTGGCGCCCGCGTCGATGCGGTCGGCGATGGCGTCGCCGTCGCGGCGGGCGAAGACGGTGGCGCCGAGGCCATACTCCGAGTCGTTGACCCGCTCGATCGCCTCGTCCATGGACGCGACCCGGGTGACGACCAGCGTCGGGCCGAAGGTCTCCTCGGTGACCGCCGCGGCGTCGTGCGGCACGTCGACCAGGATGGTCGGCTGCACGAACTGGCCCTCGATGGCGTCGAGGCCGCCCAGCAACGCCCGCCCGCCGCGCGCGAGGGCGTCCTCGATGTGGCGGTGGATCACGGCCAGCTGTTTGGGCATGGTGATCGGACCGATCTTCGCTGTTCCCGACCCGGCTCGCAGGCCGCGGGCCCGATCGAGCAGTTCGGTGAGGAAGGTGTCGTAGACGTCGGTGTGGACGTACACCCGCTCCACTCCGAGGCAGGTCTGCCCGGCATTGGCCATGCCACCCCACAGCGCGGCGTCGGCGGCGGCGCCGAGGTCGGCGTCGGCGTCGACGACGAGTGCGTCCTTGCCGCCGCATTCCATGAGCACCGGCGTGAGCCGCTGCGCACAGGCGGCCATCACGCGTTTGCCCGTCTCGGTGGAACCGGTGAACCCGATCTTGCCGACCCGGCTGCGGCACAGCGCCGCGCCGGTCTCACCGCCGCCGGTGATCACCTGCAGCACCGGCTGTTCGGGGACGGCGCGGGCGAACGCCTCGGCGAGCCAGACGCCGACTCCCGGGGTGTACTCGCTGGGTTTGAACACCACCGCGTTGCCCGCGGCGAGGGCGAACGAGATCGAGCCGAGCGGGGTGAACACCGGGTAGTTCCAGGGGCCGATCACCCCGACCACGCCGAAGGGGCGGTACTCGAGCCGGCAGGCCTGGTTGACGGTCAACAGGCTGGGCGCGACCGATCGCGGGCCGAGCACGTCTTTCGCGTTGTGCGCGGCCCATTTCAGGTGTTCGAGCGCCATCACGATCTCGAGCGCGGCGTCGGAGTGTGGTTTGCCCATCTCCTGGCTCATGATGCGAGCGAGTTCGTCACGGCCGCGGGTGATCTCGGCGCGCCAGCGATCGAGACGACGCGCACGTTCGTCGAAACCCGCGGTGCGCCACCAGGTCGCGGCACCGTGGGCCCGTTCGACGGCGGCCTCGACGGCGCTCTCGTCGTGGCTGGGATAGGAACCGACCAGGGCACCGGTCGCGGGGCTGTGGACGTCGAAGCTGAGGGTGGTGGTCACGGGAGGCGTGCCTTTCGCGGTCAGAGGTCCAGCGTGAGTGCGCCACCGGCGGAACGGGACACGCAGGTGAGGAGGTGGTCGGCACGCTCGCCCGGGGGGAGCAGTCGGTCGCGGTGATCGATCGAGCCCGCGAGGACCTTGGTCTTGCAGCTGCCGCAGAACCCCTGTCGGCAGGAGTAGACGACGTCGGGGCGCACCCGGCGGATCGCGTCGAGCGCGGTTTCGGTGCTCTCGACGCGCACGGTCCGCCCGCTGCGCGCGAGGGTGATGTCGAAGGCTTTGCCGTCGGTCACCGGCCGCGCCGAGAACAGTTCGGTGTGTAGCGAGGCAGTGGGATTCAGCGCGAACAGGCTGCGTTGGGCGGCGTCGAGCACCGGGGGAGGACCGCACACGTAGACCGCCGCACCGGGGGCGGCGGTGGCCAGCAGTGCGGGCAGATCGGGTGTGCCGAATTCGTCGTCGGGGCGCACCTCGGCGCCTGGCGGGAGCTCGGCCAGGAACGGCATGGTCTCGCGCGAACGGCCCAGATAGACCAGTCGCCCTCGGGAACCGGCCGCCCGAGCCATCGGCAGGATCGGCGTGATCCCGATGCCCGCGGCGATGAACAGATACGACGGCGCGGTCTCGACGAAGGTGAAGGCGTTGCGCGGACCGCGGATGCGCAACACGTCACCGGCGCGCAGGGTGTGCATCTCCCGCGATCCGCCGCCGCCGTTGTCTATGCGGCGCACCGCGATCCGGTAGCGATGCCGGTCGCGCGGGTCACCGCACAGGGAGTACTGGCGCTGGCGGCCCGAGGCGAGGAAGACATCGATGTGGCACCCCGGCCGCCACGACGGCAGGTCCCCGCCCTCGGTGCCCACCAGGGTCAGACTCACCACGTCGGCGGCCTCGGCGTGCACCGCTTCCACCCGCACGTCGAGATCGAAGCCGTTGTGCCGCACCGGATGTGGTGGCGACAGCGCGGGCTGGGTGAAAACCTTCTTGTAGATGTCGACGGCGGCACCGAGGGCTCGCAGGCTCGGTGTCGCGACACCCGCGGGAGGGTTCACGCGCGAGCCGCCGGCGAGTGCGCCAGATACCGCAGGGCGTTGTCCATCGAACCCAGCTGGGAGGGATGGAAACTCGGTCGCAGGTAGCGCGGCATCTCGGTGACGAACGTGGTGAAGCTCGGAATCACCCCGCGCACGGTGGCGCTGACGAATTGCCTGGCCCAGGAGCGGCCCTTGTCCTTGCTCGGATCCTGGCGATACAGGTACGCGGTCGAGACGACGAACAGCGGCAGCAGGGTGCCGCTGGCGAGCAGCCCGGTGCGCAGTCGGCGGGCGTAGCCGCCGTCGACGTGCATGTAGGCGTCGAACACCACGCTGCGGTGCTCGACCTCCTCGGCGCCGTGCCAGCGCACCAGGTCGAGCATGGTCGGGTCCATCCCGAGCTCGGCGAGTACGTCCGATTCCAGCAGCCATTCGCCGATGACGGCGGTGAAGTGTTCCATCCCGGCGAACAGGCCGAGGCGTTCTTTGAGCCATTGCTCCTTGGCGCGGCCGGTGAGTCCCTGGTCGCCCAGGATCCGGTCGACCAGCCAGGCGATCTTGGCGACATAGGACTCGACATCGAGTCCGATCGACTGCAGATGCCGCCGCGCGCCTTCGTGGCTGCTGGCGTGCATCGATTCCTGGCCGATGAACCCGGTGACCTCCTCCCGCAGCCGCTCGTCCTCGATATAGGGCAGGGCTTCGGCCAGGCAGGTGGCCATCGCCCGTTCGCCCTCGGGGAGGACGAGATGCATCACGTTGGTGACATGTGTCGCGAGGACTTCGCCCGGGATGTAGTGCAGGGGCACCGACGAGAAGTCGAAGTGCACATCCCGCGCGTGAATTGCGTGCGCTTGTTCCTGATAGGAGCGCGCCGTTGCACCGTTATCAGCCATATCGGAACCGTACAGTGCAACAAATAGTATCGCAATGTTGCAGACGGATCTGATCTGCGGTTGTGATCGGGACCCGCCGCGCCTGATACCGTCGAAGCGTGCTCTCCACCGCCGCGACCTCGGGAAATTCGCCCACCGCCGACTCCGTCGAAGAACGAATTCTCGATGCCGCCCTCGTGCAGTTCGAGCGGGTGGGCGTGCGCAAGACGACGATCGAGGACATCGCCAAGGCCGCCGACGTCGACCGCGCCACCGTCTACCGGCGGATCGGTTCGCGCGACGATGTGGTGAGCGCGGCCTTCGAACGGGAGGTGCGCAGGCTGCTGGCCGACCTGGGTGAGATCCCGGCGCGCCACGACACCTTCGACGACATCGTCGTCGACGTGTTCACCACCGTGATCACGCGCTGGCGGGCGCACCCATTGGTCGAGCGGCTGCTCACGCTGGAGGCCGACCGCCTGCTGCCCCAGCTCACCGTCGACGGGGCGTCGTTCTTCCTGCTCTCGGTCGCGGCGTCCACCGAGATCCTCCGAAAGGTGCTCGAGGACAGCCGATTCCCCGACATTCCCGACCTGAGCGCTCGGGTCGAAGTGGTCTGCCGCGTGGTGCACTCGCTGATCCTGCAGCCGGTGGGCACCATCGACACCGGCTCGGAGCAGGCATTGGCGGCGTTCGCCCGCACGTATGTGGTTCCGATTCTGGTAGCCGGGTTGTAAGCGCGGGCTCCGCGTCGGGGGCCGGTCCTCGGTGACCCGGTCGGCCCCCGCGTAGCTGGTCTCGAGTTCTGCACTACTTTGTTGGCCGTATGTCAATAGTGTCGGTCCCTGCATTGACAAACACCGGGCCGGACTGCGAAGGTACCAATTACTTGGACATCCAACTATTGGAAACCCTCCAACTGCGCACACCGCGCGACCGACATCAACGGAGTAGGACTGGCATGGTTCGCGAACTCACGCACTTCATCGGCGGCAAGCACGTCACCGGCACTTCCGGCGCCTTCGGCGACGTCTTCGATCCGAATCTCGGGCAGGTGCAGGCCAGGGTTCCGCTGGCGAATGCCGCCGAGGTGAGCGCGGTGATCGACAACGCGGCCGCGGCTCAGCCGGGGTGGGCGGCGTTCAACCCGCAGAAGCGGGCCAGGGTGCTGATGAAGTTCGTGAACCTGGTCAACGACGAGATGGACAGCCTGGCCGCGCTGCTCTCCTCCGAGCACGGCAAGACCATCGCCGACGCCAAGGGCGACATCCAGCGCGGCCTCGAGGTCATCGAGTTCGCCATCGGTATCCCGCACCTGCTCAAGGGTGAGTACAGCGACAGCGCGGGCACCGGTATCGACGTGTACTCGATGCGTCAGCCGCTGGGTGTCGTCGCCGGTATCACGCCGTTCAACTTCCCGGCGATGATCCCGCTGTGGAAGGCAGGCCCGGCGCTGGCCTGCGGCAACGCCTTCGTGCTCAAGCCCTCCGAACGCGATCCGTCGGTGCCGCTGCGCCTGGCCGAACTGTTCCTCGAGGCGGGTCTGCCGCCGGGGGTGTTCAACGTGGTCAACGGCAACAAGGAAGCCGTCGACACGATCTTGGGCGACAAGCGGATCAAGGCAGTCGGTTTCGTCGGCTCGACTCCGATCGCCCAGTACATCTACGAGACCGCGACCGCCAACGGCAAGCGCGCACAGTGTTTCGGCGGGGCAAAGAACCACGCGGTCGTGATGCCCGACGCCGACCTCGACGATGTCGCCGATCAGCTGATCGGTGCGGCGTACGGGTCCGCGGGGGAGCGCTGCATGGCGCTGTCGGTGGCTGTGCCGGTGGGCGCGGAGACCGCTGATCGGCTGGTCGCGAAGCTGACCGAGCGGGTGCACAAGCTCAATGTCGGGCGCTCCGACGACGCGGGCGCCGACTTCGGGCCGCTGGTCGGGCTCGACGGGGTGAACCGGGTCAACGACTACGTCCAGATCGGGGTCGACGAGGGCGCCGACCTGGTGGTCGACGGCCGCGGCCTGAGCGTCGAGGGTGCCGAGAACGGCTTCTTCGTCGGCGCGAGCCTGTTCGACAATGTCACCGCCGACATGCGGATCTACAAAGAGGAGATCTTCGGCCCGGTGCTCACCGTGGTCCGCGCGGGCGACTACGAAGAAGCGCTGAAGCTGGTCGACGAGCACGAATACGGCAACGGTGTCGCGATCTTCACCCGCGACGGTGACACCGCGCGCGATTTCTCCGCTCGGGTGCAGGTCGGCATGGTCGGGGTCAATGTGCCGATTCCGGTGCCGATCGCCTACTTCACCTTCGGTGGCTGGAAGGGCTCGGGCTTCGGCGATCTCAACCAGCACGGCCCGGATTCGATCCGGTTCTACACCAAGACCAAGACGGTGACCCAGCGTTGGCCTGCCGGGCTCAAGGAGTCCAACGCTTTCGTCATCCCGACGATGGACTGAGGCGGCGATGTTCACCCTCGATGCGGACGAGCGCGCGATCGGCGAGACCGCGCGCCAGTTCGCCGACGAGTTCCTGGCGCCCAACGCGCTGGATTGGGATGAGCGCAAACACTTCCCGGTCGACGTGCTGCACAAGGCGGGCCCGCTCGGCCTCGGCGGCATCTCGGTGCGCGCCGATGTCGGCGGCTCCGATCTGCGCAGGCTCGACGCGGTGCGGATCTTCGAACAGCTCTCGACCGGGTGCCCCTCGGTCGCGGCGTACATCTCCATCCACAACATGGCGACCTGGATGCTCGATGCCTACGGCACCGAGCAGCAGCGCCACCGGTGGGTGCCGGGAATGGCCGCGCTGGAGCTGCTCGGCAGTTACGCGCTCACCGAACCGGGCGTCGGATCCGACGCGGCGGCCTTGAGTACCAAGGCCGTTCGCGACGGCGAGGACTACATCCTGTCCGGCGCCAAGCAATTCATCTCCGGCGCCGGCGCCAACGACGTGTACGTGATGATGGTGCGAACCGGCGGGGACGGCCCGCGCGGCATCTCGGCGCTGATCGTCCCAGCCGACACACCGGGTCTGACGGTGGGACCGAACGAACGGAAGATGGGCTGGAACGCGCAGCCGACCCGGCAGGTGATCCTCGACGGTGCCAGGGTGCCGGTCGCCAACCGGCTCGGCGAGGAGGGCGACGGCTTCTCGATCGCGATGAACGGCCTCAACGGTGGCAGGCTCAATATCGCCGCCTGCTCGATCGGCGGCGCGCAGGCCGCGCTCGACAAGACGGTCCGCTACCTCACCGAACGCCACGCCTTCGGAAAACCCTTGGTGCGCAACGAGGCACTACAGTTCGAGCTGGCCGACATGGCCACCGAACTGGAGGCGGCGCGGACGCTGCTGTGGCGGGCCGCCGCCGCGCTCGACGCGGACGCGGCGGACAAGGTATCGCTGTGCGCGATGGCGAAGCGATTCGCCACCGACACCGGGTTCGACGTGGCCAACAAGGCACTGCAATTGCACGGTGGCTACGGCTACCTGCACGAATACGGCCTGGAGAAGATCGTGCGCGACCTGCGGGTGCATCAGATCCTCGAGGGCACCAACGAAATCATGCGGGTGGTTGTCGCCCGCTCGCTGATCGGAGCAGCATGACCGACGAACCCGAGGTGCTGATCGCCGTCCGTGACGGTCTCGGCCTGATCACCCTGAACCGGCCCAAGGCCATCAACGCGCTCAATCACGCGATGACACTGGCCATCACCGACGCGCTGCGCTCCTGGGCCCACGACGACGCGGTGCGCGCCGTCGTGGTCACCGGCGCGGGGGAGCGCGGGCTCTGCGCGGGCGGCGACATCGTCGCCATTCACGCCGACGCGAAAGGCGGTACAGCGGGCGCCGATTCGCCGACCGGGCGGTTCTGGCGCGACGAGTACCTGCTCAACGCGCTGATCGGCAGCTATCCCAAGCCGTACGTGGTGATCATGGACGGCATCGTGATGGGCGGCGGCGTCGGCCTGGCCGGGCACGGCAGCCACCGCATCGTCACCGAACGGTCCAAGATCGGGATGCCCGAGGTCGGTATCGGATTCGTCCCCGATGTCGGTGGCACCTACCTGCTCTCGCGGGCACCGGGTGAGCTCGGTACGCACGTGGCGCTGACCACCGCGCGGATGTCCGCGGGCGACGCGATCGCGGCCGGATTCGCCGACTACTACGTGCCCTCCGACGCACTACCCGAGCTGCTCGACGCGCTGGGCACCGTCGGTGTCGACGCGGCGATCGCGAAGTTCGCCGAGTCCGCGCCGGCCTCGGACCTGCTCGCACAGCAGCGCTGGATCGACGCTTGCTACAGCGCGGACACCGTCGAGGAGATCGCGGCGCGGCTCCAGGCCGACGAAGCGCCCGAGGCCGTCGAGGCAGCCGCTGCTCTCCTCGCGAAATCCCCTGTCGCGCTGAAGGTCACGCTGCGGGCCTTGCGTGCCGCACAGGACCTGCCGAGCCTCGAGGCGGTGCTGGACCAGGAATATCGGGTCTCGATCGCCTCACTCGGCTCGCACGACCTGGTCGAGGGCATCCGCGCCCAGGTGATCGACAAGGACCGCAATCCCCAGTGGCGGCCCGCGACCCTCGCCGAGGTGACCGACGAGCAGGTGGCGGCGTACTTCGCCGGTCTCGGTGCGGCGGAACTGGGTTCGACGACAGCGGAGGCACAGCGATGACGAAGACGATCGGTTTCCTCGGGCTCGGCCACATGGGCGGCCCGATGGCGGCGAATCTGGTGCGGGCGGGCTACGACGTGCTCGCCTACGACCCGGTGCCCGCCGCGCAGGAGCAGGCGCGCGCCGACGGCGCGACGGTGGTGGCCACCGCCGTCGAGGCCGCCGTCGACCGTGACGTGGTGATCACCATGCTGCCCAACGGCAAACTCGTCCTCGACGTCTACGCCGAGCTGCTGCCCGCCGCCACGCCGGGCACCCTGTTCCTCGACTGTTCCACCATCGACGTGGCCGACGCGAAAGCCGCTGCGGCCCAGGCTGTGACGGCCGGACATCGGCCGCTGGACGCACCGGTCTCCGGTGGGGTGGCCGGTGCCACCGCGGGCACCCTCACCTTCATGGTCGGCGGCACGGCCGCCGACTTCGCCGACGCCGGCGATGTGCTGGAGGTAATGGGCGGCAAGGTGGTGCACTGCGGTGACTCCGGCGTCGGTCAGGCCGCCAAGATCTGCAACAACATGCTGCTCGGGATCTCCATGATCGGCCTGTCGGAGGCACTGGTTCTCGGTGAGCGGCTCGGCCTGAGCCATCAGTCGTTCTTCGACGTGGTCTCCACCGCATCCGGCCAGAGCTGGGCACTGACCAGCTACTGCCCGGTGCCCGGCCCGGTCCCCACCAGCCCGGCCAACAACGACTACCAGCCCGGCTTCGCTACCGCGCTGATGTCGAAAGACCTCACCCTGGCCGCGAACGCGTTGCAGGCCAACGGGGTCGACGGCCGGCTCGGCGAACTCGCCGCCGCGATCTACGCGCGGTTCAACCAGACCGACGCCGGGCGCGACTTCTCCGCCATTGTCACCGACATCCGGGACCGGTCCGCAGAGGCCGGCCGGTGACCGAGGCAGACAGCTAGGTGCGAACCGACACGTCACCGCTCGGTCTGCGGGGGCCCGCCGCGCGGGCCCGCCGCAGACAGGCGGTGTTGGTCGCCGCGCAAGACGTGTTCGTCGCGCAGGGCTACCACGGCGCCCGGATGGAGGAGATCAGCGCGCGGTCCGGGATCAGCAAACCGGTGCTCTACGACCACTTCGCGGGCAAACTCGACCTGTATCTCGCTGTGCTGCAGCACAATCTGGACCGGATGGTCGACGGCGTCCGGGCCGCCGTCGCCCGCGACACCGACCCACGGCAGCGGGTGCGCCGGGCGGTGATGTCCTACTTCGACTTCGTCGAACACGACGTCGGCGGGTATGTGCTGGTGTTCGAATCGCCGGTGCCCAGCGAGCCGTCGGTCGAATGGCGGGTGCGCACCGCGATGCGCGACTGCGCCGCCCTGGTGAGTGTGGAACTGCGCGCGGGCGGGGTGGACGAGGCCAGGGCCGAGATCCACGCCTGGGCGCTGGTGGGTATCAGCCGCCTCACGGCCGGCCATTGGCTGGTGGCAGGGCGGCCGATCTCCAAAAGCGACGCGGTCGACACCGCGGCCGCCCTGTGCTGGAACGGATTATCGACAGTCGATCGACAACAGGAAGAACAAGGACAGTCATGGCTCAGGCTTTCGCATTGACCGAATCCGACGACGCGTTCCTCGCGAACGCGGCGAACCGCTACGTCCACGTCATCGACATTGCCGCGCCGCCCTCGGCGGTGTGGGCGGCCCTGGTCGCCGATGACGCGCTGGTGTCGTGGTCCGGGCTGGTCACCGGCATGCGGTGGACCACGCCGCGCCCGTTCGGCGTCGGCACCTGCCGCGTCGTCACCCTCGGGCGCATCGCCGCGCTGACCGAACGCTTCTACCGCTGGGACGACCAGCGGCGCATGACCTTTACCGTCGACTTCGCCTCGATCCCCGGCCTGCGCCGCTTCGCCGAGGACATCGAGCTGACGCCGACCGCCACGGGAACCCGGCTGACGTGGACCTTCGCCGTGGAGGGCAAGCCCGCGCTGCAACTGCTGCTGCGCTCGACGAGCGCGGTGACCGAGCGGATCACCGGCTCCATCGCCAAGGGCATCGCGGGCAGTGTCGCCGCGACAGCGCCGAACAGCGGCCCTGCCGTCTGACGGTGCGTCGTCTGCGGCTCATCCCTTGAGCCGCAGCACCGCCAGCACCCTGCGATGGCGGGTATCCGACGGTGGCAGATCGAGTTTGGTGAAGATATTGCCGATGTGCTTCTCGACGGCCCGCTCGGTGACGGTGAGCGAGGTGGCGATGGCGTTGTTGGTGAGGCCCTGCGCCATCAGCTCGAGCACCTCCCGCTCGCGCGGGGTGAGCCGGGCGAGCGAATCCTGTTGCCGGGACGCGCCCATCAGCTGACTCACCACCTCGGGATCGAGTGCGGTGCCGCCGGTGGCGACCCGGTGCAGCGCGTCGACGAAGTCACCGACGTCGGCGACGCGATCCTTGAGCAGGTAGCCGACGCCGCTGGCTCCGGCGGCGAGAAGCTCTGTGGCGTACCGGGTCTCGATCCACTGCGAGAACACGAGCACGCCGGTATCCGGATACTTCCTGCGCAGCTCGATGGCGGCCAGCAGGCCCTCGTCGGTGAAGCTGGGCGGCATCCGCACATCCACCACCGCGACATCGGGCCGGTGGGTGCCGACGACCTCGCTCAGCGACGTCGCGTCGCCGACCATCGCCACCACCTCGTGACCGCGTTCGGTGAGCAGCCCGGCCAGCCCGTCGCGCAGGATCGCGCTGTCCTCGGCGATCACCACCCGCAACGGTCCGTGCGCACCACCCGCGGTCACTGCGGGCCCTCATTCGGCAGGATCATGGTCACCACGGTAGGCCCACCGGCGGGACTGTCGACGGTGAGCGTGCCGTCGACAGCGAGAGCGCGGGCGGCGAGCCCGGCCAACCCGCTACCGCTGACGGTCTGCGTGCCGGGACGGGGCGCACCACCGATTCCGTTGTCCCGCACGGTGACCGCGATGGACCGCAGACTGTCGGGCAGCACCGACACCGCCACCCGGTTCGCGTGCGCGTGTTTGACCACATTGGTCAGTAGCTCGGCGACGGAGAAGTAGGCGATCGCCTCGATGGCCGGGCTCGGTCGCCGCAGGATCTGCACACGCAGGTCGACCGGCACCGCGCAGCGGGCAGTGAGCGTCTCCAGCGCCGGGCCGAGACCGAGTTCGAGCGCGGGTGGATGGATGCCGCGCACCAGTTCGCGCAGTTCGGTGAGCGCCTCCTTGGAGTTGGCGCGCGCCTCGGCGATGAGGTCACGGGCGTCGCCGCCCGCGGCCAGTCGTTCTTCGGCCCTGCCCAGCGCCATGGCGATGGTGACCAGCCGCGCCTGCGTGCCGTCGTGCAGGTCGCGCTCGACCCGGCTCAACGTGGCGGTCGCGTCGTCCACCGCGGCGCGCCTGCTGGCCCGCAATTGCGCCAGTTGCCGGTCGCGCGGTGTCGCCGCCAACAGGTGCACGATCAGCATCCGATGCACCCAGCAGATTGCCCGGATCAGCCACGGCAGCGCGAAGCACAGCAGAATGCCGATCCCGGCCATGGCGAGCGCCCGCGGCCAGGTATCGATGTAGAACGTTCCGAACTGCGCGAGACTGTGGTGCTCCACGCCGTTGTCGTCCACCTGCACCGGATCGAGCAGCGCCCACGGCACGGGGGAGATCGCCGTGAACCCGACCATCGCGATCGTCACGAGGACGACCCAGCCCACCGCGACACCGAGTACCGACTGCGCGAGCAGGAACAACACCGCCCGCCAGCTCGGCCGATCGGTGAACGCGCTCTTCAGGAAACCGAAAAAGCCGCTCGACCTGGTGAAATCCGGTGGTGATTCGACGTGGGCGCCGAGCAGCCCGCGCCCGAGGAACCGGTAGATCCGGCCCCACACCCGCCCGCCGAGCAGCACCCCCGCCAGCAACGGGATACCGATGAGCACGATCGACGCGTACAGCCCGCCGCCGAACCCGAAGAACAGATAGCACACAGCCGCACAGCCCAGAACGAACGACAGGACCAGATAGGCGAGCTCCTTCCACGTCCTGGCCTCGAACGGTGCGCGCAAGATCGCCCCCAGCGGGCCCGTCCGGCGCTGCGGTGTCTCCTGCGTGGCATCGAGCGCCACGGTGGGTTCGCCGGCGATATCGACCACGAGTGTCTGCTCGGCTGGTGTCTCGGTCATGACTCCATGGTTGTCGTCGCGGGCCGGAAATACGATCGAGCTGTCCACCGAGTCGATGGTGTAGCGAGCTACACCATCGACTCGGTCGAGGGAGAACGACCGCTGGCCGGATTGTCCGCGTCCGTGTTTGAATGCGGCGCAACCACATTCGCGGGTGGAGGAGGGCGCTATGGGTCAGGACGTCGACTTTCCGGGGCTGGCGGAGGGAGTGAGGTCTCGTTTCGTCGACGACGTCAACGGGTTGCGTGTGCACGTTCTCGAAGCCGGCCACAGCCGTTCCGGTCGTCCGCTGGTGGTGCTGCTGCACGGTTTCCCCGAACTGGCGTACTCGTGGCGCAAGGTCTTGGCGCCGCTGGCCGACGCCGGATTTCATGTGGTCGCCCCTGATCAACGCGGCTACGGCCGAACGACGGGCAGCGATGTCACCGACCTGGCGTCCTTCCGAACCGACAACCTGGCCCGCGACGCGCTGAGTCTGGTTCGCGCACTCGGCTATGACCGGGCGCATCTGGTCGGGCACGACTTCGGCTCTGTTGTCGCGGGATGGGCCACGCTCGGCGGCGAACACGTCATCAGCTCGTTGACGATGATGAGCGCGCCGTTCGCCGGTGCGGGAATCCCCAAGTCCTCGACCGAACTCGACGACGCCCTGCGCGCGCTGTCACCACCGCGCAGGCACTACCAGCATTATTTCGCGGGAACCTCGAGCGCCGCAGACATTTACCATGCCCCGCAAGGGATCGCCGACTTTCTGCGCGCGTATTTCCATATGAAGAGCGCTGACTGGCCGGGCAATGTGGACGCCGGACAACTCCCGGGACCGACCGCGGCCGATTTGGCACTCCTGCCGCGGTACTACGTCATGGACGCGGGCGTCGGCATACCGGAAACAGTAGCGCCGCACTTACCTTCACCGCAGGAGCGGGCCGACTGTGCCTGGCTGACCGACGAAGAACTGAATTTCTACGCTCGAGAATTCGGTCGCACGGAATTCCAGGGCCCACTCAACTGGTACAGAGCTCTCACCCTGCCGCTCACAGAAACGCCGACCGTCCCACGTATCGAAGTGCCCACCCAATTCATTGCCGGCCGATGCGATTGGGGTATTTGGCAATCGCCCGGCGCACTGCGCACCATGGCGGAAGACGTGTGCGCGCAGTTCACCGGTACCTATTCGGTACCCGATGCCGGGCACTGGGTCCAGCAGGAGCAGCCACTCGCCGTCATCGAACAGCTCTCGAGATTTCTCGACGAAAACTAGGCCGGACGGCGCTGACTCCCTCGTCGGTCTCGCATTGCCTGGGTTTTCAGCACATCGACCTCGCAGCCGGGCGAGTTCGGGTCGAAGTCGTGCTCGACCAGCCAGCGGACTCCCAGCAGGCTGCGCAACGACCACCACGCCCGGATCACGTCGAGGTCGACGCCGGTGCCGTACCCGGCGATCACCTCGTCGAGGTGTTCCTCGTGCCCGAGCGTCAGGGTGGCGAGGTCGTACATGGCATCGCCGCGGGCGGCCTCGGACCAGTCGATCACCCCGGTGACCTCGTCACCGGCGACGAACACGTGGGCGACTTGAAGATCGCCGTGGATGAACACCGGTGTCCACGGCCGCAATGCCGACTCGGCGATCCGGCGATTACGGGTGACCAGGTCGGGGGGAAGCACGCTGTTGGTGACGAGCCACTCGCATTCACCATCGAGTTCCGAGGTGAGTTCGTCGAGGCGGCGACCCGGTCGGGGTGGCAGCGGCGCGTCGTGCAACATCCGGACAGTGGCGCCTGCCGCGGACCACGCCGCCGCGGATGCGGTCGACGGTTCACCGAGGCGGCCGAGTGCGCGACCCGCGAGCGCGGCGAGTGCGAGGACGGGCGGCTCGCGCCACAGGATCTCCGGTGTCGGAATCGGTGCGGCTGCCATTGCTGCGACCTCGACGTCGGTGCGTGCCTGGTCGGTGTCGATCTTCAGGAACACCTCGCCCGCACGCACCGTCGCGCGCTCGTGATGGGCGACAACGACTTCGACTGCTTCCACGTCGGCCAGTATGGCCGGGATTTCGACGAACATCGCCGGGTTTTCGCGCAACGGGGTTCGTCGTATGCACGCGCGAATCCATCTCTGTTTCGGATGTTCCAGCGCGGGTAGCGCGGTAGGAGACCGCGCTCAGAGAGGGTGTCGTGATGCCGAGGACCATCGAATCCGGGTCGGCGAGGAGCTCGGAGTTGTCGACTGTCTCGCGGCACTGCTGATGGCCGACGACGTCGAAAAGCCGGGGGCCGACGACGGGCAATACCGGCGTGCCGTGCTCTACGTCGTCTGCGTGGTGGGTGTCGCGGCTCTTGTCTTCGCCGCCGTGAACGTGTGGGCGGCCAACCGGGGTGCGTGCGCGGACGCGCAGACGCACCTGTGTGACACCCTGTCCGAATCGGCCATCGTGATCGGCCCCTCGGCCGTTGTGCTGCTCGGCGGTATCGGCGCGTTCATCCAGACCTACCAGCGGTGGCGGGCGGGCAACTCGTGGCGGACATGGCAGGGCGCGGGCTGGTTTCTGTTCATTCTGATGACGGCCTACCTGGCTATCGGGGCCGGCACGATCACGGCATAGCTCTGTTCCTGATCCCGCCCATGATCTCGGTCCACCATGACTGCAACGGACTGGGTTCGGGCCAGTGGACGAATGGTGCTTCAGGTTCCGATTCGGGCACGGGATCAACGAAGTCGAGTGCGAGATGGTCGGAATAGCGCATGACAACTTCCTCGGTCTTTCTGGAACTGTGCTTTCGCCGACGCTGCGGGGACTGTGGCCGGTGATCCGGTAGGACTACTACACCCGAGCGCGATTTCCTCGGCACCGGCAGGATTCGCGGTGTCCCGGCTGTTCCTGCGTTCTCACGAGCGGTTGGTAGTACCCATTTGAGCACGCGAGTATTCGTCTGTCAGGCGTTGTGACCGTCCTGTTGTAATAGCCCATGGGGTACGGATTCGACCGAGTATCCGACGTACTTTCTGTCGTGGAGGTGAATACTGGGGTGATCACTTCGGTGGAGGACGGCGGCGCGTTCTCGAGTCACCGCCGCAAGCTGGGTTCTCGGCTCGGCGATGGACCGTATTCGGAGCGCCGAGGCAGGAGGGTCTGGTGATGGATGACTCTTCCTGGAATCAGCGCGTTCGTGGCGAGACCGAGATCCAGCGACTCGACCGGAACTGGGCATCACTGCTGCAGGAATTGCGCGTGGTGCAGACCGGCGTTCAACTGCTCACCGGGTTTCTGATGGTGCTGCCGTTCCAGCCTCGATTCGATTCGTTGAGCACGTCGATGCGGGTGCTGTACCTGGTCGTTCTCACCGCCTCGATCTGCGCTACCGCGCTGCTGGTCGCCCCCGTGGCCGCGCATCGGCTGCTGTTTCGCCGGCATCAGCTCGCGTGGCTGGTCTCGGCGTCGAATCAACTCGCGCTCACCGGAGTGATACTGCTCGGCGTGGCACTTGTCGGAGTGGCGGTGCTGCTCTTCGATGTCGTGGCGGGCCCTGTCGCGGCGGCGGTAGCGGGGGTGGTGTTCGGTGCACTGTTCATCGGGACCTGGCTGGTTCGACCCTGGCTCGCACATCGCCGATCAGCGCAGGGCGCCTTCGACGACCAGCAACTCGGTGTCGAACGGGCCGACCCACCCGAACGCTGACTCCTCCGGCGCGGAGTGGTTGGCGGTTGCCGGGGCCGTCGTGTGGGACAGCGCCCGAACGGGACGCGCTGACCCCGGCAACCGCCCGCCCGCCGGTCAGGAGGTCGGCCATCCTGTTCCCGGCGGCGGTCTGTGGTTCGATCTACAACCGCGCGATACCCGAGCGCATCGGGTCGAAACAGGGGCGCCGATTTCCCCGACGTCTCGAGTCAGTTCTGCTTCAGACTGCCCACGGCGAGCGATCCGTTCGCCAGGGGCTCCTGCTCCTCCACGGCGCGGACATAGCTGCCGGGATCCTTGTCGACCGGCCGGACACCGGCGTAGTGGCGCGCCTCGTAGGCGGCGAACGTGACAGCCAGCCGGTGGCGTTGCAATACCGGGGCCAACCGGCGGAATTCGGTGAGGCCTTCGCGTTCTTCCTCTGCCATGTGGTCGCTGTTGGCGAGGTTGGCCGCCGCGACGGCGGCATACCAGTCATCGGTGCCCACGTGATGACGCGCGACGTCGGCCACCGCGTCTCTGATCTCGTTGTGATCGTGGATGGCATCGAGCGTCTCGTCCTCCACCGCGCTCGTGCGCCTGGCCGCGATCCCCGTCTCGAGCAGCGCGGGGTAGAAGATCTCCTCTTCGGCCTGCGCGTGTAGCTCGAGGAAAGCCGCGAGTCTGTCCCAGATCGATGACAGCGCACCGGTGTCGGTGCGATCGATCTGTTCCACGATCGCGAACAGCCGCCGCTGCTCGTGGTGGTCATCAAGGATCAGCTGGGTAATGTCCACGATTCCTCCCTGATTGTCAGGTCAGCATGGATGGTCGGGGCAGCTTGCTTCTTCGCCGGTAGCCGACGATAACGCACCGACGCTGCCTTCCTGGTCAGCGCCGTTGTTGTCCCCGCGCGACGGTGCGCGGCGCGGGCCAGTCCAGCGGGATCCCCAGGATGGAGCCCACACCGCGGACCGCCGAGATCACCGCGCGCACCTCGTCGATCCCCTGTCCGAAGGCTTCGGTGCGATCGTCGATCCGGAAGGGGCAGAGAAAGGTGTGCGGTCGATCGGGGTCTTGGCGGGGTCGTCCGAGCGTGATCACCACCGGACCCCCAGTGGTGTGCACGGCCTTGGCCGCCAGCGGCGGACCGAACTCGCGGGCCTTCGCGGCGGATGCGGAGGTGCCGACTACCGGCAGGGGAGGATGCACGGGTACTCGCGAGTGGTCCGAGTCGTCAGGGCGGCCCGACGAGCTGACGAGCGTCGCGGCGTGCGAAATGTCGATCAACGCGGCATAGATGGCAGCCAACCTGTCCGGTCCGCGAGCTTCGCGAACGGGACTGCCGACAACGCGGTACGTGCACCGCCATCCCTGTGTCGCATGGTCTTGGCGAGGATCGCCGACCTGTACACGCAGTGCACGGTGCCCGGCCTTCACGGTGCTCGCGATGGCTATCTCGTCGAGTTCAGTCTTCACAGATCCTCCAATGGTTGTGCGCAATCGCGACGGACTTCGCTGCGCGCAGACCCGCGGATGGGTGTTGCCGCCTATAGGCTGGATCGGTTCATCTCCGACGTACCACTTCCACGACGAGAAGGGGATACACGTTGTCGACTCACAGAATCGCGTCCGCCCTGGCGATCGGCGTCACGATCGCTTTCGTGGCGGCCGGAACAGCGGCCGCTGCGCCCCGATCACTTCCCTCGACGCAGTTGCACCACGATGAGAGCGGCCAGATCGGCAAACGCGCAGCCGAAGCCATCGGCGACAGCGACGAAGGCGGTAAGCCGGACAGCGACGCCGGCGGTAAAGGGAAGGGCAAGGGGAAAGGCAAGGGCCAAGGCAAAGGCAAAGCCGGAAGCCCGGGCGAGGCGGATCGATGACCGCGATCGGGTTGATCTTCACCGGAGTCGCTGTGCTGCTGCACGGCTACATCTTCGTGATGGAGTCACTGCAGTGGACGTCGGCGCGGACGCGAGCGACCTTCGGAATATCCGCCGCGGAGGCCGAGGCCACCAAGGAAATGGCCTTCAACCAGGGGTTCTACAACCTCTTCCTGGCCGTAGTGGCGGCGATCGGCATGGGGTTCACCGCGTTCGGGGACAAGGGAATCGGGCTCGCGCTCGTGCTGGCCGGGGCCGGTTCGATGGTGGCTGCCGGTGTGGTGCTGCTCGCATCCTCGCCGGACAAGGCGCGTCCGGCCCTGATCCAGCTGGTACCACCACTGATCGGTTGCGCCGCCTTGGTGATCGCCCGGCTGTGAGCGCGTCATCCACGACCCGACATCGGTGCGCGGCTGTTTGGGACGCGGATTTCGAGGTAACACGACGATGCGGCCGTAGGCCGCGCGAGCAGGTCATCACATCGTCGGAGGAGGAGAAGTTCATGGATCCCCTGGACATCATCGCTCAGTGGCGTCGCGACATCGAGCTCGCCGATAGCGGTGGCGAGGAAGCCGCGATCCAGCGGTTGCGTGGCGAGTGGTCCGTGTCGGCAGGCCTCGACCCGCAGGACGCACTGACCCTGACTCCCGAGAGCGACGAGTTCGGTCGGCGTACCGGAACCACCGACGACGATCGGACCTGATCGGCTCGGCATAGCCAGTCGGCAACGCGCTGGACAATCAGTGGGGAAGCGGTGCGGTCGCTGGGCCCTCCAGCACCGCGCCGTCCGCTGCGAAACGGGACCCGTGCAGCGGACAGTCCCAGGTCTTCTCCGCGTCATTCCAGTTGAGGATGCCTCGCAGGTGTGTGCAGACCGCCGACACCGTGTGGGTCTCACCGGCGAGGGTGCACAGCGCGGTCGGGTGCAGGCCGCGACGCTCCACCCTGCCCTCTCCCTCGGGCGGCGTCGTTCCCGCGTCGGTGCCGAGCAGGTGCAGCCATCCGGTCGACAGGTGCCGTGCCACTGCGGTATTGGCCTGCACACCCGCGACCAGTGACTTCACCGCACCGGAACGCCAGCCGTCGTAGGCTCGCGACCACGCGGGCTGCCGCTCGGTCAGCCTGCCGGCCAACACCAGTGCGGCGGCGACGCCGTTGGTCATGCCCCACTTGGCGAAACCGGTCGCGCACTGCACCTCGTCGGCACCGAGCTGCACCGCCCCGACATAGGGCAGTTCGGAGATCGGGTGGTAGTCCTGCGCGGACCAACGATCGAGGAGCCGCGCGCCGGGGAACCAGAGATTCGTCCAGTCCAGCAAATCCCGGACATGATCGGCCTCGGAATCGACGCGGCCGACGTCGTGGCCGCTACCACCGACCAGCAGGACGTCGTCGGCCTCGGTGGGGCACCAGCGCAGCGAACGGATCGGTCGGCCTGCGCTGATGAACATCTCTTGCGGAATCGGTCCGGGAACCTGGAACGCTGCCAGGTAGGACCGCTGGGCCGTGAGTTGTGCCGCGAGGCCGAGCCGGTCGAACACCGGTGATCCGGTCGCCACGATCGCGTTCGCCGCCGAGACCTCGCCCTGGTCGGTGCCGATCACCACGCGACCTTCGCGTCGGCGAAGTCGCCGTGCGCGCGTCGATTCGAAGATCCAGCCGCCGCTCGCCTCGATGTCGGCCGCGAGCGCGGTGAGAACCGCGACCGGATCGACCTGCGCTTGCTCCCTGAGCCGGACACCGCCGTGCGTGGGGAAAGGGACGTCGAACTCGTCGATCAGCTGGGTGGGCAGTCCTACCGCTCGGGTGGCCTCGTACTCGGCGCGGACCGCCGCGAACTCACCGGCATTCTGTGCGTAGGTGGCCGCGGGAACGCGCTGAGTCGCGATCTGGTGGTCGATACAGAAGTCGAGCAACCAGTCGAAGCCCGCCTGATTCGCGACCAGATACGTCGACAGAGCGTCGGTGCCGTGCCGGCGGGCGATCGCCTGCGCGCGAGTTCCCTGCAGCAGGGAGATCTTCGCGGTGGACGCGCCGGTTGTCACGGCGCCGATCTGGCGTGCCTCGAGGACGGCGACCTGGCGGCCCTGCTCGGCCAGGAGCAAGGCGGTGGTCAGTCCGACGATCCCGGCACCGATCACCACGGTGTCGACCTCGATGTCACCGGCGAGCGGAAGCCGGGCCGGCGTCGGCGTACCTGCGAACCACAACGATGTCATGCGGGCCGCATACCCCGATACGCCGAACGAAACGACGCAATTCGACAGCGATACCAGCGCCAGGCGACCGCCGCGAAGCGGAAGTGCCGCTTACCCGGGCCGAGTTCAGTGTCTGCCCTCGGCGAATTCCTCGACGATCTTGGCGCAGAAGGCGGGCAGGTCGGCGGGATTTCGGCTCGACACCAAGCCGTTGTCGGTGACGACTTCCTGGTCGACCACGGTGCCGCCGGCGTTGCGGATGTCGGTGCGCACGCTGGGGTAGGAGGTGAGGGTACGGCCGCGGACGGCGTCGGCCTCGACGAGGATCCACGGTCCGTGGCAGATGACGCCGATCGGTTTGCCGGTGGCGGCGAACTCCTTGACGAAGGCGACCGCCGCGGGGTCCTGGCGGAGCTTGTCAGGGTTGGTGGTGCCCCCGGGGAGCAGGAGCGCGTCGAAGTCGTCGACGGCTGCTTCGGCGACGCGTCGGTCCACCGGGAAGGTGTCGCCCTTCTCGACGTCGTGGTTCATGGCCTGGATAGCGCCGTTCGCCAAGGAGAGCAATGCGGTGGTGGCGCCCGCGTCCTCGACGGCGTCGCGTGGCTGGACGAGTTCGACCTGTTCGACTCCGTCGGTGGCCAGGATGGCGACGTGCTTTCCGGTCAGTGGTTGCTGAGGCACCGTGCACTCCTTCGGATCAATGGGGTTACGTTCGTGGGCATGGCCGTCACCCGTCCCGGCCCTCGGCTCTCGCATCCGGGTATCCGCCCTCGGCGAGGTCGGCGAGCCGCGACAACGATTCGCGATTACGTGGCACGAGCGGCAGCGCCTGGACCGCGTGCGGCAACAACCGACTCGGTCCGCGAACGGCGCGTTCGGTCATCACGGCCTCACACGACGTGGGGTCGATGGCGCGTAGCTCCACCCGGACTACCGCGGCGCCGATCGGCCAGAGCCTGGCGTCGAGTTCGATGCTGTGCGGCGAATCGATGGCGCGGACCGACGTCGTGTCCTGGACGGTGCACGGCCACGGTCCGACACTGTGATGAATGCGAGCTCCCACCTCCGGCCATGTGTCGTCCACGTCGCGGATGTGGGAGGCGCCGACGACCCAACTCGCATAGGACCATCCATCGGCGAGCACCGCGAACACCTCTTCCACCGGGGCATGGATCGTGCGCGTCACCTGGACCATGTCGTGAATCGCCTCCTCGGCCGCGTTGTTCTCGCTCGGTCACATCGACGCGTACCTGCTCCTGCCTGCACGCTCGAACGGAAAGCGTCAGCTCGTTGCCGGCGGAGGTGCGCGATACCGGGCTATACCCGGTTATCGGCCACCCACACCGGAGCTGATCCACCGGCCGTGGTGATCGTCAACCGTCCAGCCGGACGTGCCCGTGGCGGTGCGCTGCGCGACGAACTAAGTGCAGCAGTTCGGATCCAGGACCGTGCACAGCGCGGACAGTGCGTCGCGGCGGGCGCGGTGAATCGTGTTCATCCCGCGCCGCTCGGACTCCACCAGGCCGGCCTTGCGTAACTGGCCGAGATGATGCGAGACCGTGGACTCGCTCAGGCCGACCGCGGCGGCGAGATCGCCGCCGTTCTCCTCGCCGAGCGGGCTGGTCAGCAGCAGCGACAGCAATTTGACCCTGGCCGGGTCGGCGATCGCCTTGAGTCGCAACGCCACCTCCAGTGCGGCGGCGTCATCGACGGGCCCCGCCGCGACGGGGGCGCAGCAGACGGGGGTGGACATGTCGATCACGGGGAGCGCCTTGGGCATGAAATCGACCCTACCCGCGGTATTGACATATGTCGAAAAGGTGAGCAGACTCGGCACCACAAGTTCTTCGATATATGTCACACAAGTGGAGGTTCGATCATGTCTCGTATCCAGCTGGCCCTCAACGTCGACGACCTCGACACCGCCGTGCGGTTCTACTCGACCCTGTTCGGCACCGAACCTGCCAAGCGCAAGCCCGGCTACGCCAACTTCGCGATCGCCGAGCCCCCGCTCAAGCTCGTACTGATCGAGAACGCGGGTCAGGGCGGGTCCATCAACCACCTCGGCGTCGAGGTCGACACCTCCGAGCAGGTGCGCGGCGAGATCGCCCGGCTCTCCGCCGCGGGCCTGTTCACCGAGGAGCAGATCGCGACCACCTGTTGCTTCGCCACCCAGGACAAGGTGTGGGTGACCGGGCCGGGCGCTGAGCGGTGGGAGGTCTACACGGTGCTGGCCGACAGCGAAACCTTCGGCACCGCGCCCGAACTCGGCCTTACCGACGCCGAAGCAGTCGACGTCTGCTGTGGAACCGCCGCCGAAGCCGAAGCTGACGGTGCCTGCTGCGGAACCGAGGCCAAAACGAAGGCCGTGGCCTCCGGGGCGAGCTGCTGCGGCTGACCCGATCCGAGAGCGAGCGAGTTCACTCGACGTTCGCTTGCTTTCTTGATTCGATATCGATCAATATCGACATATGTCGAATCAAGACTTGCCGCTGAGTGTGGCCTCACCCTCGTGTGAGGCCACACCTCGCACCCGCCCACCGATGAGCGGCGAGACCGCCGCCGAACTGGCCGTGCTGTTCAAGGCACTCGCCGACCCGGTCCGGCTGCGGCTGCTCTCGGCGATCGCGTCCCGAGCAGGCGGTGAGGCCTGTGTGTGCGACCTGTCGACCGGTATCGACGTCACCCAGCCGACCATCTCCCACCACCTCAAGGTGCTGCGCGAGGCCGGATTGCTCACCAGCGAACGCCGCGCGTCCTGGGTGTACTACCGGGTCGTCCCGCACGCGCTGGCGCGGCTGTCGGACGTGCTCGCGACCGAGGCCGGAGCGGTGACCGCGTGAGCACCACCACCGACCACCCGGCCGTCGTGGGAAAACTCTCGACGCTGGACCGGTTCCTGCCGGTCTGGATCGGCGTCGCGATGGCTGCCGGACTGCTACTCGGACACATGATTCCCGGTCTGGGCGACACGCTGAGCGCCGTGGAGATCGACGGTATCTCGTTGCCGATCGCGATCGGGCTGTTGATCATGATGTATCCGGTGCTGGCGAAGGTCCGCTACGACCGCCTCGACGCCGTCACCGGCGACCGCAAACTCCTGATCAGCTCGCTGGTGCTGAACTGGATCCTGGGCCCAGCGCTGATGTTCGCCCTGGCCTGGCTGTTCCTGCCCGACCTGCCCGAATACCGCACCGGCTTGATCATCGTCGGCCTGGCCCGCTGCATCGCCATGGTCATCATCTGGAACGACCTCGCCCGCGGTGATCGCGAAGCCGCCGCCGTCCTCGTCGCGCTGAACTCGGTCTTCCAGGTCTTCATGTTCGCCGTGCTCGGCTGGTTCTACCTCGCGGTCCTACCCGGCTGGCTCGGCCTGGAACAAACCACCATCGACGTCTCCCCCTGGCAGATCGCGAAATCGGTGCTGATCTTCCTGGGAATCCCGCTACTGGCCGGGTTCCTCACCCGCCGTCTCGGCGAACGCGCCAAGGGCCGCGACTGGTACGAGTCGACATTCCTGCCCAGGATCGGGCCCTGGGCGCTCTACGGGCTGCTGTTCACCATCGTGATCCTGTTCGCTCTGCAGGGCGACCAGATCACCTCCCATCCACTCGACGTCGTCCGCATCGCGATCCCCCTGCTGGCCTACTTCGCGATCATGTGGGGCGGCGGCTATGCCATGGGCGCGGCCCTCGGCCTCGGCTATGAACGCACCACCACCCTCGCCTTCACCGCCGCGGGCAACAACTTCGAACTGGCCATCGCCGTCGCGATCGCCACCTACGGCGTCACCTCCGGCCAGGCGCTCGCCGGGGTCGTCGGTCCGCTGATCGAGGTCCCTGTCCTGGTCGGCTTGGTCTATGTCTCCCTGGCCTTGCGCAAACGATTCGAGCCCACCACCCACACTTCGCCGGCCTCGGCCAGCTGAAAGGCACCACCCATGACTACCAAGCCCAGCGTGTTGTTCGTCTGCGTGCACAACGCGGGTCGCTCCCAGATGGCCGCCGGATTCCTCGCCCATCTCGCCGGTGACGCGATCGAGGTTCGGTCGGCGGGTAGCACGCCCGCCGACACGATCAATCCGTCCGCGGTCGCCGCGATGGCCGAACTCGGCATCGATATCGCCGACCAGACCCCGAAGATCCTGACCTCCGACGCGGTGGAAACCTCCGACGTCGTGATCACCATGGGCTGCGGCGACACCTGCCCTTGGTACCCCGGCGTGAGCTACCGGGATTGGGTCCTGGACGACCCCGCGGGCAAGGGCGTCGATGCGGTCCGCCCGATTCGCGACGAGATCAAGTCCCGCGTGCAAGCCCTGATCGGGGAGTTGTTGCCACAGACCATGCGGTGATTTCGGCCCCGGTGCGTATTCGGTCCCGGTCGGGGTAAGCGCTTCGTACTTCTGTTCTCGATGATCGGAGGCGTCATGGTGGATCACGACGAGAAAGTGTCGACCGGGACCGTCGGGCGATTGCGTATTCCGCGTAGCCGGGGCGCGCTGGGCGGGCTCGCGGTGCTGCTCCTCGGCATCTGGGGCGCACTCATCCCGTTCGTCGGGCCGTACTTCGATTTCGCGTACACCCCCGACGAGCCGTGGGTCTGGACCTCGGCCCGCGGCTGGCTGCAGGTCCTGCCGGGCGTTGTCGCGATCGTCGGTGGACTGCTCATGCTGATGAGCAGGAACCGGGTGGTCGCGAGTTTCGGTGGCTGGCTGTCGGTCGCGGCAGGCGCGTGGTTCGTGATCGGGCCGTTCCTGGCCGATCTGCTGCGTCTCGGGGACATCGGCGAACCGGTCGCCACCTCGGATCTGAAGCGCGCGCTGCTGCAGCTGACGTTCTTCTACGGACTCGGCGCGCTGATCCTGTTCTTCGCCGCGAGCTCGCTGGGCCGGCTATCGGTGCTCAGCACCAGAGACATCGCGTTCGCTGAACGCGCGCGCAGTGTCGAGCAGCGTCGTGTGATCGAGAAAGAGGGACCCGCCACCGGCGGTTACGCCGCGCCTCGACAGCCGTACCCCGCCGATGTGCGGCATCGGCCGGTCTAGGCTAGGCCGTTTTGACGGTGACCATCGTGTCGGCGCTCGGGAAGTCGAGCACGCGCAGGCGTCCGGTGACCAGGTCGACGGTGTCGGCGACCACTCGGCCCGCGCGGCGGGCGTCGTCGGCGAAGCTGGTGCTGACCACCCGGTAGCTGCGCTTGGCGGTGAGCACGATGTCGCCCGCCCGTAGCGACCCGGCCGCGGTCGGGGGCTCGGTCGGGACTGTCGCCTGTGCCGGTTTCCGTATGAGCTCGATCAATTTCAGCAAGCTTTTCTCCACCCTGTGAACGTCCGCCAGGACGCCCCGTTCGCCGGATTCGCGAACGGTGTCGAGCTTTCTTTACCCGCAAGCGTCACGGTTGAACCCTCGAATCCGCGCCGTCCGCTCGGGCGGCGCGGATGCGTCTGTGGGTCACCGTTCGGTCGCCTCGGCCCGTGGGCGCGTCCGGAATATCACCCCGCAGTCCGATTCGATGTCATACCAAGGGATTACGGCCGACGAGAATTCGGTCGATAGCTTCGGGAGATGACGACACCTGCTCTGGTTCCCGAGTCACCTCCACGGTCGCCGCGGCGCCGCGCCGACGGCGATTACGCCCGCCTGTTGCGCAGAATCTCCGACGCGGGGCTGCTGCGCCGCCGCCCTGTCTACTACGCGATGCGGCTGAGTCTCGTCGGGGCCGCGTTCGTGGGCGGCTGGGCGGCGTTCGTCCTCGTCGGCGACTCGTGGTGGACCCTGCTGGTCGCGGCGTTCATGGCCGTGACGTTCGCGCAGGTCGCGCTGGTGATGCACGATGTCGCCCACCGGCAAGTGTTCCGGCTGCGTCAGCCCACCGAGCTCGTGGGAAGGATCGCGGGCAACGCCGGCATCGGCCTCGGCTACGGCTGGTGGCAGGACAAGCACACCCGCCATCACGCCAATCCGAACCACGAGGAACTCGACCCCGATGTCGCACCCGACATCCTGGTCTGGTCACAACAGCAGGCACGTTCCAGCCGCGGTCTGCCGCGTCTCATCGGACGGGCGCAGGCGTTCCTGTTCTTCCCCCTGCTGTTGCTGGAGGGCCTCAACCTGCACCTGGCCGGTGTGCGGGCGCTAAAGAATCGTTCGGTCAAACATCGCGGCTGGGAGGGCGCGCTGCTGTTGGGTCACTTCGCCCTCTACCTGACCGCACTGTTCGCGGTCCTGCCCGCCGACAAAGCTCTCGTGTTCCTCGCCGTCCACCAGGGCCTGTTCGGCCTGTACATGGGCTGCATCTTCGCCCCCAACCACAAGGGCATGCCGACCTTGACCGGTGACGACCGCCCCGACTACCTCCGTCGTCAGGTGCTGACCTCCCGCAATGTGCGCGGCGGTGTGGTGACCGACCTCGCCCTCGGCGGGCTCAACTATCAGATCGAACACCATCTGTTCCCGAGCATGCCGACGCCGAACCTGCGTCGTGCCCAGGTGATCGTCCGCGACTACTGCGCCGAAATCGGCGTGCCGTACCACGAGACCGGCCTGATCGCCTCGTACCGCGAGGCGCTGACCCACCTGCACCACGTCGGCGCGCCCCTTCGTGCCGCCGAGCCCCCGGATGCCGACGTGCTCCGCCGCGATCGCTGAATCCGGCCCCGGTCACGCTGGTGATCGGGTTCGCCCCGGCTGAGGTCAGCGATGAATGATGCAGGTGGTGGTGGCGTGGGCGACGAGTTTGCCTGCCTCGTCGAACACCTTGCCTTCGGCTGTGGCCGTGGTGCGGCCGACATGCAACGTCGTGCCGGTGCCGATGAGGCGGCGCCCGTCGGTCGGGACAGATCGGATGTAGTTGACCTTCAGCTCCAGCGTGCCGTATCCGACCCCGGCATCCAGTGCGGAATGAACCGCGCAACCCATCACCGAGTCCAGCAGGGTCGCGCAGATACCGCCGTGGGTGGTGCCGAGTGGGTTGGCGAAATCGGGCCGCGTGACGAGGCTGAACGACACCCGCCCGAACTCGAGTTCCTCGACCGTCATGCCGAGCAGCGTGCCGATTCCGGCTCGATCGGGCATCGCGGTCGCCGCGCGCAGCAGTTCGAGTCCGCTCATGGTGGCGAAATCCGGGGTTTCGGGGTTGTGCGTTGCGGTAGTCATCGTGCCCTCTCTGTGGATAGACCAATCGTTCTATCGTCGACGACGATACCGTAGGATGAACTGATCGGTCTATTGCGGAAGGGTTGCCGATGAACACAGTGGCGGGGCCACGAGAACGCCTCATCCGCAGCGCGATAATCATGATGCGGGAACACGGAGTCGCCGCGACCGGGCTGACCGAGCTCCTCGCCCACAGCAAGACCGCCCGCGGCTCGATATACCTGCACTTCCCCGGCGGCAAGAACGAACTCATGGAGCAGGCGACCCTGCATGCCGGGCAGCAGATCAGTGCGACGATCGACGCGCTGGTCGCTGCGTCGTCGTCACCGGCGCAGGTCGTTCTCGGACTGGTGGACGTCTGGAAGCGGGTACTCGACACGTCGTCGTTCACCGCAGGCTGCCCGATCGTGGCCGCCGCGCAGAGCGGCGCCGACTCGCCGGCCGTGCAAGCGGCGTCGGCCACTGTTTTCGCCGACTGGACCCGTCGACTGGCCGATTTGCTGATCTCGACGGGCATGGACTCCGCCGCGGCAGCGTCGGTCGGTAGCGTCATCGTCAGCACGATCCAAGGCGCGATCATTCGAGGTCGCAGCGAGAAATCTCTTCAGCCGCTCGACGACGCGGGGATCAACCTCGTCAAACTTCTCGAACTCTGAACCCGATCGGCGTCGACCTGAGACCGGTGGCGCTAGCCCGTCGGTGTGAAGAGAGCGCGGACGAGAGGCGTCGCTGGGTTCGGAGGTAGCAGATCCTCGGCATTGGCCAGTACCGATTCCAGCGGCAGCGTTCGGTCGGCGTGGTGTGCCGGGTTCTCCATCACCGCGTCGGCGTCGGCGATGCCCTGCTCGATGGCGAGCCGAAGATCGGCCGGCAGCTGAGCGGTCTTCTCCGGGTTCACCGGCTGGTCGAACCGCAGTGGCGTAGGCGTCGAGTAGTCCGCGCGGTCGTATCCCGTTTCGATCAGTACCCGCAGTGCGGGCTCCATCAGGGCGGCCGCGGGTTCTGTCACCGCCGAGTGGTCGGTGTGTTTCCCGAGTGCACGCAGCGGATACAGCAGCGGCAGCGTTCCCTGCGGGTTGGGCAGCGAAATGTAGGTCGTATCGCCGTGGTGCTGGCAGTTTCCGGGATGCGCGGCGCAGTTCTGTTGCGCGATGTAGTCGGAGCGGTCCGGGTATCCGTAGACGGCCGCGCCCGCCTTGGGTTGGCTGCCCGCGCCGTTGCCCTTGGGTTGCAGATACGACGGATGGATCAGGACAGTGCCCAGCACGGCATTCGCGTCGGCGAGCACATTGAGTGGATACGCCGGAAAGTCCGAGATGCCGTCGTACTGCATCGCGATATCCGTTGTCCGGATGCCGGTATCGGTGGGGGTGGGTGGGCCGAAGCTGATGTCGGCGAACGGGAGCCGACCGAAACGCACCGGCCGTTCGATGATTCCCCCGTTGGGCCGGTTCGGATTCGCGATGAGTACGAACGACAGGCGGTCCTTGTCCGTCTGCGACAGCTCGGCCGAGGCAGCCTTCTCCGCGCTGGCCACCGTCGCGCCCTGTGAGTATCCGAAGATGACAACGGTGCCGCCCGGATTCGAATCCATGACTCGCGTCGCGATCGCGTCGAGGTTCGCCACACCGTCGGCCACCGAGGTGTCCCACTTCGCCGACGACGCGTCCGGGCCTTTCGACGAGATGACCGGCCACAGCGCCGCGTCGTACGGGACGGGAACGAAGGCGACGCCGGGACACTCGTTGTCGGTGCAGCCGCGAGCGCCGGGATCGATGAAGTTCTGGTACGCGTTGCTTTCGAAGTTGTGCGCCACCGCGGGGTCGCTGGTACCGGTTCCCGGAACGATCAGCGCCGTCGTCGCCAAGGCCACCGTGCCGAAAGCCTGTGCCTTGATCCAACTCACGCCCAGCGCCGTCAGCACTGCCACAGACGCGCCGTCGCGGATCATCGACCGCCGTCGACGGTGACCACCGAATCCGGTCGCGACGGGCGGTGTATCGGCAACTCGCGCTCTCGACGCCTGCATCATTGACTATCCCTTCGATGGGAGGAAGTGCGAGGTCAGGGCAATTCTGGCGGACCGTGCTACCGGGCAAGGAGTGTTACGGAAGATCGTCGAAACGCACGTCGTGGGCTACGGCGGTCGCGTGTAGACCGTCGGCGCCCGGTTGGATGGCGGTCAGGCGGGCACCGAGCGGCAGTGCTTGCAGCGGCACGACGAAGGTCAGCGATTGGCGCAGCAATGCCAGGGAGATCGTCGGTCCGCCTGCCGCCGCCTGGACCGACACCGGGGTGACCTCGATGCCCGCCTCGGTCGGTGCGACGGTGACGAAAACCGTCGCGGGCACCGAGATCCCCGCCACCGAGAACGACCCGGTGACGCGCAGCCCTTGCGGACTGTCGGAGATCGACTCCACGCCCGCCGGCGCGAAACCCAGCACGACGTCGTAGGGGACCACCGCGGTCGCGGTCGCCGTGGCCGCGACAAGTTCGGACGTGCGGTTGTTGATCAGGTCGCCCAGCGGTGCGGAGACGTCGGTCAGTGCGACGTCGAGATCGTGGACGGAAATGTTGTGCCCACTCCAGTCGCCGATCCGGATGTCGATGTCGGGATAGGTACCGGCGACCGCCTGGGTCAGGAACGGAAACCCGGCGATCTCGACATCCGGTCGCTCCGCAAGGTCGTACTCGGCGGCAACCTGGCGTCCGATCTCGTTCTGCGCCATCACAACTGCGACCCGATCGCCCACAACCAGCCCGATCGCCAGCACAACGATCAGGATCAGCAGGGCACGCATACATTCACCATCTCGGCCATCCCCCCATCATGCTGTGGATCGCGGCCGAATGCTGCCCTCGACCCGCCAGATATTCCTCTACCGTGGGTGGTTGCCGCGTTCACCGAAGGAGAGCCGAGTTGCTGAGCCCGTGGGATGGCCGACCGACATTCGTGTTCGTGCACGGCGCGCACGGCAACGCCGGATACTGGACACCTCTCCTGCGTGAACTCGGACTGTGTGGACACAGAGCGATCGCCGTCGACCTACCGGGCCACGGCGCCGACGCCTACTTCCCGATGTCCTACCAGGCCCCGCAGGACCTCGCCGCATTCACGGAACTGCCGGCGCCGACGGCTGCGGTGACACTGCAGGACAACGTTTCTCACGTCGAAACCATCGTTCGCAGAGCCGGGGTGTTCGGGCCGGTCGTGCTCGTGGGGACCAGCGGTGGAGGCGCCACGATCAGCGCTGTCGGCAACGCGATTCCCGAGGCGCTCGCCCGCGTCGTCTACATCTCCGCCTGGTGCTGCGTCGAACTCCCCAGCGTGGCCGCCTATCTGGCAACCCTCGGCCACCACGACGTGGCCACCGTCCCGGTCAACTGGCGTACGGCTGACCCGGACACACTGACGGCGCTCAAGGACGGTCTGATGGCCGACGCCACCGACGAGCAATTCCGCGCCTGCCTGAACCTGCTGGAACCGGCGGATTCCCCCTCTGTACTGACCGCCGATTCGCGCGTGCACGCCACCACCTGGGGAAAGATCCCACGCACCTATATCCGGCTGTCCCGGGACCGGGCGATCCCACCCGAAATGCAGGACAAGATGATCGCCGAAGCCGACGCCCTCACACCCGCCAATCCTTTCGACGTCCACACGGTCGACACCAGCCACATGGGGATTCGCCTGCACCCCACCGAGATAGCGGACATCCTCGACCGCCTCACGAGTTCGGATGACCGTGCCGGCTGATGCGACGACCTGAACTGAAATGATCTGGGGTGGCGTGCTGCCCGGACGGGGTGGCCCTGGGTGGAACGGGACTTCGTGAGCTCCGCTGTAGTGCTGATAGTGATCGTGTTGGTGGCGGCGGTGATGTTCGCGGTGCCGTGGTGGGTGCTGGTTGCCGCGCCGACCGGGCGCAGTGGGTTGCGGTATCGGGTCGGGACCGGGGTCTGCGTTGCCGGCTTCGTCGGTCTGCCTGTCGCCATGTTCTTCGGGCACGGTCCGCCGCAGTTCGACCCGGCGGCGATTGCCGGTGACGTGCTGCTCGGGGTGTTGTGGGTGGTGTTCGTCTGGTCGGTGATCGGGTCGGTTGTCCGGGGCGCGCTGCGTGTTGCCGGGGTCACCGGGATGCGCGTTACCCAAGGGGTGGCTCTGGGTGTGGTGGTGGTGTCGGCGGTGCTCACGGGGTACGGGGTGTACGAGGCGCGGCGGGTGCCGCAGGTTCGGACCGTCGACATCGCGATCCCGGGCTTGGCCGAGGGACTCGACGGGCTGCGGGTCGTGGTGCTCACCGATACTCACTTCGCCGCGATCGACCGGGAGGGATGGTCGCGAGAAGTCGTCGACGTGGTGAATGCGCAGCGGCCCGACATCGTGGGGCTGGCCGGGGATCTCGTCGACGGTTCGGTGGAGCAGCGCCGCGATCAGGTCGCCCCGCTCGCCGACGTCGAAGCGCCGCTCGGCCGGTTCTACATCACCGGCAATCACGAGTACCTCGACGACGCCCAGAGCTGGATCGACTACATGGCCGGCATCGGCTGGCAGCCGCTGCACAACGCGCACCGGACCATCGACCGCGACGGTGACCGGTTGGTTGTCGCCGGTATCGACGACCCCACCGCCGATGTGCCCGGACACGGTCCCGACCTGCCCGCCGCGCTCGCGGGCACCGACCCCGCCGCACCGGTCGTCCTGCTGGCCCACCAGCCCGCACAGGTCACCGACAGTGCCGCGGCCGGGGTGGAACTGCAGATCTCCGGGCACACCCACGGCGGTCAGATCTGGCCGTTCCACTATCTGGTCCGACTCGATCAGCCGGTCGTCTCCGGCTTGAGCAGGCACGCGAACACCCAGCTCTACACCAGCCGCGGCACCGGCTACTGGGGTCCGCCGATGCGGGTGTTCGCACCGAGTGAGATCACCGTGCTGGTGCTGCATCCCCAGCGGTGAACGCCTGCGGCACAGGATGTTTCGCCGCGTTCAGGTGCCGAGTCCGAGCCGGACGATGCGGTCGTCCCTGTCGGTGGGATCACCGCGGCCGTCGGTGTTGTTCGTCAGCAGCCACAGGGACCCGTCCGGCGCGACGGCGACATCGCGAAGGCGTCCGTACTCGCCGACGAGGAGCTCGGTCGAGTGGGCGAGGTCGTCGAGCGGGATTCGGCGCAGTCGCTCACCGCGCAGATTCGCGAGGTAGACGGACCCGTCGACAGTCGTCATCCCGCTCGGGCTGGCCTCGGACGGTTTCCACTGCTGCACAGGGTCGAGGAAACCCGCCCGCCCCGCGATGCCTTCGACCTCGGGCCACCCGTAATTTCCGCCGGGTTGGATGAGATTGAGTTCGTCCAAGGTGTTCTGGCCGAATTCACTGGCGAGCATCCGCCCGTCCGGCGCCCAGGTGATGCCCTGCGGGTTCCGGTGGCCGTAGCTGTAGACGAGTGACTCCGGCAGAGGGTTGTCGGCGGGTGCCCGCCCGTCCGGTGTCATGCGCAGGATCTTTCCGCCGAGGGACGCGCGATCCTGGGCCGTTCGGCGATTACCCGCGTCGCCGACGGTGGCATACAGCATTCCGTCGGGTCCGAAGGCGATCCGGCCGCCGTTGTGGTTGGTGGCGGCGGGTAGGCCGGTGAGAATCGGTGTGCCGCTGCCCAGTCCGAGGTTGCCGGGCTGCCCGGTGAGGTCGAATCGTTCGATGCGATTGTCGTCGGCGGTGGTGTAGTAGGCGAACAGGTGCCCCTCGCGCACCGCGATGCCGAGCAGACCGCCCTCGCCGGACGGCTCGACGTCCTCGATGACCCCCACCTCGTATTGTGCTCCGTCGGTACCGATTTCGAGGATACGGGCGCTGTCACGTTCGCTCACCAGTGCGGTCGAGCCGTGGAAGGCGATCGACCACGGGGCGTCGAGCTCCTCGGTGACGGTGGTGTCGGGGCCGGACGCGCCGGTCCGGGTGGTTGCCTGCTCGGCCCGCTCGCTGGGGGCGCAGCCGCACAGCAGAGCGATGGCCGAGCCGAACGCCACGAGACACGCTCTGGTGCGGAACTCCATGTCTTCGAGACTAAACCCGCCGTTCGATCGCCTACCAGGTGTGGCGAGCGCCTGAAACCGGTGACCGCATCAGGCGAAGACAGCGCGCACAACGGACTCGTCGCCATCGATCGCGACCAATCCGAGCGCGAGGGCATCGCTGAGAGTGATCGCGCCGGCGGCGAGGCCGAGGATGTAGCCGGGGTCAGCGCGGACAGTGGCGTCGAGTGCGCGGCCGTCATGCGCGCCGACCTCGAAGCCCGAGCGCGACGCGCGGAGCTGGAAGAGTGAGTCGCCGATCTCGAGACCGACTGTCGCCGACGGAAGAACCTCGATACGGGCGTCGAGCAAGGCGGGGACGGCGAGGGCGAGCCATCCGGGGCGGAAGGCGTCACCGTCGGCGGGACCACGAACCATCAACGGTGTGGACCAGCGAATCAGGCTCTCGATCGGTCGGCGCAGCTCGGCACCCCACGGCGTCAGGGCGTACTCGACCACGCTGCCCTCGCCGGTCAGTCGCCGCTCGACCACACCCGAGGCCTCGAGGTCGCGAAGCCGGTCGGCGAGCAGGTTGGTCGCGATGCCGGGCAGGCCCTCGATCAGGTCCCGGTAGCGAGCGGGGGCAAGGAGAAGCTCGCGGACGATGAGCAGGTTCCACCGGTCACCGACGACTTCGAGGGATCGGGCGAGCCCGCAGTACTGACCGTAGCTACGCATCGTTTCCTACCATCGCTTGATCTTCTCAAGTGCACGTGAGATCCTCAAGTATACCCTGATGCCGAGCCCTGAGGGGGCCACCATGGTCGACACCACCAAGCGCGTGCGGCCCGGTTGGGTCGACGACGAACTGTTCCCGTTCGAGAGTCGATTCGTCGAGATCGACGGGCACACCGTGCACTACGTCGACGAGGGGTCAGGCCCCACTCTGCTGCTCCTGCACGGCAATCCGACCTGGTCGTTCCTGTGGCGCGACGTGATCGGCGCACTGCGCGCCGACTTCCGTTGCGTCGCACTCGACTACCCGGGATTCGGGCTGTCCTCGCCGCGGCCCGGCTACCGCTTCCTGCCCGAGGAACACGCAGCGGTGGTCGCCGGGTTCGTCGACGCGCTCGGCCTCGAGGGAGTCACCATGGTCGGGCAGGACTGGGGCGGCATGATCGGCTTGGCGGTCGCGCAGCGGCGGCCGGGCGTCTTCGATCGGCTGGTCCTCGCCAACACCTGGGCCTGGCCGGTCAACGGGGTCCTCCACTTCGAGGCCTTCGGTCGCATCATCGGCGGCCCCGCGATCCGCTTCCTGGTCCGGCGGCTCAACCTCCTCGTGAACGGGTTCATTCCCACCGGCCATCGACGGCGAAAGCCGACCGCAGCCGAAATGACGCATTACCGTCAGGCGCTCGGCACCCCTGAGCGGCGCCAAGCCAGCGCCGTGCTTCCCGGCCGGGTTCTCGCGAGCCGGGACTTCTTCGCCGAGGTCGAGGCCGGGCTCGGCGACGTCGCTCATCTGCCGACGCTGATCGTGTGGGGCGATGCCGACATCGCCTTCCGTGCGCAGGAGCGCGAGCGTCTGGAAGCGACGTTCACCGACCACAAGACGGTGATCGTCGAGGGTGCGGGCACCTACGTCGAGTCCGACGCACCCGAGGAGTTCGTCGCCGCGATCCGCGACTGGACGGCGATTCAGCCCACTTTGTAAGTGCCGCCGCCCGCCGCGATCAACCGACCGTCATCGGTGGCGACGATGTCGACCCGGCAGGTGCTGAGTCGGCGGCCCGCGCGCAGGCGGGTGCCGATGATGTCGATGCTTTCGGCGCGGGCGGGCTGGATGAAGTCGATCGACATCGAGACGGTGACGCCGCGCAGCTGCTCGGGCAGGCGCGCGCCTGCCCAGGACGCGGCCATGATGCCGATATCGATGCAGCTCGCGAGGGCGCCGCCGTGAACCATGTCGCCGACCGTGACGAGTTCGTCCCGGAACGGCATGCGCAGGCGGGCCCGGCCTTCGTCGATGTCGATGAGCTCGATGCCCATGTGCTGGACGAAAGGGGATTGGGGCAGGAACAGCGACATTGCTTCGCTGCCGGTGCGGGGGGAGGTGATCATCGAGACTCCTATCGTAAGTTGACTACGATATCGGAATGAGACTACGGTATTTCGTATGACGTTGGAACCCCCGACAGACCGACGAAAACGCCGGACACACACCGCCGTTCTCGATGCCGCGCAGATCCTGTTCCAGCGAGAGGGCTACCGCGGCACCACCATCGACATGCTCGCCGGTGAGGCCGACGTCGCGGTCAGTTCGATCTACGCCAACTTCCGTGCGGGCAAGGCCGATGTGTACGCCGCGCTGGCGTGGCGCATCGCGACCCGCCATGCGGAGGCGATGTCCGCACCGACCGGCGACGAGCCGATCCCGCGCGACGAAGTGGCCGCCGTCTTCGACCGCTACGTCGCGTTCCATCGGGAGAACCCGCTCGCGCTGCGCATTCTGGCGCTGACCGACGTCGATATCAGCGAATCCGAACTGGCGGCGAAAGCCAAGACGCAGATCGACGGTGTGCTGGGCGGGTTGGTCGAATCCTTCGCCGCCGCAGTGCGGCGCGGGGGATGCGATGTCGACGCCCGTGCGCTGGTGCTGGTTTCGTGGGCGGCGGTGAACGGTGCCTACTCGTTGTTCCAGCGACGGATGGTCGACCTATCGACCCTGGATGTCATGCTCGGTATCGCCCGAGCCGATCTACTTTCCCATGTGGGCGGCCCCGATGAAGCGTGACGGCGAACTCAGCCGACGGCAGCAGATCCGTACTGTGAGTGCGGCATCGGTCGCGCAGACCATGGCCCTGCCCCATCTCGTTCGCGGGCTGCGTCGCGGCGGCGACGTTTCGGGGTGGCCTGTTCCGGTACCGCCGGATTCGCGGCTGTGTCGCTCCGCGCTGGACGAGGCGACGGAAGTGCTCACTCCGGCGCTGCTCGCGCACAGTCTGCGATGCTGGGAATTCGGTACGGCCTTGGCGCAAGTGGACGATCTCGCGCCCGATCCTGAGGCGCTCTACCTCGCATGCGTCCTGCACGATGTCGGAGTGGGTGCGCCCGACGATGCGACGACAGGGTGTTTCGCCCTGCTCGGCGCCAACCGGGCTCGCGCGTTCGTCACCGACCGGGGCGCTACCCCCGAGCTGGGCCAGTGCGTCCATACCGCCATCGCCCGGCACATGGATCCGCGCACTCCGCGCGACGACGGCGCCGAAGCGAGGTTGCTGCACGACGCCGCCCACCTGGACGTCGTCGGGCTGCGCGCCCACCACCTCGATCCCGGTCAGATCGCCGAAATCCACGCCCGCCACGGACGCGACGGATTCAGTAGCGAGTTCGCCGCCGCGATGCGCTACGAAGCGCGCGTCCGCCCACGCTCGACAGCGGCGACACTGTGGTGGGCGGGAATGCCGATCGCCATCGCGCTGAATCCCCTCGATCGCTGACGGCGGTCGAGGGGGCAGGCAGCGATCAGGAAACCCGAATCAGTCGGTGCGGACACCCCGGGCCGGAAACAGGCTGTCCCACAGTCGCGTCGGGGTTCGCTCGGGATCCATCAAGTCGTTCTCGGCCAGGGGACTGTCCTCGTTCTCGACGGTCGCCGGCTCGAATCGTTTCAGGGTCCGGCCGTCGCCGCGCAGTGCCTCGACGGTGCGCACCAGCGAGGATGTCTCGGCGAGCGTGGCGTCGAACTTCGCGGGTTCGGCGTCGAGATGTTCGCACAGCAGCGTGCGCCGGATGCCGAGGATGGTCTCGCGCAGTTGCTCACCGTCTGCGGTGGCAGGGGTGACCTCGACGGCCAGATCGCATTCGGTGTCGAATCCCATCGAACGGTTGTTGAGATTCGACGATCCCACCCGCAGCAGGCGGTCGTCCATCACCAACACCTTGGCATGGACATAAATGGGCGCACCGGCGGCGGTGACGGGATAGTAGACGCCGAGCCGATTCTCGGTGTCGGCCTTCCACAGCAGGTGCAGCAGGCGGCGGCGGGCTCCATCCATGGCCTGTTGCTCGAGCCAGCCGTCGGCGTTGCGGGGCAGTACCAGCACGACCTCCGGGCCGTTGCGCTCGCGCAGGCGGGTCGCGATCGCCTCTGCGAGCGTGCGCGAGGCGAGGTACTGGCTTTCGATGTAGAGCGACCTGGTGGCGCCCGCGATCGCCGCCAGATACAGCGCCTCGATCTCACGAACTTCGGCGCGGTCGGCGAGTTCGGGCAGCGTCCGCGCGATACCGACATCGACCGACCGCATCGTCGGTTCCAGGCCCTGCGGCCACGGAGTGTCCCCGGCGATCTCGCCGAGCGGGTCCAGTTCCCGGCCGGTGGCCGCTTTCCATCTGGCACGAGCCAGCTCGCCGATGGCTTTCGCCGCGTCCCCGTCGACGGCGGTGGTCGCGTCGTGCCAGGGACCGTAGCGGTTGCCGTTCGGCGCGGTCCGGAAACCGTTGTCGTCGCGGTGGTCGCTGGTGTCCCAGCGATCGACAGTCATGTCGATGCCGCCGCAGAACGCGAGCCGGTCATCGATCACCACGATCTTTTGATGATGTGCCGACCCGATCGGGTGCGCGGCGTCCATTTCGAAGTGCAGCCGACGGTCGGTCAGCCAGTTGACGACGAAGATCGGTGTCATCCCGCGGCTCATCGCGGTGAACGCGCCGATGTTCCACTTCAGCAGATAGATCTCGAGGTCCGGGCGATGCCGTGGCAGCCAGGACAGGAATTTGCCCAGCCGCTCTGGTCCTTCGAGGGTCTTGCCGTGTGGCTCGAATTTGATCCGGGTGTCGAAATCCCAGCCGATCAGCACGATGCGCTTGCGGGCTTGCAACATCGCCGACTTGGCATGGCGGAAGTAGTCCGCCGCGTCGACGATGCATGCCAGCCGGTCCGCCTCGGCGATCTGCCAACAGGTTTCGCCGGGAGAAAGGATCGGTTGCTCGTCGCGCATGGGTAGTCAGTTCTTTCGTCCGTCCGGCCACCCGTCCCCGCAGGTGAACGATTTACACTACTGCGTGGACCCCCAGGTCGTGGGCCGCGGCGACCGCGGCGTTGGTGAGGTTGCCCGCATGGGTGTTCAGGCCCAGCGCGAGACCGGGATCTTCGGCGCAGGCGCGTTCCCAGCCCTTGTCGGCCAAGGCCACCACGTAGGGCAGGGTGGCGTTGGTGAGTGCGTAGGTCGAGGTGTGCGGTACCGAGCCCGGCATGTTCGCCACGCAATAGAACGTCGTTTCGTGGACCGGATAGGTCGGTTCCGCGTGGGTGGTGGGGTGGGTGTCTTCGAAGCAGCCGCCCTGATCGACCGCGATATCGACCAGCACCGAACCCGGTTTCATCTGCGCGACGAGGTCGTTGCTCACCAGCTTCGGGGCGGCGGCGCCGGGGATCAGCACAGCGCCGATCACCATGTCCGCCGCGCGGACCTGCTCGGCGATCGCCAGCTTCGACGACGCCAGGCCGCGCACACGGTTGTTGTAGCGCCAGAACGACATCCGCAACTTGTCGAGATCGGTGTCGAGCAGGGTCACGTCCGCGCCCATACCCAAGGCGATGTTGGCCGCGTTCTGGCCCGCGACGCCCGCCCCGATGATGACCACCTTGGCCTGGTCGACACCGCCGACACCGCCGAGCAGCACTCCGCGACCACCGTAGGGCTTCATCAACGCGTGCGCGCCGACCTGCGGCGCCAGACAGCCCGCGACCTCCGACATCGGATACAGCAACGGCAGCGCCCCGGACGGCAGTTGCACGGTCTCGTAGGCGATGGCCGTAACCCGATGCGCCAGTAGCTGTTCGGTCAACGGCCGATCCGCGGCCAGATGCAGGTAGGTGAACAGGGCGAGTCCTGCGCGCAAGCGGTGATACTCCTGGGCGACTGGCTCTTTGACCTTCAACACGAGGTCCGCCCCGGCCCAGACGTCGTCGGCCGCGGCGAGGATCTGTGCTCCGGCCGCGAGGTATTCGGAGTCGGGAATCGACGATCCCACCCCGGCCCCGGCTTCGATGATCACGTGGTGACCGTTCGACACCAGTTCGTGCACGCCGATCGGTGTGATCGCCACACGAAACTCGTTGTTCTTGACTTCCTTGGGGACACCGATGCGCATGGAAGCTCCTCCTCGAGGATGTTCGGGTTCTGACACGAGCATCAGCGATAAGCACAGCAATCAGCGATAAACTCTGCACAATCAGCGGAATTGTGCGTCCGAGCTGAGTATCCTGCGGTGATGGCGTCGCCACGGCAACCCCGACCGCACCCCGTGCAGCCGTTCCGGGGGTCGCCGTCGAGCCTGGACGACATCGACCGTCAGCTGCTCGCCGAACTCGCCGAGGACGCGCGCGTACCCAACAACGTCCTGGCCGCCCGGGTGGGCATCGCCGCGTCGACCTGTTCGCTGCGGCTGCGCAGGCTCCGCGAACTCGGTGCGATCCGCGGCTTCTACACCGACATCGCCCCGGAGGCGCTGGGGCTGCCCCTGCAGGCGATGATCTCGGTCCAGGTCCAGCCGGCGGCGCGGGCGCGAATCGGTGAACTCAGCGCCAAGCTCGCCGCGCTGCCGGGTGTGGTGAACGTGTACTTCCTCGCCGGGACGGTCGACTTCTTGATCCAGGTGTCGGCGGCCTCACCGGACGCGTTGCGCGAGTTCGTCACCCAGGAGCTCAGCGCGACCCGCGAATTCGCCTCGACCGAGACGAGCTTGGTCTTCGAACACATTCGCAGCCCACCGCCCACCCGCTGAGATCGGATCACGCCGAGCCTGTGCACTGTGCCCGCGTGGACTCTCTGCGACGATGTGCCCATGAGCACCACCACCCGACCGGGTGTGATCACGGCAGGCACGCTGGTTCTGTTGTCGTCGCTGTACTTCGCGCAGGGGCTGCCGTTCGGCTTCTTCACCCAGGCGCTGCCGGTGGTGTTGCGCGAATCGGGCTATTCGCTGGTGGCGATCAGTGCCTCGGGGGTGCTGTTCCTGCCGTGGGCGCTGAAGTTTCTCTGGGCGCCCTACGTCGATCGCTACGGCACCCGGCGCACCTGGCTGCTGGTGTTGCAACTGCTGTCGGCCGCGGTCGCGCTGGTGCTGGCCTGCCTGGATCTGTCGTCCTCGCTGCGATGGTTGTTCGCGGGCATCGTGGTGGTGAATCTGCTGTCGGCGACCCAGGACGTGGCGACCGACGGTGTGGCCGTGCGATTACTCGGGCCGCGAGAGCGTGGGCTGGGCAACGGGATCCAGGTCGGTGCCTATCGCATCGGGATGATCGTCGGCGGTGGCGCCCTGCTGTGGTTGTTCGCACTGGCCGGGTGGCGGGCACTGTTCCTGGCCATGGCGGCGTTGATCGTGCTCACCACGGTGCCGGTATGGCTGATGCGCGAGCGGGTCGCGGACCGGCTGCCGGTACCGAAGCCCGCGCGGTTGCTCGGCGCCTGGTGGACCCGATTGCGCCGCCCCGGCATGCTGGCCTTCATCGCGTTGATCGGCGCCTTCAAATTCGGTGACTCGATGGCCGCGGCGCTCACCGGTCCCTTCCTGTCCGACGCCGGACTCGGCCTCAGCGAGATCGCGCTGATCAAAGGCGTCCTGTCCTCGGCGGGTGCGCTGGCGGGCGCGGCCATGGGCGGCTGGCTGGCCTACCGCTACGGCCGTCGGCAGGCGCTGCTGATCGGCGGTGTCACCCAGACCGCGAGCATTGCGCTGTATCTGGTCGCTTCCCTCGGCCTCGGTGGCTTCGAACTTCTGGTCGCGGCAAGCCTGGCCGAACACATCTTCGGCGGTGCCGCCACCGTCGCCGTTTTCGCGCTGATGATGGATGCGTCCGAATCCGAGCACGCGGGCAGCGACTACACCCTGCTCGCCTGCGCGATCGTCGTCGTCCAAGGCACAGCCGGGATGGCCGCGGGTCTCATCGGCGACCTGGCCGGATATCCCACACTCTTCGCCACCGGTCTCATCCTCTCCGGACTCGGTTGCGCCGCGATGATTCTCGGCCTGTCGCGGGGTCTCGGTCCCACCGGCCTGCACCGAGCCCTCGTGCCGACGGACAGTCCACGACACGACGGCGACCGCAGCGCCGTCCGGTAGCCCGGCGAACGCGGTCCACCTGGTCGACCGGAAATCCCGGCCTTGCCATCGACGCCGATCAGCGGCCGTACCGGGCTCGCTCGGCTATCTTGAGTCCGATGTGCTCGCCGGAGATCGTTCGTCTCGCCCACGAGAGTGCGCCGCAGCCGAGTCGGCGGGCGGTGTTCGGTCTCGCGGGCCTCACCGCATTGGCCGCGGTGGCGCCCGCCCCTGCGGTCGCCGCGCCGCGCTCCGGCGTCGTCGACCTCACCCACACGCTCACGCCGCAACTGCCGGTGTGGCCGGGTAATCCGCCGATGGCCATGGTCCCGGTGGCCTGGCACGCGGCGGGTGGGTTCGGGCAGTTCGCGCTCAGGTACTGGGAGCACACGGGAACCCATCTCGACGCGCCCGCGCATCGGATCCCCGGCGCCACGACCACCGATGTCCTCGCTGTCGACGACCTCGTCGCGCCGCTCGTCGTCCTCGATATCAGTGCCAAAGCCGCCGTCGACGTCGACGCGGTGGTGACCATCGCCGATATCGACAGCTGGCGATCACGGCACGGTGACATCCCCGAGCGGGCCTTCGTCGCGATGTATTCCGGCTGGGAACATCGCCTCGACCGACCGTCGGCCTTCCTCAATCTCGACGAGCGCGGCACACCACACGCGCCGGGATTCTCCGCCGAGGCCGCGCGATACCTCGTCGCGCACTGCGGAATCGTCGGCGCCGGAGTCGACACGCTCAGCCTGGATTGCGGTGCCGATCCCGAATACGGCGCGCACACAGCCTTTCTCGGTGCGGGGCGCTACGGGGTGGAGATGCTCGCCAATCTCGCCACGGTCCCGGCGACGGGCGCGACGATCGTCGTCGGCGCACCGAACCACGCGGGCGGCACAGGCGGACCGTGCCGGGTGCTCGCACTCACCTGACCACCGTCACCAGTCCGGTCGACCGATCGACAGTCGGTGCCGGAAAATGTTTCCCGGATCCGCGGCCGCCTTGACTCGGAGCAGTCGCCGATAGTTGTCGCCGTAATAGAAGGCGTGCCACGGCAGGCCGGAGGTGTTCCATTCGGCATCGGCCAGATCCGGGTCCGGGTAGTTGATGTAACTGCCGCCGTAGGCCTTGTTCGGCACCGGAACACCACCGGTTTCGGCGTGGACGTCGCGATACATCTCGCGCGCCCAGCGCACATACCGGTCGTCATCCGACGGCAGCCGCCACGATGCGTGGATCAGCATCTTCATGAACGAATCCCGGGCGGGCATCGCCGTCGCGTCGCCGGCGACGGCATTGATCGCGCCGCCGAACGGCAGGAATTCGAGCTGGGACTCACCGAGGAAACGGAGATCGGTGATGGAGCGGTAGAAGATTCGGAGTTGATCGGCCGAGTACGCCGTGCGCAGATAGGCGGCTTTGACCTTGACGCGCGTGGTGTTCACGCCCTTCGCGTAATACACCTGGTTCACAGTGTCGGCGTAGGACAGCTGGGCGAGCGGGGTGAGAATGGGCGGCGGGAACACGCCGTCGCTCACCGTGGCGACGAATTCGTCGAAACGGGTTCGCGCGTGCGGTGTTCCGGCATCGAGCAGGATCAGCATCTCGGCCGCGCCGGTGCCGGTCGTCCGGATCATCAGCGGCGCGTAGAGACCGGCGAAGTCATTGCCGGGGGCGCTGTGGCGTTCGAAGAACCCGAGATAGTTGGTGAGTAACCGGACGAACGAATCCTCGGTCGTGATCGGCAGGATCAGTCGCGCGTTGAGCATGCTGCTCGGCGGCTTCGGTAGCGCGTGTGCCGGGTCCGCGCCGTCTGATTCGGGCGACCGGAGCAGATACCGGGTCACCACACCGAAATTGCCGCCGCCGCCACCGGTATGCGCCCACCACAGATCGCGGTCGGGGCCATCGCCGGTCGCGACCACGATGTTCGCCGTGCCGTCGGCATCGACGGTGACGACTTCCACCCCGGCCAGGTGATCGGCGACGAGTCCGAAGCGCCGCGACAGCGGGCCATAGCCGCCACCGCAGACGTGACCGCCCATCCCGACACCGAGACAGATCCCACCTGGCACGGTCACGCCCCAGCGGTGCAGGGCCTTGTAGACGGTGCCGATGTCGGCGCCGGCGTCGACGGAGAACGCGCGGTGCCGCTCGTCCCAGAACACCGCGTTCAGCCGGCCGAGGTCGATGATCGAACGGGTCCGGCCGTTGTCGACGAAATCATCGAAGCAATGTCCGCCCGAGCGCGCCGCGATCGGCGAGCCCTCGGCCACCGCCCCGGCCACCGCGCGACGAACCTCCTCGGCGCTGGAAGGCACGAAGATCTTCGCGGGTCGAGCCACGAAGCGCCGGTTGTAGCCGCGCGCGGCCAGCGACTGGAACTCGCTCGTGCCGAGCACCAGCTCCTCGGCGCGGCTCACGGGCACACCCAGCGCGGCCGCTGTGCCACCGGCCGCGGCCGCGGCGATCAGCTGTCGACGGGAGAGCACCACCGGGTTCCTTTCGCGCCGTGTTCGAGGATCTGCTCGGACAGTAGCGGAATCGCCAGGGCGTGGACGCCAGAAATGCGGCGCGGCGCAGTGGTTGTGAGGTCGATATCGAAGCCGGTGGCGTCAGGTCGGCGGATCGGTGGGGCGCAGGTAGACGGGGTGGCCACCGGTGAGGCTGTTGTACAGCACACTGAGGTCGAGGGAGTCCGTGGTCGGCTTCGTCTTCGGGGGTGCGCTGCGGTCGACCTGGCGGTGGAGCGCTTCCATCTTCTCGTCGAGCTGGGTGGCGACCTCGGCGGCCTGGGCCAGGTCGGTGCGCAGGTTCGGCGGGACCTCGCCGCGGTACTTGTAGTAGATCTTGTGCTCGAGGCTGGCCCAGAAGTCCATCGCGATCGTGCGGATCTGGATCTCGACCGGAATCAGCTCGGTGCGGTCGGAGCGGAACACCGGGATCGACACGATCAGGTGCATGCTCTGGTAGCCGTTCGGCTTGCGGTGGGTGATGTAGTCGCGCTCCTCGAGGACCGTGATGTCTTCCTGACCGGCCAGCATGTCCCGGATCGTGCCGATATCGGAGATGAAGCTGCACACCACCCTGACCCCGGCGATATCGAGCACGTTCTCGCGGATCGCCGCCAGATTCATCGCGTAGTTCTTGCGACGGACCTTTTCGAGAACACTCTCGGGCGACTTGAGCCGCGACCCCACATGCTCGATCGGGTTGTACTCGTGGGTGTTGTTGAAGTCCTCCCGCAAGATGTTGATCTTGGTCGTCACCTCGTCGATCGCGAACTTGTAGCCGAGCATGAAGTCGACGAACTGCTCCCTGAGGATCCGCAGGTCATCGATGCCGACGTGGCCTCCGTCGCCGAGCGGGCCGTCATCGGAGCTGGGGTCGCGCTGCCACTGTTTCATCGTCCTCCATTGTGCCGTCCTTCCCGCGAACACCTCGACCAGTGCGTGCGGCATCACGTTGGCACCTCTCACAGCTGCTGGGTGATCCGGTTCGTTCGGTGACCAGAATCCGTAGATATTTCGTTTGCCCACGGGCGGGCAGGCCGATGATGACTTCTGGTGCAGTGCCTGACGACGGGCACCGTCACGGCACGGGGGCCGAGGCGAGCAGGCACTACTTGGCAATGTGGCCGGGCTGAGGAAAGCGCGCAGCAATGCCCAGTGATGTCGTCGATGTGTCCGTGGAGTTCTCCATCCCACGCCGGGCTCTGTGGGATGTGTTGCTCGAACCGCAGAGTTATCCGCGGCTGTGGGCCGGGATCGGGGGGTGCGATCGGCTGCTCCAGCCGGACGGGAGCACCGTGTGGGAGGTCAGAATCGGGGACCGGGCCGCGGGCGTGCGGCGAACGGGGCTGGCACTGACCATCGGTCGCTGGTACGAGAGTTTCGAACTGCACAACCCCGAATCGGGCAGTTTCGCCCTGGTCCGGCTCACCGGCGACGAGCAGCGCACCCGGGTGAGCGTGACCGTCTTCGCGGCGCCGCGGCTGCACCCGACGCTCGCGGGGGTGACGAACTCGGTGATCATCGGGTGGGTCAAGGATGGGCTGCGCCGGGCGGCCGACGTCGTGGGTGGCGCACGGACCTCGGTGGTGGCCAATGGCAACCGGGCACCGATCCGGCGCAAGTCCGAAATCGTGCGCTGGTGGGTGCAGTCGGGCCAGGTGTCGCCGCCGCTGACCTCGGCCAGGCAGCTGCGCTCGCTGTACCGGTGGGGATTCAATCTGGCGGGCGGCTACGCCGCAGGCGCCGCGCACAGCCCGGACCAGGTCGCGCTCGTCGACGACACCAGCATCGCCACCTTCGCCGAAACCGACAAGCGGACCACCGCGTTGGCGGGTGCGATGTACGAGGTCGGGCTGCGTGCGGGCGACGCGGTGGGGCTACTGGCCGGAAATCATTGCGGCATGGTCGAATCCATGGTCGCGGCGGGCAAGCTCGGGGTCGACGTCGCGCTGCTGAACTCGGGACTGTCGGGGCGGCGGATCGAGGACATCGTGCAGCGGCACCGGCTCTCGGCGTTGTTCGTCGACACCGATCTGGCGCATCTGGTCCAGTACCTGCACACCGATCTGCCGCGCTTCTTCACCGACGACGCGCCCGCCGACCCGACCCGGATCACGATCGAAGACCTCATCGCGGTCCGCCACACGAAGTTCCCCGTCCCGACGGTGCCCGGACGTCAGATCGTGCTCACCTCGGGCACCAGCGGCACCCCGAAGGGAGCGCGGCGTCCGCACCCGAAGGGTTTCGACACGTTGGTCGCGCTGCTGTCGCTGATTCCGATCCACGCCGGCAGCACCATGATGATCCCGGCGCCGCTGTTCCACACCTGGGGGCTCTCCGCGCTGCAATTGAGCACCGCGGTGCGAGCCACAGTGGTGCTGACCCAGGGCTTCGACGCCGAGGAATGCCTGCGCCGCGTCGCCGAACACGGGGTGCACACGCTCATCGCGGTGCCCACGATGGTGCAACGCCTCGTCGACCTGCCCGAGCAGGTGCGACAGCGGTACGACCTGAGCAGCCTGCGGCATGTGATCAGCTGTGGCGCGCCGCTCGCGGCGGTTACCGTCGACCGGTTCCTCGACGACTACGGCGACGTCCTCTACAACCTCTACGGGTCCACGGAGGTCTCCTGGGCCAGCGTGGCCGGGCCCGACGACCTGCGCGCCGCACCGACGACGGCCGGACGCCCGCCGCTGGGCACCAAGATCGCCATCCTCGATGCCGAGCACAAGGCGGTGCCGGTCGGCGTGGTGGGGCGGATCTTCGTCGGCAATCACATGCTGTTCGACGGTTATGTCAGCGATTCCCCGCCCGAGGAATCCGACGGCATGATGGACACCGGCGACCTCGGCTACCTCGATGCCGAGGGCAGGCTGTTCGTGGCGGGCCGCGACGACGAGATGATCATCTCGGGCGGTGAGAACGTCTTCCCGCGCCCGGTGGAGGAGGCGCTGGCGCACCTGCCGCAGGTCACCGATGTCGCGGTGGTCGGCGTGCCCGATCGCGAATTCGGGCAGCGTCTGGCCGCGTTCCTCGTCAAGCACGAAGGCTCCGGGCTCGACCCTGACATGGTGCGCACCTACGTCCGAAACCGCCTCAGCCGCTTCTCTGTTCCGCGCGACGTCACCTTCCTCAACGCGCTGCCGCGCGGTGAGACCGGCAAGGTGCTCAAGCGCTTGCTGGTCGATCCGGAGGGGCTGGCCGGCTGAGCCGCCACGGCCTGCCCCTCCGTCGGGGTCGCTACGGGCGTGGGTTGGCCTGGAACAACTGCCACATCCGGTTCAGCATCTCGGTGCGCCGCGTGCCTGTCGGCCAGGAATGGCTGCCGCCGTTGTAGACCCGCCACAGCACTTCGGTGCCGGATTCGCAATCCCAGTGCCGGGAGTCCTTGACGTCGGTGCCGCCGTCGGGCTGCTCGTTCTGGCACGGACGGTTTTCCCAGCTCCAGTACATGACGTGGCTGTAGGCGATGGGTTCGATGACAGTGGTGTCGTTCGCCGAGGCGAACACGCCCCACGAGACCGCGCGCGCGGGATCGCATCCGGTCGGTGGTGGCGCCGGTGCGTACACCGCGCCGGACGCGAAGACCTCGGGCGCGGTGCAGGCCGCGCGCGAGGCCATCTGACCACCGTTGGAATGACCGGTCAGATGGATGCGGTTCGGCGCCACACAGTATTTCGTGCTGACCTCGGTCACGACCTTCTTGATATGGGTCACGTCGGCCGCGTCGGCGTTCCAGCCCCAACCGGGCGTGCCGTCCGGCTTGTTCTCGGTCTTGATGCCACGCGGGTAGACGACGATGAACTTGTGCTGATCGGCCAGGGCGTTCCAGCCCGACACCGCCTCGATTCCTTCGGGTCGGTCGTAGCCACCGTGGATCGCGACAACCAGCGGAGCACCGGCGGATACCCCGGCGGGGACGTGGACGCGGTAATACCGGCCGTCGAACGCGACATTGTCGGGGACCGGCGTCGTCGAACATCCGGTGGCCGGGCTTTCGAGAACCGCGTTGTCGGCGGAACCGGGCGCGGCCGCCGGCACCGCGAGTAGTAGGGCTGCGCAGGACGCGCCGAAGAGCGCGGCCAGGCGTTTCGTCAGAGAGGACGCCACGGAAACTCCTTGTGTGCGAACAGAATTGCACGTCGCACACTACGCGTACAGTGGTGTTCTTCGATGCCGATTCACGGACACAGGCGGAGTCCGGTGCGCCGGGCCACTCGGGCTCAGAGGTCGAGGACCAGGCGTTTTCCCGCGCAGCGCGAGACGCAGGCCAGGGTGACGCCCGCGGCGTGTTCCTCGGGGGTCAGCGCGCCGTCGCGGTGGTCGGGGGAGCCGTCGGTGACGTGGACGACGCAGGTGCGGCAGAAGCCCTGGCGACACGAGTAGGGCTGATCGGGGCGGACCGCGAGCAGTGCGTCGAGCATGGTCTGGTCGGCGGCGACGGGCACGACCTCACCGGTGCTCGCCAACTCCACTTCGAACGCGGTGCCGTCGACGACCGGTGCGGGAGAGAACCTTTCGGAGTGGAACTCGATGCCCGGCATCGTGCGCACCGCGGCGACGAGGGCGGCCGTCATCGGGGTGGGTCCACAGCAATAGATCGCCGTGTCGTGATCGACACCGTCGAGAAGGTCTGTGGCACCAGGTGTTCCGTGCTCGTCGTCGGTTCGCACCACGACGCGTCCGGAGAGTTCGGCGAGCTGGTCGAGGAACGGCAGGGTGTCGCGGCTTCGCCCGCAATAGACCAGCGTCCAGTCGATGCCGAGCCGGTCGGCGGCGCGCGCCATCGCCAGGATCGGGGTGATGCCGATACCACCCGCCACGAAGTGCAGGCGTTTCGCCGAAGAACCACGCCCGGGCGGCGCGAACGGGAACGCGTTGCGCGGTCCGCGGACCACGACCTCGGTACCGACCGGCAGTTCGTCGTGGACCTCGATCGACCCGCCACCGCCCTGCGGAATGCGGCGCACCGCGATGCGGTACTCGCCGGTTTCGGCCGGGTCGCCGCACAGCGAGTACTGCCGCAGACGCCCGGACGGGAGTTCGATGTCGATGTGCGCGCCCGGCGCCCACCGGGGCAGCGCAGCACCGTCGGGGGCGCGCAGGCCCAGATCGACGACGGCCTGGTCCTGTGCCACCAGCACCCGGTCGGTGACGACCACCGGGAAGCGGGCGTCGTCGGCCCTGGTGAGGATCGGTCGGCGATTGATCAACGTCGACCAGCGAACTCGCAGGTTGGCCACGGTGTCGATCACCTTGGTGGTCGGATCGTGATCGTGCTTGCCGTACAGGTCCGGCGGGATCGCCTCGGGCGCGGGATACACGGTCACTGTGCCGCCGCCCTGGCCGCCGGGGACTTGGCGAGGTAGGCGATCGCCTGCTCGGTGGAGCCGACGTTCGCCGGGTCGTAGCGCGGATCGAAGGTGGACCCGGCGCTGATCAGCAGCGCCGGAATACCCGGCAGCGCACCGCGCCACATCGCCCCGAGGATCTTCCAGATCAGCGTGGGGTAGCCCATCTTCGGTAGTTCGGGATCCTGATTGACCAGGAACTTGGTGCCGCGCACGAGCAGACTGAGCAGGATCGGGATGACGATCAGCATCATCGCCGTACGGCGGAGGTAGCCCGCGCCGAAGTAGATCGCGACATCGTGGGCGACACTGCGGTGTTCGACCTCCTCGGCGCCGTGCCAGCGGAACAGGTCGAGCACACGCGGTTCGGCGCCGTGTTTTTCCAGGTCGGCGTTGAGAATCCAGTCGCCGAGCCAGGCGAAGAAATGCTCGAGGCTGGCAATGAACGCCAACCGCTCGACCAGCCGGGTCTGAGCCTGTTGCGGGCTGCCCTCGCGCGCGCCGAGGGAGTTACGGAACACGTACTCCATCTGGCGGGTGTAGGGCGCGGTGTCGATGTGGTGGGCCGTGAACACCTGGTCGAGGACCTTGGCATGGGTTTCGGCGTGCATCGACTCCTGGCCGATGAATCCGAGCATGGCCTCGCGCACCTTGGCATCGCGCACGTAGGGCAGCGCGTCGCGGTAGGTGGCGCAGAACATCCGCTCGCCCTCGGGCAGCAGCAGGTTCAGCGAGTTCACCACGTGCGAGGCGATCGGCTCGGACGGCATCCAGTGCAGGGGCGCCGAGGTCCAGTCGAACTTCACATTGCGTGCCTGCAGCGCCACATCAGGTGCGCGCACGGTCCTGGCCGTGCGACGGAACGGGAGTTTCATCGGGTCTCCTGTGCGAGGGGAGCGGAGTTGTCGTGGCCGGCGCGCAGGAACCGCCCGGTTCCCCAGTCCGCGCCGATGCCGGGCGCGACTTCGCCCGCGCCGAAAACCCGGCGGCCGTTGACGACGGTGGCCACGACGGCGCGGTCGTTGCGGTTGACCATCCGGTCGAGGCCGAATTCGGGCAGCGGAGCTTCGTGGAGCTGATGTACCTGCTCGTCGAGCCCGGCCGGATCGATGACAACCAGGTCGGCTCGACCGCCTTCGCGCAGGTGACCGGCGTCGATCTGATACCAGTCGGCGAGCTCGCCGGTGAGGCGGTGGACGGCACGTTCCACGCTCAGGAACGGCTTGCCGGCTTCCTGCGCCCGCAGCACCCTTTCGAGCAACCGCAGCGGGAAGTTGTAGAACGACATGTTGCGCAGGTGCGCCCCGGCGTCGCCGAAGCCCATCTGCACGCCGGGGCTGGCGGCGAGCTTGTTCAGGTACTCGGGGCGATCGTTGGCGATCGTGGTGCGCCAGCGCAGCGCGGGACCGTACTCGACCACCATGTCGAGGTAGGCGTCGACGGGGTGCAGCCCGCGGTCCTTGCCGACCTGCCCGATCGACTTGCCGACCACCGATTCGTCAGGGCAGGCGATGATCTCGGCATCGAAGAAGTTGCGGTGCCAGATGCGCGGGGTGAACTTGTTGTCGTACTGCTTGCGGAACCAGCGACGGTAGGGCTCGCTCTGGAGCAGCTCGTTGCGTTCGACCTGGTCTTTCAGATGCAGGGCCGCGGCACCGGCGCCGAACTCCTCGAACACCACCAGGTCGATGCCGTCGGCGTAGACGGTGAACGGCACGGGCAGGTGCTGCCAGCGGAAGTCGGTGCGCGCGAAGCGATTCAGCAGCGGCGCGGCGTAGAGCATGAACCACACCAGCGGCGGGTAGGCTTTGGAATCAGCGGCCGAGAGCAGCGAGGTGCGCAGCTTGGGCCGGCCGATGCCGGCGCTGCCGACGAAGAACTTGGCGATGTTGGGGTTGAAGCCGACCGTAGGGGCGCTCTGCAGCACCCGATCGCGCCGACGCAGCACCTTGTTGAGCGCGCGCACCTCTTTGCCGCGGGTGTAAGTAGACGGCAGCGACCGCGACCGGTATTCCTCGCCATCGATCTTGTCGAGCTTGTTCGTCATCGACGACAAACCGAGGAAGCCGGCGTCGACCGCCGCCTCGAGCAGGCTGGTCATCTGCTCGATTTCGGCGGCGGTGGGCTTGGTGTCGCGGGTGACCCCTCGCCCGAGCCCGAGCACGTGCGTGCGCAGATCGGAGTGACCGAGGAACGCCGCCACATTGGGGCCGAGGGGCAGCGAATCGAGTGCCTTCGCGTACTCGGCCGGGTCCGACCAGGTGCGGTGCTTGTCGAGGGCGCCCTGAACAGCGTCGCGCGGCACGGCTTCGACGCGGCTGAACAGGTCGGCGCAGTCGGCGTTGGAGGCCAGGACGGTCGAGAGCGAGCAGTTGCCGACGACGACCGTGGTGACGCCGTGGCGCAGCGACTCCGACAGTTCGGGCTTGAGCAGCATCTCGGCGTCGTAGTGGGTGTGCACGTCGACGAAGCCGGGCAGCACCCACTTACCCGCGGCCTCGATCACCTCGGTGTCGGTGCCGATCGGTAGCGCGGTCGCGGAGACGGCCTCGACGATGCCGTCACGGATGCCGATATTGCGCCGGGCGGCGGGGGCGCCGGTGCCGTCGAACCAGAGACCGTCGGTAATGACGATGTCGAAGTCGAGCATGTGCTTTTCTCTCATTCGTCGTTACTTGGGCTGAGCCTGGATGAACGCGTCGGCGTAGCCGGCGATCGCGGCGGGGTCGGAGTAGGGCAGCCAGTGCCCGCGCGACAGGTCGTGGCGCACGACCTGATCGGCCCACTTCGCGGTGTCGTCGTAGCCCGCGGGGCGCACGGCGATGTCACGGGTGTTGACCAGCAACTGCACCGGCACGGTGGTGCGTCGTTCCCGTGGCCCGAACATGCGGGCCAGGATGTTGGCCCGGTAGAAGCGCAGCCCCGAGATCATGTCCTGTTTCAGGGTCGGCGCCAGCGAGATCTGCTCCGCGGAGGTGCCCTCGACCGCGCGAAGGAACAACTTCCAGACCTTCTCGGTGCCCACGAGCCGGAAGAACAGGTCCGGCAGGATCGGCAGCATGAAGAAGGTGGTGTAGGCCGAGGACAGGCACTGGCTGAGCGCGCCCCAGATCCCACGCGGGGTTCCCGACAGCACACCACGGCGCATCCAGGCGGCCAGGTGGTCGAGGTTGGGGCCCGAGATCGAGGTGAACGACGCGACGTACTGGTCCGCGCCCGGTTCGCACACCGCTTCCCAGACCTGGACCGAGCCCCAGTCATGGGCCACGACGTGCACGGGTTCGGTGGGGCTGACGGCCTCCACCACGGCGAAGAAGTCGGTCGCGAGCCGGTTCAGCTCGTAGGCCGACACCTGGGTCGGCGCGCTGGATTGGCCGTACCCGCGGGTGTCGTAGGAGATCACGCGGTATTTGTCCGACAGCAGCGGAACGACGCCGTCCCAGAGGTGATGGGTATCGGGCCAACCGTGGACGAGAACCACCGGAATGCCGTCTTGTGGGCCGAATTCGTAGACAGCGAGTGAAATGTCGCCGTTGCGCACCAGATGCGTTCTGGATGACGCTGCCCCGGGAGTGTGGTTTCCGGTTTCGCGCGTCATACGAGACTCCTTCCGGCACGGGGCTTCGTTGCTCCGTGCGCAATCAATAGTACCGCCGGTACCATTTTCTGGTACGCGTAGTACCGGGAATATCTTGAGGATCGAAAGGGCCGCTGTCAACACCCCCTCGGAGTCCGCCCGCGATACGGCGGCCTGTGCCTCGCCGGGCGCCGCTATCCTGGCCGTACGCGAAGGGCGGATCAGGGAGAACAGTGACTACATCGTCTAGACCGGCTCGCCGGTCGCCCGTACGGTTGCTCACCCGCGAACAGGTCATCGCGGGCGCGGTGCGGTGCATCGACCGCGACGGACCCCAGCTGAGCATGGAGGCGCTGGCTCGCGAGATGGGCGTCGCCAAACCGCGTCTGTACCGCATGTTCGCCGACAAATCCGAGCTCGACGGCGCGGTCTCGGACTGGCTCGTCGCGCAGATATACGCGGCCGTCGCGCCGGATCTCTCGCTCATCATGCAGCCGCCCAGGGTCACGATCCATCGGTTCCTCACCGCCTACGCCGGGGTCATCGCCGAACATCCCGACGTGTTCCGGTTCCTCGTCCTCACCCAGAGCGTCTCGGGCGCCGACCCGGACGCTCGCCCGTTGGACATCGGTCGGCGCCTGTCGCACGATCTGGCCGAGCGCAGCCGCAGTGTGCTGTCCTCGGTCGCGCTCGATACCGACGGTATCGATCATCTGCTGCGCGGCATCGTCGGATTCGTCATGGCCGTCACCGACCTGTGGCTCGACACCGATCCCGTCCCGCTGCCGGACCCGACCGCACTGTTCGTCGATCGGACGACCAATGCCGTCGTGCAGTTGTTCGACGGCTTTCTCCGCGAGAAGGGCGTCGTCATCAAGCCCGATATGTCGGTGGCGGCGACTCTGGCCACCATCACCGAGAACGCGCCGCCGCTCGACTGACCCCGGTTGCCTCCGCGCGCTGCGGGGGGGCCACCCCCGGTGCTGGTTCAGGCCGTCATCTCGTAGGTGCCGGCCAGCGCGCGCGCCCCGCCGAGTACCCCGTGGAAACCGGATTCGT